>CAYFXY010000010.1:44060-44765 GCA_964347205.1 uncultured archaeon
TAAAATTATCGCTGCAGTTCCTTGAGCATCATCATGCCAAACAGGGATATTCATATCAGATCGGAGTCGACGAAGAATGTTGAAACATTTGGGTTTCGAAATATCTTCAAGATTAATTCCACCAAAGCTTGGTTGTAGCAGTTTTGTAGCTCGAATGAAATTTTCTGGATCTTGTGTATTCAGACAAATCGGAACCGCATCTACGCCACCAAGATATTTGAAAATCAGCGCTTTACCTTCCATTACCGGTATTGCGGCTTCAGGTCCGATATTACCCAAACCGAGAACTCGACTCCCATCAGAGACCACAGCAATAGTATTAGCTTTATTTGTAGCTTTGATATCACGACAAGGGGCTGCTACGCCAGGCGTATACCAAATAGCAAAATCCTCGAATCCACGAATAGTACATTTGGGTATCGTTTGGATTTTTCCTTTATAATAGGGATGAAGTTTCATTGCTGCTTTTGCAGGTTGTTTGGTCTTTTCCAGAAGTTCTTTCTTGGTTGGTGGTCGATCGGTATTTTTCATAAGAGCACACCTTGAAGCTGAATATTGCCCCCGAGTTGGGTTTGAACGGTTCGGCGAGTTGGTTAAGTGTATTTCTCTGATTCGAGATTCATAGCCTCAAAAAAGAAGATTTCGCGAGGTAAACGAATGGTTACACGCTTATTTTCTGGCTAGTAGCTGGCGCGGCATTGGTAA
>CAYFXY010000010.1:44862-45244 GCA_964347205.1 uncultured archaeon
TTTTCCCCTGATGCGTTCGTTCAGTATTGTAGTACGTGAGCCATTCATCAAGGTGATAAAACGTTGAAGGTCGAGTTAAATCAAAGGCAAGAATACAACCCAAGGCACCGCGACAATAACTCGGTAAAAGGAAGCGAAATCGCTCTTCACCAGCAAAATCCCAAATAGTTAGAGTAATTGTGATACCTTCCTTTACTATATCGCGAGTCGCGAATCCTGATCCCACCGTCATGCGTTGATCTAAATAATTACCGGTTAAGAAGCGATGAATAAGCGTGGTTTTTCCAACCCCACCATCTCCTACCACAATCATCTTCAAAACTGCTTTCCGTGGTAGATGTGCATCCCCAGCAGCAGATTGGCGACGATGTAGACAATCGCC
>CAYFXY010000010.1:45254-46017 GCA_964347205.1 uncultured archaeon
TGGTAGATGTGCATCCCCTGTGGACACCCAGCCCACTGGATTTGGTTGCATTTTTTCCACTCATATCCTTGGGACTTGGCAGTACTTCGACATTGGAAATCGCCAATTTTCCCGCTGGTGATTAGTATGCCCATCATTACTCCTAATCCATGGAGGTAGCCCTAATGATGAGTACAGGTTATCTGCCTTTTACATCCCTCTTAAAACCTCTCCATACGCTTTCAGGTCAGGGAGATAATTTGCGATTTTCTCTAGATATCCCTTCAATCTTTCTTTTGAGATATCCGATTAGCAATCAGTGCCGCAATAGCTCCTGCGCCAATACCATTATCAATATTGACGATTGCAAGACCCAGAGAGCAGGATTGAAGCATGGAAATTAGAGCACCTAAACCCTCTCCGCCAAGACCATATCCTGTAGAGACAGGAAGCCCAATCACAGGAATATCAACAAGTCCTGTAACTAGTGAGGGAAGTGCCCCTTCCATTCCAGCAGCTACAATCAAAACATCAATGCCCTGTTCAATCATCTCAGCTAATTCAGGAAATAAGCGATGTACTCCAGCGACACCAACATCATGGGCTAGAAAGACCTGACAACCCATTTGCTCTGCCATAACTCGAGCTGCTTCCGCAATATGTCGATCGGAGGTTCCAGCCGCAACAATCCCAACCTTACCTCCAGTCTTCGGAGGCTGATAACTTTGTGTATGAATAACTATAATCTCACCTTCTCCGAAAACATCGAATACAAAATCTTCGC
>CAYFXY010000010.1:46027-49122 GCA_964347205.1 uncultured archaeon
ACAAAATTCTTTTAGAGCTTGTTCTTGAGCTTTTGACACTTTGCTTAGAATCATAACTGACTTGTATTCTAATCCTGTTTTGACAATTTCTAAAAGATCCTTTGTTGTTTTGTTTTGAGCGAAAATAACTTCTGGGATACCTTTACGAGTTTCTCGATGAATATCGAGTTTAGCTAAACGGGCAACCTCCAAAATATTGAAAATACGCAACTTGGTTTCGGCCTCTTCGATAGAATATTTTCCTTGAGCTACCCTTTCTAAAATATCTCGAAGCTCCGTCAATGCTCTAATCACCAGCTTCTCATAGAAGTACCGAGAATATTAAAGCTTGAAGATTTGACAAGATTATGGGTTAGGATCGTGTTGACCTCGAAAATCTTAGTTATTGATCCGCAGCTCGCGGGAATTGCAGGTGATATGTTTGTCGCGGCCCTACTAGACCTGGGAGCTGATACAGACACTGTTATAACTGCAATGGAATCGTCGGTAAATTACGTGCCCAACTGCCACAATATTTCAGTCAAACCTCAAACGGTTACACGAAGTCACATACATGGATTACAGCTTGAGATTCACATCGAAGAATCCTATTCAACACGTTCAGGCAAAGTTCTCTTAGACGCAGTTCAAAAAATGATAAAAGATCTCAAACTTTCTAGACCCAGCGGAGCATTTGCTAATCGAGCAATCCATGCACTTGTAGAAGCAGAAGCCTCAGTTCACCGACTTTCCCTAGAAAAAGTCCACCTCCATGCAGCAGGTTCAGTTGATACGATTCTTGATATTATAGGAGCAGCAACTGCTCTCGAGAGTCTAAGGATTTCTGACCCTAAACACACACGCTATTATGTTCTTCCCATTGCTGTGGGTGGAGGAACCTTTCCAAGTGGTCATGGTCGGTTAGCTGCACCAGGACCTGCAGTGATGCACATCCTAACAAAGTACAAATTAGCCTTCAAAGGGGGACCCCAAATCTGTGAGCTCGCAACTCCCACAGGAGCTGCACTCACTGCAGCCTTAAATCCTATCTCCACGAAAGTATTTCCAGAAATTTATCCATTGGCTGTTGGTTATGGAGCAGGTACAATAGAATTACCAGACTTACCGAACCTTCTTCGATTTGTTCTTGGTAAATCAAAATTGACCAAAGTTGCAGGATCAAGATCAAAGAAGGATAAATGAAATGACCATCAATAAGCATCACTCAAAAAAACATCTTTCAAGTTCTGAACCAATTTAATGAAATAGTAAGTTTTTGGTAGCGTTTCTAGGTGAGGTTGCTAGCAGAGCTGTTGTCGTGTGATAGTATAAAAAGTCCATCACGACCTGGCTATAATAGGACCCTTTGATTCAATTTCTCCTCTCGCTCTGATTTTACTGAAATATCTCTCGTTGTTATGAAAAAAGAAAACAATCAATTCATTTTCGACTATAGCAGAATGAAAGGCTTTTATCAGAACGATTCCCCGAGTAGCATACATATCTACAAAAAGAGGTAAAAACATGTTAAAGCCCAAAGTCGGCCTCATTACCCTTTCTTTACCCCGTGAACGAATCGATATCGCACAGGAAGCCCATAAAGAGCTGCTCAAAGCCCTTAAGAAGCAGCCCCTCGAAGTCATTCCACATAATGAGCTCATTTTAACAATGGAAGACTCGGTTCAAATATCCGAAGACATGGCACATGACCACATCCAATGTATCATCTACAATATTGGCTCCTGGATCTATGCCCCAATGGTAGTTTCTGCAGTACAGGCTACAGGATTGCCAAGTATTGTTTTTGGCTATCGCAGTCCAGCAGCATTCAGCCTTGTAGGAGCTGCTATAACGCATGGTAGTCTTGATGAACTCAATCTCCTACACCGCTTTTTATATGGAGAACCTAATTCGCCTGATTTACTTAAGGCAATTAATAGCTATTGCCGAGCCGCAATGGCTTTTGATAATCTTAGTCGAAACAAAGCGGTGATTATTGGAGGAAAAACCATGGGGATGGTTACCTCTGCGGTTGATTTTAGCCAGATGAAGGACATCTTCGGTACAGAAATCGAGCACGTGGATATGTTACGGTTGTACTTAGATGCCCAGAATGTACCAGCTAAGAAGATAAAAGAGAAAATGACTTGGGCAAAAAAGACCTATGGTTCCGTTAATGTCTCCAATGAGATTCTAGAAAAAAGTGTCCGATTATATTTTGCTATCAAAGACTTAATGAAATCAGAAGGCTACGCTTTTGGGGGATTCAAGTGTCAACCAGAATTCATTGATAATTATGTCAGCGGCTGTATGCCGATTTCATGGTTGATTAACGAAGGCTTAATGATGGCCTGTGAAGCTGATATGAATGCCGCATTCACAATGCGCATTCTTCATCTATTATCCGGACAGCCAGTGTTATTTGCAGATGTTAACGATTTTGACATGAATACTGGTACACTTCGTTTGGTAAACTGTGGGACCATAGCAACAGAGTTGGCAACATCTGCCAAGGATGTTGATTGGAATCCCCAATATGAATACATGGGAGCTGCTGGTGGAGCCTGTCCAACATTTAGTTGTAAAGAAGGGCCTGTCACTTTAGCTCGACTAGCACGAGTTGGAGGTGAGTATGTAATGCAAATTGCGGTTGGCGAAGCCTTTGTTCAAGACAAAGAAACATTCAAGGAGGCTCGCGACCGTTGGCCACACGCATTTATCAATCTCGAAGGGGATCCAGATCTTTTTATTCAACATTTACGCTCAAACCATCTTCACATGGTATACAGTGATGTTGTGGATGAACTATATGATCTATGTGAAATCTTAGGAATTGAGCCAATTTACACTTAACTGCCCTTCATCATAGCTTGTGCTTGTTTATGCACTCGACGTGCGAAAAATGCGGTAATTAGGAAACAGATGGTTCCTGTCACTACAACCCAAGGCGAAATTAATCCTGGGCTAAAAAAGAAACTGAGTCCAAAGTAAATCGAAGCAAAAGTTAGTACAATACCTGTTACTAGATGATTGACAACAGTGGCTACATTGGCGGGAATCATTGCCATTGGTTGATCATACCACTTGAGAGCATACCTAGCTCCAAGGAAACTTAG
>CAYFXY010000011.1:0-1851 GCA_964347205.1 uncultured archaeon
CCTAAACCATTTAAATCGCCTTCATTTTCTTCAAGAATAAATATTCGCTCAGAGTCCATTGTAATGGTTTGGAGTAGTGCCTGTGTTGATTGAATAGATTCGAGCAACTGATCTTGGTTGTAGTTATATTGACATTTCATACTACAAGGTAATACACCGACAGCTATTGCACCCAATTCAATAGCTCTCAGTAAATGGAAAGACATGATCATTCCTATACAAGGTACTTCAACAGTCATTATGTTTCCTGGAAGAGAGTCGCCTTTTCTTCCAAGGTCCTCAATTAGTGTGACACCACCTTCACATGTAAATAGAATTATTCTGGGTTGGAGAACCGTGGGATTTGCTAGAACAAGCGTCCGGACCTCCGCATCAATTTGTTGGGGCGTCTGGGTGGGTAAGAATATTGCTCGTCGGGGGCAGATTCCCAAACAAACGCTGCACCCTACACATTTCGAGCTGTCAATCTGGAGTATTGATCCATGTTCAAAGAAAGCTTGCTCAGGACAGGCTTCTATGCAAAGGACACAACCCCGTTCTATCATACACAGCTCTTCATTAATTCTAGGAATAACTTGTTGACGAGATTTAAAGGCGAAAGTGAGGAAGGCGCGTCTATCCACTTTTCTATCAAACCGGGTTGGGGCACGGGCTAGGTGTTTTGAGGGAACACCTTCAAACTCTTTTTCTCGAGCAACTGCTGATAAAAGCAAAATCTTCGCTTTTTCGGTTACATCATTGTTCAAATGAATTAAGACACATCGTTCTAATAGACTCACTGTTTTTTGGCAAAACGGCTTAATATCTGCCTGAAGTGCCTCGTCTTCAAAGAGGGGTTTGAATTTTGAACAGGCTCCCACAATAAGGTTTGAAAGGTGGTATTGTTTTATGAACCGGCGGATTTCACGTGGGTTTTTACAGATTGCGTTTGTAACCTTCGTCGCAGTCTCTGGATACATTTTCAAAAATTCTTTTTGAATATCTGAGAAAGCAAGCTTATTCGCGATCTTTCCTTCACATTCACACAATAGGACACCAATTTCATGAAGGGATGAATGGTCAGTTATTTCCACCATTTTTTTCATCTCATTCAAGGATCTCGGGGTTCGGGAACAGTGTTCTACTCTGTAATGTTCTTTGGGAATTCACTAGGGAACTAAGAAAGACAGCACTATGCCTGTTGCCAGGAATACCAAGATTGCCAAAACGATGAAAAGCAGAAACCAACCGACAGCGATGAGCGGAATCCTAAAGTTTCTTGGTTTTCCTAAAAATGACGCTAGGATAAAGACATATACAGGAGCAAGGACTATCCCAAAGATTAAGATCAATCCAATCTGCATCATGTTTTCACCTTTATAATTGGAATCACTTTGGTTGCCAGCATATAAAGTAGAACTCCGATAACGAAGATACCGGCGATCAAAGAAAATTCAATTAGGGTTGGAAAGTACACAGGAGTTACCCCAGGTAAAGGAAATGGGGGTAAAAGTAGTGATGGTACAACGATCAATACTCGTTTCAACCATAGTGCTACAAGTACGAGTAAGGAGGCAAAAACTGACTCAAAAACACCTATGGCACTGGGTTTAAGAACGTGGATACTGAGAACTCCGAAACTTACAATGAGTAAAATTGTAACTATCCAGAACATAGGTGCATATGACCCGAACAGGAGAAGGTTCGAATATGCCAGTTCCCCTTCATACCCATGGTATTGATAAGTTACATGCTCTTGGAGTTCAAGCCAAAGATATGCTATCACAAATATTCCTAATACAATACCAAGGGTTCTGAATATCCCGGGACCAATTTCTTCACGCCAACCATATGCCTCACGAACTGTTCCAG
>CAYFXY010000011.1:1861-3349 GCA_964347205.1 uncultured archaeon
TAAAGCCGCGGTTAGGAATAGGGGAGCCTGATGGGCTCCGAACCAACCATGTTGGCTAGGTATGAGCGCAAATAACCACGGAATAACTCCACCGCTTAATAGGGCAATGAGGGCAAGTATGGAAACTGCTAACCACCACTGAACTTTGTCTACCTTCTCCTTTTCTTCAGGGGTATAGCCAAGGGTAATGAGAGAGTAAATCGGTTTCCAAAGACTGGGAAGCCTATCTTTGTATGTAGCTACATCCTCTCGTATATCTAGGATCAAGTATACTGCGGATAATCCAAAATATATGATGATGACGACGATGTCCCAGGTTAAAGGTGATGAGGGAAGGCGTTCCCAAAAGTAGACTATCAGATTCCACATCCTATCTGGCCGTCCCAAATCAATGACTATGGAGAGCCCAGCTAGCATCAAGGCGATTAACGTCAGAATCTCGCCCATTCTCGCAACCGACCTAAGTTTCTCGATTTTCAATACGCGAACCGCAGCAGCAATTGCTATTCCTCCATGGGCAATACCTACGAACCATACAAAGTTAGCGATATATAATCCCCACTGGGGACCTATCCCTACATCGTTCATTCCCGTGACGTGAAGTCCAAGTGTTAATTGAATAGACCAAATATAACCAAAAATAGCGACACCGATTATAAGTATTACAAGCCAAGCCCAGAATTTCCAAGTCGTCTTGGTAATTGGTGATAGGAGCTTTTCCACCATTTCCTCGGGAGTTTCTTGTGGTTCCTCTTTGTTTGTGCTTTCCATTTTTATTCCCTCGTCAAATAATAGACTGATGGTTTTGTGTTGAGTTCTGCGGCGAGTCTCATTGATTGTCTATTTCCTAACAAAATGGATACCTCACTTGTTGGGTCATCGATGTCCCCAAAATGCAAAACATGAGCGGGACAATTTTCGACGCAAGCTGGGTCCCTTCCATTTTCAACGCGGTGGACACACCAGGTGCATTTTGTCATTACTCCAATGAAGTGGGATCCCCCTGCCACGACTCGTTGGTCTGTTCCATAAAGGCCATCTAGGTCAGGGTTCTTGTAAGGGGGAATCATGCCTCCAGATTCGCTATTCACTGAACCCGATCCATACGTGTTGTCCCCTTCTCCGATCCTCCAACTATAATATTGATTGTCTGTGGGAGATTTCCACATGAAGTAGTTTACCCCATAAGGGCAAGCAACTTGGCAGAACCTGCACCCAATACAGCGAATTTGATCTGTTAAGACAAACCCGTCATCTCGACTGAATCTTGCCCCAGTTGGACAAACTTTTACGCAGGGTGGATTTTCACAGTGCATGCAAGGTCTAGGCATGAATGCTTCTGTGACATTCGGGTATGTTCCGTTTTCATCCTTAAAGACGAACATCCAAAGCGCATCTGCGGGAGTGTTATTCTCAACTTTACATGCCTCTACACAAGCCATGCAACCCATGCACCGGTTAAGATCAATCAAAAAAACATATTTAACC
>CAYFXY010000011.1:3359-9334 GCA_964347205.1 uncultured archaeon
GACGCGGATCCTGGTGCTCAGCGTGGGAACCACCACCTACGCCTTCGTCACCATTACCCTAACATGGAAAGATTGATCAGCGGTATTACTGACATATCCTGGAGTCGAGAAGAAGAGAATGTTTGGTGTTTGACCTCCATCCTTTGCTTTCGGGTGCACCCAGAAGCCATAATGGTGTGAAAGAGCGACAGTATCAGGCCGGATGCCTTCGATGACTTTAGCCTTAGCCCTCATACTCCGAGTTTCTCCAGTCACTGCGTTATGTGACTCGACGATGCATTCGTCCCCGTTCGAAATACCTTTTGCCGCTGCCGTTTGAGAGTTGATAATCAATTCTTGTCTTGGCTCCAGTTCATTAAGAAGAGGGATGAACGTGGATCTTGATTGTTTAAACTCAATCTTCTTGTATGAAATAAGAATGAGATCATAACTGGATGGAGATTGGTCCATAGTAGGAGCTCTCCAGATTGGAAGTGGAGTATAGTCTTGCCAGAAAATCTGGTCAGCGCCTTTAGATTGCATTGTCTGTTGATAACCTAGAAGGGATTCTCCATAAAGCCTATGCTTTATTCCACCTGAGGTTCGTGCGGTGGTCGATGCGTACATTGTACTGGCATCTTTGGGTGATACATCCACACTGTTTTGTTCGAAGAAGTCAACGCCTGTATAGCCAGCATCTTTTGCCCATTTGTCAAAGATTTCTCTCACCGTTGGTTTAGTATCCAAGGCGAGGTCATTAGGGGGATCCAAACTTAACGCTGAGTTGATTTGATCAAGATATCCACCTGATCCAAATAGGATACCCGCTTTCTCACAGAGATCAAGATAGATATCGATATCGCCCCGAGTATCGAAGAGGGGTGGTATCGGTGGCAACCTCAGCGAGGTCGCATTAACATATTGTGTTCCAACATCTAGGGGGCCTTCATATTTCTCAATGGTGGATGAGGGGAGCACCACATCAGCATAGTAATCAGCTGTCTCACTCATCCATGGATCAATAACAGCTATGAATTGGAATAAACTAAGGAAATCATGAATCCTCTCCTGATCGAGGAACGAAAGCACTGGATTGGCCATATGTACAATCATAACTTCAGGGACGAAGTCTAACCCAAATTCGGCCCTGCTTTGTGGAGTTCGCAAAGCATGGGCAATTAAGGATGTATTATTGCTGTTGATTGGGTAAAACTTGCTTTTGTTTAGTGTCAAATCGTAGGGAGGATCAGTAATTGTAATTGTGTCAAGCGAGGTAAATTTTGAATCTACTTTTCGCTTGAATTCGATTCTGGTCCCACCTACTGCCTCGATTGATCCAAGAAGCATCAGGGTT
The DNA here is from genome assembly GCA_964347205.1 of uncultured archaeon. GTDB lineage: Archaea > Asgardarchaeota > Hermodarchaeia > Hermodarchaeales > Hermodarchaeaceae > Hermodarchaeum. The sequence continues at coordinate 4,693 of CAYFXY010000011.1, forward strand.
TGCATGGCTGCTCGCATGGTTTGGAAGCCAATTTCTGTCTGGGAAACATGATAGGCCATCATACCGACCGGGCGGTGGATGTAATCTGAACCATCAATGTTGATAGTTGCGCCTATCTGAGCATTATCAGCTATTTCTTGAGCGATCTGGCGTATTTTGTTAGCAGCAATACCACAGATGCTTTCTGCATTCTCCGGTGTGAAATTTGCTACATAATTTTTGAACAATTGATACGCGGTTTGTCCTACTCCTGCATCAACTTCTAGAGCAGGATCGATTCCTACGGTATCATGTGGTTGCTTCGAAGCGGAGTTCAGGTCCCAGACTAAAATGTTATTTAATCCATCTCGTTCGAAAAAGCCATCAGGTTGAACAAGGAAGGGAGCATTTGTGTTATTCTTGAGATATTCTGTATCGATTGTTCCGTTTTCAATAAGCAGGTTGGAAAGGGCATGGAAAAATACAATATCTGTTGCGGGTTTTATTGGCAGCCATTCATCAGCATGGGGTCCCATACTACCATGCCGCGGATCTAGATTGATAACCTTCATGCCCCGTTCCTTGGCTTCCAGGAATTCATGTGGCCAAGTTAGCCAACATAGTTTATTACCTCCGGCCCCAACTAGGTTCCATCCAAAACTAATGAGATAATTGGTGTATTTAAAATCGGGATGGAGGACCCCGTGGAGTCCCACAGTGTATTCGCAGGCTCTATATCCAGCATCGGAACAGTAGGCTCCATGGTGTAATTTGGTGGCCCCAGATGCATTGACGAATGCCGTATCGTAGAAATCTTTGGCTTTACTTCGTCCCTTCTGCCAAACTAGGAGTCTGGGATCTCTAGCGATGACATCTTGGATTCTATCTCCGACAAGCGTCAGGGCAGTATCCCAGGAGATTTCCTCCCATACACCGGGTTGACCCTTGGCATTTGTTCTTCGCAAGGGAGCTTTAACTCTGTAAGGATCATAAATGGCTGAGATTTGTGCTACTCCCTTCACACAGAGGGTTCCGAAATTGCGTGGGTGATCTGGATGTCCTTCAAATTTTGAAATTCGCCCATCAATAACACGAGCAAGCATCCCACAATCTTGTTTTCCAATCCAGCAAGTTGTTGAGACCCACGTTTCAGCAGGTGATAGCTTCTGGTGAGGTCCAGTTAGCAGAGTGGTTAGTGGACCCTTAAAGCTGAAATCAGCTAGCGCGGCTATTCCTGCAGCTGCTGCAGTAGCTTTGATAAAATCTCTTCGAGTGACTTTCATCTACGACTCACCCAGAATATCAGACAAATGTTATCCTCTCTATAGCATACGTTTTGCCATAAATTTTAATATCAAAAAGCAGTAGCTATTTGAAATTGACTATAGGTAATATTTTCAAATATGGCGGAGAAATCATTAGACATTATTATAAATATGCTTTTAAAATTATAACCAAAACAATAGAGAAATCTTATGAGAAAAGTCAGCACCATTATAATTAATATTCTAGTCTAAATACAAATTTTTTTCTATTATTATAGTGTTGACTTTTAAGAACTATGGTACGGTAACACATCATCTTAATTAACTAGGAATCTGGGTTAAGGATTATTTCGCCAAATAAGAGGTTCTAAATTTGAAGGATAAGAGTATAACCAGAGAGGAATTTTCTCAGCTAGCAGAGTTTCGAAGTAAGACTTATGGCTTCTTGAGTTTAATTTTTCTTCAAAGGCCTGGGGAGGATTTCCTGAAAAGAATGCTAGATCCAAACTTACGCGTTCTTTTGTCTCCTTTGAAATCAGATGAGGATTTCCCAAAGGAGATAGCTGAAGGCTTACGAATTGTTGAAGAGTACATGGATAAATCTAAAAAAGTGTCAGTTGAAATACTGCGAAGAGAATTATCGATCGAATATACACGGCTTTTCCGAGGGATCAAGCCAAATTATGGACCGCCTCCACCATATGAATCTCTCTATTTGGAAGGCAAGATAATTGGAGAAAGAACTTTACAGGTCTCTAAGGAATATTCTAAGGCCGGCCTTGTCGTTCCGGAGCAATACCATTCAGAACCACCTGATCATATAGGATTTGAACTAGATTTCATGCGTCATCTGTGTCACGAAGAGTTCCTCGCATGGAAGGAGAATCGCTTAGTCAATGCAATAAGCAATTTGGAACAGCAACAAATTTTCATAAACGAGCATTTAGTCCTGTGGGTTCCAACTTTTACTGATAAAATAGTAGAAGTGACTTCAATCGACTTCTACAAAGGAATCGCCAAGCTCACCAAAGCCTACATCCAACATGAATGGGAAAAGATTAACATTTACATACAGATAGCAAGAGGCAAAATCACAAATTGATATGATTTCCTATCTTCGAACATCTAATTTGACTGAGGTATTTTCCGATGAAACGAAACGATCTCAAAAGAATCTTCAAGTTGATACCCCATGATAAGGCTCAAAGAGTTTTCCTTGAAGCCGTTGCAGCAAAACCACTGAAATCGGAAGTCATTCCGATAACGGAAGCAAATGGTCGCGTTTTGGCAAGTGACATCAAATCTGATGTGAATATCCCTTCAGTTAGTAGAGCTGTTTTTGATGGATATGCAGTTGACCACGCACTTACGTTGAAGGCATCTGGCGAAAATCCAATTAAACTCAGAATCGCAGGAAGGATTCTTGCTGAGGATTCGATACAGAAAATACCTGTAATGCAAACAATGTTGGTGGCCTGTGGAGCTCCGTTACCACAAGGCGCAACAGCCATTATTATGATCGAACGTGTTCGTTTAGATGATGATCATATCCTGATAACAAAACCGATACAATCCGGTGAGAATGTTGCTAGGACTGGAGAAGATGTAGCCCAGGGAATGGCAGTTTTGAAAAAGGGACATATCTTAAGACCTCAAGATACGGGATTGTTAGCAGGTATCGGAATGAAATCAGTGGAGGTCTATAAAAAACCCAAAGTAGGGATTGTATCAGTAGGTGACGAATTATTAAAATTAAGTAAATTGGAGCCAGATAAGATCGCTAACAATTTTGCTATTATTGTTGCTGGCTTGGTAAAAGAATTTGGAGCAGATCCTCAATTATACGGAATTGTGCCCGATGATTTGACTCAGATAAAGACCATAATGGCTAGAGCATTACGCAGATCTAATATTGTTATCACCATCGCAGGCTGTTCGGTCGGTCCTAAGGATTTCGTACCTGACGCCATTGAGGCTTTGGGAAAACCGGGCATTGTTTTTCATGGCGTACAATTAAGCCCGGGCAAGGTGATGGGGGCAGGAATTATACAGGCAACACCCATCGTAATGCTACCTGGACATATAGTTTCAACATTTGCAGCTTTTTATCTTCTTGTAGCTCCATTGATACATGAATATAGCGGACAAGAAAATATTTCGCCCATCCCGAAAATAAAAGCACGATTAACCGAGGATGTTGAGAGTAAACCGATGGCTAGGTTCGTTCGGGTTCGTCTAAACTATTTGAATGGAGAGTATGAGGCTACACCCGTTTTTGGCGGTTCAAGTCGATTAAGTAGCCTTGTTTACTCAAATGGATTCACCATTGTACCAAAAAGAACAAATTTGCAGAAAGGAAGCATTGTTGAGGTTGTATTGTTTGGAAAGCATGAGCTTCCTCATATAATGCAAGCTTCATCATAGTGATCAAAATGATGCCAATTATTGCAGTTCTAGGATACTCGAATTCTGGAAAAACATCATTGATTGAGTTCGTAGTTTCATCCCTTTCAAAAGAAGGATTGAGAATTGGAACTATTAAACACGTGCATCATTGTGGATTTACTTTTGATGTAAAAGGAAAGGATACATGGAGGCACTCTCAGGCAGGGGCAAAGTTAGTTATTTGCGTATCACCCGAACAGATTGCTATTAAAAAAAGGAGAGAAACCTCCCACGATAATCTCGAATCATACATAAATATTGCCAAGGCTGAGGAATTAGATCTTCTAATAATCGAAGGCTTTCATTCTTTGATTGCAAACAGAAAGGATATCATTAAAATCATAACCGCAAAAAATGAAGAAGATCTTAAAAAAATCCTTGAAGGAACCGTTGAACCAATACTAGCAACTACGGGTATCTTCCCTGAAATTACAGAAAAATCTTCTAAGGTTCGTAACAGTGGTATTTATGTGAATGAAGAATGGGAGCAGATTCTTCAACAGATCAAAACCAAGATTTTGGACTCTTAAACCAAATCCTTTTCTTGTTTCTTGACGTTCCATGAGCTTTGCTTCTTGTTCAGGACTGTTTCTTAGAGAACGTTTCCACCATACTTCAACTTATAATAAGACTGTTCAACCCCTGCACACAATTGACAGAGTTGTTTCCCATCTCTAATTTGAATCTTATTTTCTCTTGTGCTATCACCACATTTTTCGCATTGGATAATCCCTGACGGTTTGAAGATGGCTGATAATGGCTCAGTGATTTCGACGTCCTGAAAGCGAAGCAACTCCTTATTCGGTAAAGCAAGGATATCGGTTGAATCATCTAATCGTTGAACTTCAATATCCTTGAACTTACGTTCCTCTTTGAGCCGTATTAGTTTTTGAGAAAACTCGACATCTCGCTGTTGATATTTTGGATCGATAGTTATGCTAATAGCTCGTTTC
>CAYFXY010000011.1:9344-9822 GCA_964347205.1 uncultured archaeon
GCCATTTTTCCATAGTCACGGATAACTAAACGTCTATTTCCAATGGTGCATCCACACAGATATTGTATGGCATCAGGGAGACAATGGCTCGTTTCAGCTATCACAAGTAGGTTGGCTTTTTTCATATCTTTGATTCTGAGTTCCTTCTTAGCACCGAGAACCATTTTAGTGCCGTAAGCGATTCCAGGTCCGAGGATTCTCCTAAATCGACTAATTTCTTCCACAATTTTATCAATTTCTGCAGTTGACATCGTTCTTCGATTATCACAAAAGCTTTAAGCAATTATATATTTCGAACAGGAAAAAAGGAGGATGTTTTTATCACTGAACTGCCATTCGCTACTGAAAAACGCAGCCGAATTCAGTTCAATCGAAGCGAATTGGCAGGAGCTCTTGGTGATCTTGGTTCTTTTATTCCATTTGTAATAGGTCTAATCGCTGTTACGGGAATGAATCCGACCAGCATCCTTCTTGCCTT
>CAYFXY010000011.1:9832-23644 GCA_964347205.1 uncultured archaeon
TACATTGTAAGTGGAATAATTTTTGGTGCTCCTATCCCAGTCCAACCAATGAAAGCGATTGCCACACTAGCAATAACAGAAAGTGTAAGCCTTGGCATGATTATAGGGGCTGGAATATTTCTAATAATTTTTTTTCTACTTGCGTCTTTATTTGGTTTCATCGATCTTATTGAAAAACTAACTCCAAAAAGCGTAATCCGCGGCATTCAACTGGGTCTTGGTTTCAGAATGGTCACATTGGCTACTACGTATATGTTGGCAGAATATCCTTTGGGAGGTCTTCTATCATACATAAGTCTCTTTCAGATCATTCCCATAAACTGGATTCTTGCAATCTTGGGAATTATTATCGTTTTACTTTTTTTTCGAAACAAAAGATTCCCTGTTGCTTTGATTATTCTCTTGTTTGGATTGGTGATTTCCCTCTTCAACGGATTTCCGATTGGTATATTCATTGAGGGATTCGGTATTCATCTTCCTTCCGTAATAATTCCCTCTTTTGTGGAATTCGTTTTTGGCATATTTCTGTTAGCTGTTCCTCAAATTCCATTAACTATTGGAAACTCTATTCTTGCTACCAAATCTCACTATCAGATGTTATTCCCCGACAGACAACCTATTCCCACAAAAAAACTCTCTCTAAGTATTGGAGGGCTAAACATCATTCCAGTTATGCTTGGAGGGTTCCCGGTTTGCCATGGGGCAGGCGGACTGGCTGGACATTATCGTTTCGGTGCAAGAACAGGTGGTGCTTTATTCATTATAGGTTCTTTTCTCATTGTATTAGGAGTTCTGTTTGGCAATGTGTTACTACAGATTTTCAGTTTAATTCCTCTTACGATTTTGGGTGTTTTACTCTTCTTTGCTGGTTTAGAGTTAATGAGCTCTATTCGAGACATAGATTTTGAAAATAGAAATGATGTATTTGTATTACTTTTTGTAGCTGCAATAAGTCTGGGAATTAGACCCTTCGGGTTCGCAATTGGACTCGTCGGAGGAATGATTCTTGCATATGTGCTTAGAAGGAGGGCGATTCGCTTATTTGAATAATTTAGATTATTTTTATTAAATCAGCTACTCTTTATTATTTAGGAGCGAACGCCATAGCTATTTGTATGTTAGTAGAATACTGTGGTCACCATACTAATTTTAATGCCAATATCCATATTTTTAGGGTTACGAGTGTGAACCTGCTTGCTTGGAATGCCAGAAATTCTGTTAATACTTGCGATACTCCTATTTGTTTTTGGTCCTTCCAAATTACCAACAATTGCTAAAGAGCTGGGAAGGGCTTGGCGTGAGTTCACCAAGGCAACCACAGAACTCACTGAGGCAGGTAATCGTCCAACAAAACCTAAAGGAAGAGTCCAAGAAAGAAATGCACTCGTAGGGATTGCAAAGAAACTGAACATTAATACCGAAGGAAAAACAATCAATCAACTCAGAGATCAAATCTTATCAAAAACGGAAAAGGTAGAAAAGGCAGAATCATTAGCATTGACGGAGGAATGAAACTATACCAATTATCGGATGGCAAGAATTGATTATCATCTTAGTGATAATCGTCTTAATTTTCGGAGCTTCTAGAATAAAGGGTCTAGCTAGAGCTTTAGGCGAAGGAATTAAGGAATTTAGGAGAGCTAAAAACGGAGAAGAAATCACCGAGGAAGAAGAGGTCGCAAGTTCCGCAAAATAGGATTTAGGAGAAGCTCAAGTACAACTCACAAAGCGTTCCTATTTGAATTAAGCATCAAAAGTAGAATGCGTGCTAAATAAAGTTCTAATAATCCTTGTGGTTCTATTCCTCAAAATTGCAGATGGTCCGAAATGGCAAACACAGAAGAACAGGTAAGAGAAAGGTTAAGTTTCGGAGAACATGCCAGGGTCTTAATACACCATCTTCGTCGTATCTTTTACGCAGTTATAATTTTCACGATTTTTGCAATGGTATTTCCCCTTAGTATCAATTTAGCTGGAATTTTGAGTGGAAATCCACAATATCTTACTCCCACGATTTTCTTAATTCGAAAATTCCAAATTGATTTTCTACCACCAAATGTGTCCCTTGTTCCTGTTAGCTGGTTTTCACCATTAGAGGTCTATCTTTATGTTTCAGTGATGTTTGGTGCAGTACTTAGCCTGCCGGTCATTGCATACGAACTCTATAAGTTCATTAATCCTGCTCTTTTCGCGCACGAAAAAAAGATGCTATATCCATTCGTGGTATCTTTTTGTCTACTTTTCACCATAGGGTTTTTAATCGGGTATTTTTTGGTAGTACCTTTGACCATTCGAATGCTTCTATTATTTATCGAGCCATTAGGAATAACCCCGCTATATGAATTCTCGAGTTTTTACTCACTGGTTGTGGGGGGACTTTTGGTCTGTGGGTTGCTTTTCACTGCCCCTGTCTTCTTTGTAATATTGGTTCAATTTGAAATTATTGACACAGATCAAATCACGAAAAACCGGAAGATGTTATACCCGGGCATCATTATCGGCATTGCAATCATAGATCCTGACCCCACCCTTGTAACTGAACTCTTAATTGGCCTTCCTCTGATCCTTTTGGTTGAACTCAGTATTCTTATTACTCGTCGAATCGAAAGGAAAAGAGCGGGTGGATGAGTCTTCTTTACCCATTGACGTGCAGCAACTGGGGTTGATCACAGCTCAAAACAGAAGTGGTCTTTTTGACAAATAACATCACTGTGTCAACGACAAGCTACTAAAATCGGTGGTAGATCTTAGTGCTATCTGCAGAACGGGTGTGTGGTTGATGGCAGCCCAGAGTTCAATACAGTATACGGCATCGATCTGGTGAGAGCAGGATAGCGGATTTTCTGCAATGTATGCTAATTCAGGCAAAGGATTTTAGATCATGATTGAATGGGTCTTTCGATCCCAGATTTGTCTCTTTTAGTAATTAGTTATACTGTCGATTGCGATCCCAGCAGAATTTACAATATCAAGTTTGACTGCGATTCGTCCATCCAGAAGATGGGTGGCACAACTGAAACAGGGGTTATACGCACGAATCGCCATTTCGATAGTGTTTAGAAGCCCTTGGTCATATTCACCGTTTTTGATCAAATCCTTAGCTGCTTTCATCGCTGACATGTTTATTGCGGCATTATTATTCTGTGTTGCAACGATGAGATTTACATTGGTGAGAAGACCATTTTTGTCGGTCTCATAGTCATGGATTAGGGTTCCGCGCACGGCTTCAACAACCCCCACGCCACGAGCAGCACGTGGAGTAACAGCTAGCCGTGTTTTTGTGGATGTTATTTCAGGGTCATTGAGTAATTCTAGAGTTCGTTCAGCAGCATAGATGAGTTCTATCAAGGTTGCGTACCTATAGAGCAGCGGTTGTTGTGCTGGGCGACCAAAGGTCTTTCGAAATCCATCCAATTCCTTTTGGGCTAGAGGTGTTGAAATTTTGTCACACACATTGATTCGAGCCAGTGAGCCGACTCTGAAGACACCAACTGGGTTTTCGGGGTCTAAGGAAAGTTTACCTGCTTTATGGTAGTAGGGAAACTTGCAATAGGTCCACGGTTCCACATGTTCACGAATGTAGTCTGTGTACTCGGCGGGTGCAAAGTCTTCATATGAACCATCAGCTTGCATCATTCGTAAACTGCCGTCGTAATGGTTCAAAGCCCCATTTTCTACCAATCCCAAGAAGCCTGTTTCTATAGCACCCAATGTTTTGATTACTTCAAGATATGGGGGAATGATGTTTTCTTTGGCAAACTCCATTGTGAAGGTAGCAAACTTAAGTAATTCTTTAGCATTTTTCACTAATTGAGTTCTCTCTTCTTTAGTGAGAGGTTTGCTCCAACCTCCTGGCACCGCAGCGTCTGGGTGAATGGCTCTTCCAGCCATGGTTTGTGTCATCATTTGTGCCATTTGTCGGTAGCGGACCACCTTCTTAGCAATATCAGGAACCTTGCCGATGACTCCGATTACATTTCGTACAGTGTAATCAGCGTCTGGTCCCATTACAAAGTCAGGTCCTGCAAGGAAGTAAAATGTGAGTATACAGTCCTCAACGTAATAGGTGCTGTAGACTAATTCTCTGAGTTTCTTCGCGGTATCAGGAATTTCGACACCAAATACAGCATCTGCCGCTTTAGCAGATGCAAGGTGATGTGCCCATGGACAAACTCCACAAATTCGTGGTGTTATCCGGGGCATTTCCTCAACAGGGCGTCCCTTCGTGAATTCTTCGAATCCTCGAAGTTCGACGACTTGGACCTTAGTATCTGCAACATTTCCTTCATCGTCTAGCAAGATTGTAACCTTTGCATGCCCTTCAATGCGCGAAACTGGACTTATTACGATTTCTTTGCCCATTTTTTTCACCTCGCAGGTAAGGGCCGCAAACGACCTTGCGCACCAACAAATCTATTTAGTGTGGCCCGCCTATCAACGATTGTCTTCGGATCCAAACCGATAGTAGATAGGGCACCCATCATATCAACCATCGGATTTGCATCTTCTCGTAATGGGCCAAAGCAGCCTCGGCAGGGCATATTGGCACGGATACATCGAGGTATCACTTCATCGCCCCCACAGCCTGCTTTTGTCGCAGGACCCATGCAAAGAAACCCTTGTTCTAGAAGGCATCGAGTTTCTTCTCGGGTTTTTCCGAGCTCTGGTGGTTCAAGAGGTCTCTTAATTGCTGCGAGTGCCTTCTCTTTTCGTTCAAAAGGACAATCATCGCAACAGCTTTTTTCTGAGAGTTCAAACGATTTACCTTCCAGTAGCGCCGTTAATGCGCCAGCAATATGTTCGGGGATGCTCGGGCATCCGGGGAGCCCCACATCGACTTTGATGACCTCATTCACCGCATATACCCGATCGAGAAACGCAGGAATACCCACAGAAGGAGTTTCACTAGAATCTGTAGTTTTGGTCTCTTTATAAACTGTATTAAAGATCTGTTCATTTGTGTACATATTCCCTAATGCTGGAACGCCACCGAAATTTGCACAAGATCCTAAGGCGATAATGGTATTGCACTTCTTCCGCATTTCCTCGGCGATGTGTTTCTGCTCTTTCAGTCGAACGCTTCCAGAAATTATACCGACATCTGCTTCTGGAATTTCCAGTTCAGTTTTTTCACCCGTCTGACCGAAATATTTGTGGTCCATCAACACTGGGATATGAACGAAATCTAGCTTAGGAAGAACACCTAACAGTGCTTCACCGATATCTAAAATCGAAACCTCGCAGCCTCCACAAACTGCGAGCCATTCTTCAGCAACTTTAACTGTCATTCTCTTAATCTCCTATCTTAATTTTTGATAAAATTTTCATAAATTCGAAAAAGGTAAAGTTAATATTTGAAATACTAACCATAAACTAGCTCATTGCGCCTTATTTGTATATAAATCTATACACAATACTTTGCTGGCACCTAATTGGGATTAACATGAGTCACATTCCAGAGCACTACAAGAGATCAGTTCTGGTTCTTGGTTGTGGAAATATTCTCTTCGGTGATGATGGTTTTGGTCCAGCTACCATTGCATATCTTAAAACACATTATCACATTCCTGATGATGCCTGCTTGATGGATGTAGGAGCAGGTATCCGACGTCAGCTATTTGATCTCATAATAAGCGATGCCAAACCTCAGAGGTTAATTGTCATTGATGCCATAGATATTGGAAAAAAACCTGGCGAAGTCTTTCACATTCCCGTGAAGGATCTGCCCACCTATAAGATTCAACATTTTTCATTCCATCAAGCCCCTTCATCCAACCTACTTAAAGAACTTCATGAACATCACGGAATCCAAGTTGTTGTTATCGCAGGCCAAGTAGAACGCATATCCAAAAATGTCGAACTCGGTTTATCGCAAAGCCTACAATCTGCGATTCCTAAGGCAGCGGGCTTGGTGATGAAGAATATAGAAACCCCCCTAATTCAACGAAGTTGAGAGGTGAAAATGTGGATAAAGCAGGTTTAGTGATCGGAGCAGGAATCGCAGGCATGCAGGCAGCCTTGGACCTGGGCGATCAGGGCTTCAAAGTGTACTTGGTTGAACGAAAACCCAGCATAGGTGGAAAAATGGCGCAGTTAGACAAAACATTTCCAACACTAGATTGCGCTCAATGTATGATGACTCCAAGAATGGTAGACGTAGGAAGACACCCCAACATCGAGCTTCTAACATATTCTGAGGTTACTAACATTACTGGAGAGGCAGGACACTTCAAAGCCAGTATTAGTCAGAACCCCCGTTATATTGACACGGATAAGTGTACAGGCTGCGGAATCTGTGCCCAGCATTGTCCCATAAAAGTTTCAAGCGAGCACAACTTAGGGCTTGGATTTCGGAAAGCCGTTTATGTGCCCTTCCCCCAAGCCGTCCCCCTGAAATTTACCATTGACAAAGAAGCTTGCATCAATTGTGGTCTTTGTGAAAAAGTATGCGGTGCCGAGGCTGTTAATTTTGATCAAGAGGTGAAAAACCTCGAAATTGAAGTTGGTGCTATTATCGTTACAACAGGTTTTGAAATGCATGACCCTAAACTAAAAGAAGAATATGGGTATGGACGATTTGAGAATGTGATTACCGGGCTAGAATTCGAACGCCTAGTTTCACCATCAGGTCCCACTGGAGGACACATAATTCGTTTCTCTGATGGAAAAATTCCAAAAAACGTTGCTTTCATTCAATGTGTTTGCTCGCGAGATCAATCAATTAATCCATTCTGTTCAAGATTCTGCTGTATGTATGCCATCAAAGAGGGTGTGTTGATCAAAGAACACATACCGGATTCCCACGTTACCATTTTCTATATGGATATCCGGGCCTATGGTAAAGGCTTTGAAGAATTCTATGATCGATCCAAAGACGAATGGGAGATAAAATTTGTCAAAGGCCGACCATCCGTGATTTTTGAGGACCCAAGCACCCAAAACTTAATCATCCGACATGAAGATATCTTAACAGGAGAAATCAAGGAACTCGAATTCGACCTCGTTATTCTCGCAACAGGAGTAGTACCTGAACAACATTTTCAAGCAGTAATTAAGAAACTCGGGCTTCCCACTCACGAGGACACCTTCCTTCTTTGTGAAAACCCAGAAATTGATGCGGTGAGCACGCCCATAAAGGGAATTTTCACAGCAGGTTCTGCAGAGGGTCCCAAGGATATTCCTGATAGTGTCACCCAGGCAAGTGCCGCGGCAATGCGCGCTTCAATCCTACTCAAAGACGCAAGTGATGATATAAGATGACATCTGAGGAGCCACGAGTCGGCGTGTACATCTGTCATTGCGGAACAAACATCGCAGGAGTAGTTGATATAGAAAAAGTTGCAGATTATGTTGCAACTCTGCCCAACGTTCCCATAGTAAAGCATTACATGTACATGTGCTCCGCTCCAGCCCAAGAGATGATTCAAGAGGATATAAAGAATGAGAAATTAAACCGGATAGTAGTAGCGTCCTGCTCTCCTCGGATGCATGAACCAACCTTTCGAGCTGTGGTAGAAGAAGGGGGACTTAACCCCTATTTGTATGAACAAGCGAACATCCGAGAATCTTGTTCCTGGGTTCATATGCATGAACCCAAGAAGGCTACAGAAAAGGCTTGCGATCTAATACGCATGGCAGTAGCAAAAGCCCGATTATTAGAGCCCCTCAAGGCAAAGGAAGTTGGTGTAACCAATAGAGTCTTAGTCATTGGAGGTGGTATCGCAGGACTAAGAGCGAGTTTGGATTTGGCACAAAGGGGATTCAACGTTCACCTCGTAGAAAAAGCGCCTACCATTGGAGGAAAAACAGCTCAATTAAGCAACCTTACATATACGGGTAAACTAGCCTCTGAGATTCTTAAGAGCTTAATTGATGAAGTTATTTCCAATGGAAGAATTACCATCCACACAAGTTCTGAAGTTTCCAATTTGGAAGGCTACATTGGAAACTTTACAGCCACGATTGCCAAAAAACCCCGCCACGTAAATGAGACTTGTACAGCGTGTGGAAAGTGCGAAGAGATCTGCCCCATTGATGTGCCTGATGAGTATCGATTCGGTTTAGAGACGAGAAAAGCAATTCATCTGCCATATTCATTTGCATTCCCTCCAAGGTACGTCATTGATGTTAACCAATGTAATAGTTGCGGTAAATGTCTAGAAGTATGTGAAAGCAACTCAATTGATTTAGAAGAAAGGTTGCAAGAAGAAGAGCTTGATATTGGGACCATCATTGTCACACCCGGCTTCGACCTTTATGAACCGAGTAAAGGTGAGTATGGTTATGGAGTTCATAAAAATGTGATCACCTTATTTCAACTTGAAAGAGTGCTAGATGAAACCGCATCCACAAAAATCGACCTGGCTCTTAAGAAGTCAAACCCCAAAAATATCGTTTTCATTCTTTGCGTTGGTAGTAGGCAGGAAAAGGTAAAAGACGAAGGTACAAATTCTGAAGAACCTCAAAAAAAGCCTTATACTTATTGTTCGAGAATATGTTGCGCCCCCGCCCTCAAAGATGCGCTACTAACAAAGGAAAGATATCCCGAGTCAAATATTTTCATTCTCTATCGAGACATCAGGACTTATGGTAGAGATGAAAAACTTTATACAAAAGCCCTCGAAAACCGAATCAGATTTGTCAAATATAAACATACAGACTTACCAAAAGTTGTGTCCAAGAAGAAACGACTGGAAGTTAAGGTCTATGATGTCCTATCGGATGCTAACTTGGTCATACCGGCTGATCTCATTGTATTATCCGTTGGTGCAACGCCTCGGAAGGACATCTCAGAAATTCAGTCAGTCTTGCACGTAGTTTCCGGTGCCGATGGATTTCTTCAAGAGGTTCACCCGAAACTAAACCCCCTTGAAACAGCTAATGAAGGAATGTTTATCGCTGGTTGTGGATCGGGACCAAAGAACATCACCGAGAGCATTGCTTCAGCGAGTGGTGCAGCGGCTAAAGCTGCAATTCCATTAGCGAGAGGAAAGGTGGAATTAGAACCAACTAAAGCTGTTGTGATAAAGGAGGCGTGTGATGGTTGTGCCTTTTGCATTGATCCCTGCGTGGGAAAGGCCATCACGCTAATTGAATATGAAGCCGAAGGTGAAGTAAAGAAGACTATTGAGCTAAATGAAGCCTTGTGTAAAGGTTGCGGTATCTGTCAGGCCACTTGCCCCAAGAAGGGCATTATCGTGAAGCATTTCACGCATGATCAAATCGCAGCTATGATTATGGCCGCCATTACGGAGAGATAGGTTATGGAGTGTGTAAAGGATAAATAAAACGCCGCGTCGAGCTATCGATATATTGTTGGGTGTCTTCAAATCAGAGCGTATGCGATGGATCCTTGGTCAGGAAATAGAACCATCAGAGAAAATCGACAAGGACGAGATAGAAAAAGTCGTAGCGGAGATTTTACAAGAAGAAATCGAGCAGCAGATTATAATTAGTGAACTAAAAATCGAGCCACGGACAATCCCAGAAATTTCTAAGGCAGCTGATTTACCGATTGAAAAGGTTGTACGGCACGTTATTGATATGAGAGGAGCTGGGATTATAGCAGAAACCGGAGAAAAGGGCGATTACTTCCTCTACCAAAGTACCAAGCTGAAAGAACAAGTAGGTGAACAAAATGGAGGGCTTTGATCCAAAGATTGTGGCATTTTCCTGCAATTGGTGTGCCTACGCCGGAGCAGACCTAGCTGGAACTTCAAGAATCCAGTATCCACCGAATGTCCGCATTATCCGAGTTATGTGCAGCGGACGAGTCGATCCAATTATAATTCTTCAAAGTTTTGAAAAAGGCGCTGATGGCGTTCTAGTAGTAGGCTGCCATCTAGGAGACTGCCACTATGTGAAAGGGAATCTGGTAGCGGAAAAACGGATTATGTTTATCAAAAATGCTCTCTCAGTCGTGGGCATTGCGCCTGAACGACTAAGGCTGGAATATGTTTCTGCCTCCGAAGGCAAGAAATTCGCTTCGGTAATCGAGAACATGACAGCGGAGCTGAAAAAACTTGGACCACTCATGGAGTAATTGAACTTGACGACAGAGGAATATGAACCAGTCGTTGTTGGAATCTGTTGCAACTGGTGTGCCTATGCTGGCCATGACTTAGCAGGAACGGCTAGAATTCAGTATCCACCAAATATCCGGGTAGTCCGTGTAATGTGTAGCGGTATGGTTCACCCGAATCACATTATGGACGCCCTTACAAAGGGAGCAGATGGCGTATTGTTATGTGGTTGTCACGATGGTGACTGCCATTATTCTGAAGGAAACATAAGAGCACAACAACGAGTAGAAGCGATTGAGTTGATGATGGAAGACTTTGGTCTCGAGCCGGAGCGGTTCCGATTTGAAAGAATCTCTGGCTCCGAGGGAGAGAAATTTGCTCATGTTGTAAAAACAATGGTCGAGGAACTGAAAAAAGTAGGTCCAAGCCCGTATAAAACTTGAAGCCTTTTAATCATGCAGGTGAATATGCACTTTGAAAAAAGTTGGATCCGTTCTGGTTATTGGCGGAGGAATCGCAGGGATTCAATCAAGCCTTGACCTTGCAGAATCGGGATTCAAAGTGTATCTTCTTGAGAAGGCACCAAGTATAGGGGGACGAATGGCTCAGCTAGACAAGACATTCCCAACCAATGACTGTGCTACTTGCATTATGGCGCCTAAGATGGTTGAAGCAGGAAGACACCCAAATATCGAACTGATTACCAACTCGGAGCTTCAGGAAATTAATGGGAAAGCTGGAAATTTCACAGTACAGCTGAAAAAACGGGCAAGATTTGTGGATTTAGCAAAATGCACTGGTTGTGAAGAATGTTCAAAGGTCTGTCCTGTAAAAGTAAATGATGATTTTAATCTAGGTTTAAAGAAAAGAAATGCGATTTATCGGCTTTTTCCACAGGCTATTCCCAATGCCTTTATTATCGAAAAGAGAGGCCTCCCGCCATGCCAGGCTACTTGCCCTGCAGACGTGAATGTGCAAGGCTATGTGAACCTCGTCGCAGCAGGCAAGTTTAAGGAAGCTCTCGAACTGATAAGGAAAGACCTCCCCCTTCCATCGGTTTGTGGGCGGGTTTGTTTCCGTCCATGTGAAGCAAAATGCGAACGGGGCAAAGTTGACCAACCATTGGCAATCAATGCAATTAAGCGCTTTGTTGCTGACGCACATGGCCAAGAACAGAAAGAGCAGGTTGCACCCATTCCCAAGAAATATGAAGAGAAAGTAGCCATCATTGGCTCAGGACCCACTGGAATCACAACCGGCTATGAACTGGTCAAAAAAGGTTATCCCGTCACTGTGTTTGAGACATTACCTGAAGTAGGTGGGATGTTAAGAGCAGGAATACCAGAATATCGGCTACCCAAAGATGTCCTTGACAATGAAATCAAATATTTAGAAGCACTAGGCATAGAATTTGTTACGAATACTACCTTCGGAGAAAATCTCACCATCAGGGATCTAATGCAAAAGGGATACAAGGCAGTCTTCATTGCTGTTGGAGCACAACAAAGCAGGAAGTTGAATATCAAGGGAGAAGACCTGAAAGGCGTAAATTATGCTCTGGATTTCCTAAAAGAAGTGAACCTAGGAACCACGGTTGAATGTGGAGATAAAGTAGCAGTAATCGGTGGTGGTAACGTTGCGATAGATGCAGCTAGGACCGCCCTCCGACTCGGATCCAAAGAAGTTCATATCTTATACCGCCGGACCCGACAAGAAATGCCTGCGAACCATGAAGAAATCGGACAGGGAGAAAAGGAAGGAGTAAAGATCCATTTCCTCGTCTCTCCTAAAGCCATCAAGGGCAAAGAGGAGCGCATCAGGGCAATAGAATGTATACGGATGAAACTCGGGTCGCCTGATGAAACTGGGAGAAGAAGACCCATACCTATCGGGAAATCAGAGTTCCTCATGGACTTTGACACTCTTTTAATCGCCATTGGTGAAACTCCCGAACTCTCGTTCCTACCTAAGGGCATTAGAAAATCAAAGTTGACCCGCTCACATTCCAAACGAGTAAACCTCACATTTTTGCAGCCGGAGATGTCGTATCAGGTCCTGCAACAGTAATTGAAGCAATTGCAGCTGGAAAAAAAGCAGCAAATTCAATTGATCGATATCTGCAAGGAAAAGATTTCGACCAGGTGAGAAAGGAAGAGAAACGTCGAATCGAAGATATACCCAAAGAAGACGTTGAGAAAAAACAACGTCAAGCAATGCCTATGCTTCCACTCGACCAAAGAATTGGTAGTTTCAAAGAAGTCGAGTTGGGTTACAATACTGAAAAGGCAACCGCTGAAGCAAAAAGATGTCTAGCTTGTGGAGGATGTTGTGAATGCCTTGAATGTGAAAAAATGTGCGAAGCCAACGCTATCAGTCATCAGCAACAAGACGAAATCTTGACACTCAACGTGGGCGCAATCATTGCTTCTATAGGTTATGACTTATTTGACCCTTCTGCATTACAAGAATATGGCTATCGACTTTTCCCAAATGTGTTAACGAATTTACAATTTGAAAGGCTCCTATCACCTGCAGGACCCACTGGAGGCGCCATCATTAGACCATCAGATAACAAGGAAGTCCAAAAACTCGCTTTCATTCAGTGCATTGGTTCAAGAGATCAAAGATATTTCCCATACTGTTCCCAAGTCTGTTGTATGGCATCAACCAAAGAAGCTATTGTAGCAAAGGAACACCTCCACGAATTAAAAACATACATTTTCTATATGGACATTCGCGCATATGGCAAGGGATTCCAAGATTATGTTAACCGAGCCAAAGATGACTATGGGGTTGAATACATATGCGGAAAAGTCTCTCAAGTCACCGAAGACCCAAAAACCCGGCAACTTACGCTCCATTATGAAAATACCACCACGGCAAAACCTGACCGATTGGAAGTAGATATGGTGGTTCTTCATCCCGCCATAAAACCCTCTTCGGGGACCGGGGACTTAGCCAAAATTTTGGGTATTGACCTAGATGACTATGGATTTTTAAAAGAAAAATCAATGCAAAATCCTTGTGAAACCTCCAAACCTGGAATTTTTATTGCAGGAACATGCCAAGGCCCCAAAGACATCCCAGACACTTTGGCTTATGCTTCTGGAGCAGCTTCTCAATGTGAACAACTTCTAAGTGATGCTAGACACTCATTGACGGAGGACCTCCCCCAAGTTCCCGAGAAGGATATTTCAGGGGAACCGAGAATTGGCGTCTTTGTCTGCCATTGTGGATTGAATATCGCAAGCGTAGTAGATGTCCAAGCTACTGTTGAATATGCAAAGACCCTGCCGAATGTCATCTACGCTAATAACATGACCTACACCTGTTCTGGTGATGCACAAGAAGAAATCAAGAACATAATTAGTGAACAGAATCTAAACAGGCTCGTTGTTGCGTCCTGTTCACCTAGAATGCACGAACCATTATTCAAAAGCGTTTGTGAAGCTGCTGGGTTGAACCCTTATCTGTTCACAATGGCTAACATTCGAGAACATTGCTCATGGGTACATCCCTTTGACCCAAAGGCAGCCACCGAAAAGGCGAAAGAAATCATAGGCATGGCAGTTGGAAAAGCACGACTGCTAGAGCGCCGAGAAATAGGGAAAGTGAGCCTAGAACCTTCTGCAGTAGTCATTGGAGGGGGCATTGCTGGGCTAACAGCCGCGATTGATATTGCCAACCAACAATTTCATGTCCATCTTATTGAAAAAGAAAAAAAGTTCGGAGGTTCACTGAAGGAATTAAATTCTATTCTCCCCGATATCAAGAATTCAGAAGAGATCTT
>CAYFXY010000011.1:23654-27443 GCA_964347205.1 uncultured archaeon
ATTGAGGAAGTCAATAAGTCACCCTTCATTCATAGATATCTTAATTCAACTGTCACAGAAGTTAATGGTTTCGCAGGAAATTTCAAAGTCACTATATCCCAGGATGGGAAGGATAAGAAGGTAAAAACAGGTGCAATTGTTCTCGCATCGGGAAGCCAAGTGCTTAAACCGCATGGTAAGTACTTGTATGGCATTAATGAAAATGTCATGACGCTTTACGAACTGGAGAAAAAATTACAAGAGAACTCGTTTAAAAATAACAAAATTGTGATGATTCAGTGTGTCGGAGCTAGAGATGAAACTCACACAGATTGTTCAAGATTGTGTTGTATTGAAACAATCAAAAACGCAATCACACTAAAGAAACAGAACTCCAAGGCGGATATATCCATTTTATACCGAGATATGATGAGCTTTGGAAAATATGAGGAATATTATCGAGAATCACAGGAAAAATTCGGGATTAAATATTTCAGGTATCTTGAAGACCGCCCTCCTAAAGTTAAGGAACAGAACGGAAAACTTGTGGTAACAACTTATGATGCAATGTTGGGTAATTGGGTAGAATTTCCTGCAGATAAGATTGTCCTAACAACGCCACACATCCCTTCTGAAGGCACAGACGAGTTGCAGCAAATTCTCAAGGTCTCACGCAGCCCAATTGGCTTCTTCATGGAAGCCCACGCAAAACTGCGACCCTCGGAATTTACACAAGAAGGAATATACCTTTGTGGTCAATGTCAAGGTCCAAAGGAACTGCCAACTATCATAGCGCAAGCCTCCGGAGCAGCCTCTAAAGCTTGTTCCTTAATCTCAAAGAAGTTTATAGAAACCGAGCCAATCACAGCTGAGGTCGACAGAGAACAATGCATTGGCTGCGAGCTTTGTAATCGACTTTGTCCCTTTGGGGCGTTGGAATATGTAGACGGGAAGGCAAATGTAGTGGAGGCCATCTGTAAAGGCTGTGGTATCTGCGCCGCTAGCTGCCCTGTAAGTGCCATACAGATGCCCTACTTCAAGGATGAACAAATTCTCGCACAAATTAGTGCGATCTTTGAAGAAAGGTACACAGAGGTTTTGAAGAAAGAGAATGGGTGAAAAAAATGAATTCTGTGAGCACAGGTAAAGATGCCATACGCCTAGAAGAATGCGATTTGAACTTCATAAATGAAGTTCGAGAAGCGGGTGGGAAAAACATTGAAGCGTGCTATCAATGCGGAACGTGTTCCGGTGGATGTCCGGTCAGCTTTGTCATGGATTATACACCAAGACAATTATTACGAATGGTTCAACTGGGCTTAAGAGAACAGGTTCTGGCAAGCTCAACAATATGGTTATGCTCTTCATGTAGCACATGCATCAGTCGATGTCCTCGAGAAGTAGAACTCCCTGAAGTAATGGGAGCGTTAAAGTCGATAGCTATTCGAGAGGGCATTGACACAAAGGTCAAGGAAGCTCCCATTTTCTATAAAACCATGATTAAGAACATCGAGAAGTATGGACGGGTTCACGAAACAGGATTATTTTTGACCTTTGCCCGAAAAGCGGGAGGTCTGCCAAAATTGCTCAAGGAGATTCCTTTCGGGTTGAGCTTGTTCCGAAAGGGAAAACTCAAACTGTCAGCAGAAAAGATAGCAGCAAAAGACCAGCTATTATCCATATTCAGGGCTGTCGAGGAATTGGAGGAAGGTGATAAGTGATGAAATTCGCATATTATCCTGGTTGTTCTCTTAACGCAACCGCAAAAGAGTATGACATGTCAATTAAAGCAGTCAGTGAAGCTTTGGGAATTGAGCTGGTAGAACTCGAAGATTGGAACTGTTGTGGAGCTACCGCAGCACATTCTATCGATCATCTATTAGCGGTAGCTCTCCCAGCTAGAAATCTTGCCATAGCGGAAAGAGAAAGCATGGATATATTAGCGCCTTGTGCAGGTTGCTTCCACTTTCAGGCTAAGGCTAATGAACAATTGAAAGAGAATAAGAAACTCAAGAATAAGATAAACAAGGTGCTCGAAACCATCGGATTTGAATATGGTGGAAGTGTTGAAGTCAAACATCCGCTAGATGTTATCGTCAATGACCTCGGTTTAGACAAAATTAAGGACCGAGTAGAGAATCCGGGAACCGGGTTGAAGATTGCACCCTATTATGGTTGCATGCTCGTAAAACCTTCGAATATATGCAAATTTGATAGTCCAGAAAATCCACAGACGTTAGATCAGCTAATCAAGGTGATAGGAGGAGAATGCGTTCCGTTTCACAGTTACAAAGCGCAGTGTTGCGGTGGTTCACTTATTCTGTTCCAAGAAGAAGCCGCCCACAAATTGACCAGTAACCTACTTGTAAAAGCTGAAGAAGTTGGTGCCCAATGTATTGCGACGACCTGTCCATTCTGTCAGTTCAATCTGGATCTTAAACAAAAGGATATTCGGTCTGCACATAATCTTCAATTTAAAATGCCTATATTGTACTTCACCCAGCTTCTCGGGTTAACACTGGGTCTTAAGCCGAATGATTTAGGATTAGACAAAAACATGGTATCAACAACAAAAATAGTTGATATAATAGCCCCCTAGCGACTCATGTACTTAATTTGGATAGGGATGCCATCGACTTTTTCATGTCTAAGAGCGCTGATCTTTTTGTGTTCGAAGACTTTTTACCCTTCCTAAAACTTGAATTTGAGAAGGTAAAATAGAATGCCAGAAAATGAAGCTAAAGTTTCAAAGGTTGTTTGCTTGATTTCGGGAGGAATTGACTCAATTGTTGCCGCCCATCTCATGGCCCAACGAGGGTTGTTTCCAATCCTTGTAAACTTCAACAATTGGCCATTTTCCACTGATGCGATACAAAAGAAAGTGAAACTTTTAGGTGACCGATTGAGTAGGATGCTGGGAACACCTTTAATATTCTATGAGATTCCTCACGGTCCTGGACTCTCTGAAATCATTGCTCGGTGTCAACGAAATTATACATGTGTGCTATGCCGTCGGATGATGTATCGATTAGCAGAAAAGATTGCTGTGAAAGAAAAGGCGTTGGGGATTGTAACAGGGGAGTCATTGGGGCAAGTCGCTAGTCAGACCCTCCAAAATCTTGTAACAGAGACAAAAGCAGTTACCGTGCCAATCCTACGCCCACTAATTGGATTTGATAAAGAGGAGATTGTCCAAATTGCAAGGCAGATTGGAACCTTTGAAATATCTATTCTTCCAGGACATTGTTGCACTGCGGTTCCAAAAAGACCAACTATTCAAGCCGATTTAGATGTTGTGTGCAAGGATGAACTTAAGCTTGACCTTAATCGACTCGTGGATCAAGCTATCCAACATGGAACGAAAACAACGATTCTAGCTGAGTAAGTGAAATTTCTGCTCTTTTGCAGCGTTAATGCACATAAACTGAAATAGTAGAGCTTGTCGAATGAAATAGAAAATGGTAATGTGAAATGAGGCAGATGAGGGAACAGATTGATGTTCCCTCAGTGCCATACAATGGATAGCATTTGACGCTCAACAAAAAATTATCTTTTTGATGAGTCGCAAAATGGCTTGGAGTATATATTCATACTAAAATATAAATCGTAATAGATAAAAATGCTATAGTAGCTTTTTGCATATAGCTGGAGCAAGGCCCATTTGATAATACGTGTTTTTGGGGAAGCTAAATTGGAATATTCAGAAATACTTCCATTCTGTATCTTGGGCTATCAACATGCGGATGAGCCGGATAGTATAAGGTTTCTCTAGACTTCTATGTGCCTCGTTTTTTGATTGCATTTTATGGA
>CAYFXY010000011.1:27453-46719 GCA_964347205.1 uncultured archaeon
GAGTGCGAGTTTTTCTGAAAGGGTACCAATTCAGTTTTGGGGTGATTTTTTCTGGTATGGCGAAAAAGTAAAATAGCATTATCTTTGTTAGCCGTTATGTTTGTCTGTTCATATCGGTGATTAGTTGCGAAGAGAAACGCAGATTCTTATAACATTAACAATTCTTGTGATAATCCCTACTAGCCTAGTCACCCTCTTCTATTTGGGCCAATATCAGATTAAAAGAGATTTAGTAGTGTCAACGACTACTAGCCTATATGATACGGGGTTGCTGGATCTAATAAAGGAACGATATGAGCACGTCCACCCGGAGGTCCTGTTGAAGTTTATCTCAGCGGGTACTGGCATTGCAATTACCCACGCAAAGAACGGGGATGCTGATCTGATACTGGTCCACTCCCCTTCACAGGAACTCGGGTTCATGGAGGCGGGATATGGTGTCAATCGACGGATTTTTGCCTATAACTTCTTCACTATCGTAGGACCTCCTGATGATCCCGCTGAGATATACCAGACAGATCCGATCGAAGCCTTTCAGCGACTATATGAATATGGTCATGCCAATAATATTGGGCTCTGGGTTTCTCGAAATGATTTGTCTGGCACTAATGCTAAGGAAATCGCTCTTTGGGCAGCAGCGGGATTGGATTACGCACTTATCCGAGAAGAGCCGTGGTTTGTCTCTTCAGGCACTGGTATGGGAGCAACCCTACGACTTGCAGATGAACGCAATTTCTATACATTATCAGACATTGGCACATATCTCAAGTATTTTTCTGAGGGCTTAATCCGTCTAGCCCAACAGGTTTCCGAGGGAGAGGCATTATTAAACGTCTATAGCGCTATTGCTGTGAATCCAATTACCGTTTCCAGTGTGAAATTCGAACTTGCGATGGAATTCATCCAATGGCTTGTAGGTGAAAATGCACAACAATTGATTGGAGAATATGGTTTCTCTGAGTACGCGAACCCCCTATTTTTTCCTGCGGTTCAGATCCTGCAATCTCAAATGCCAGTTGAAATCTTTACTTGGATAAGGAACTATGCCTTCTTTGAAGCAGGAGGTTTACTATATGAGTGTCCCCCTCAATGGCTGATGGGTGACTTTAGCTCATATGAAGAGCAGGACCGGGTGAGGTAACTGAAATGGCGTGGCATATCGAATTAATTCAAATTACACTTCAATCGCTTTTCATTTCTGGTTTTGCGGCACTTATCGCCGCAATCATAGGACTTCCCATTGGGCTCATTTTGGGAATAAAACAGTTCAAAGGTAGACCGGTTCTTATTGGCGTTTTTAACTCCCTTATGGGTATTCCTACCGTGGCTTTAGGCTTGATTCTCTATCTCACCTTTTCGAATCTTGGGCCCTTAGGGTTTTTCGATTTGTTATATACTCCCCAAGCCATCATCATTGGACAATCTATTCTAGTCTTACCCATCATGATTAGCATTACGACAGAGACCATTATGAACGTCGATCCCTCCATCCGAGAACTAGCCCTAACACTAGGTGCAAATGAACAAGCGGCCGCTTTCTGTTCGTTGCGTGAATCCATTGGGGGAATCTTTCTTGCAATCTCGGCGAGTTTCAGTCGAGCAATTGCTGAGCTCGGGGTGGCACTGATGATTGGAGGAAATATAAGGGGTCTGACCCGAGTCATTACTACCACAATCGCATTAGAAACTGCGAGGGGAGAAATTGCGCTGAGTCTGGGATTGACTGCGATTCTCATAGCTCTGATTCTGTCGGTCAATGCCCTATTGAGTGTGTTAAAGAAGCGTTTTCAGTGGTGGCTATGGGAATAGTTGAGTTAAGGAATGTGACAGTGGACTTTGAGTCAGTGCGAGCCATCGAAAATATCAACTTAACAATTACTGCAGGAGAGCTGTTTGTTCTAATCGGTCCAAATGGTGCAGGTAAAACTACGATACTGAAAGTGATTGCAGGCCTTCTCAAACCTACAGAAGGAGAACTTTGGTATCGTGGTACCCTAGTAACAGATTCTCTACGGCACCAAGTCCGAACGCAAGCCCCGTTAGTTTTTCAAAAACCAGTCTTGTTTGGCACAACAGTATTCAAAAACATAGCCTATGGTCTTCGGATACGTAATGTAAAGGAGGCTGAAGTACGACGTCGAGTCGAAGCAGCTTTAGAACTAGTCGAGTTGAATCACCTGCAAAACCGGTTCGCTCGACAACTCTCTGGAGGTGAACAACGAAGAACTTCCCTGGCAATGGCTGTGGCACTTGATACTGAAATGATATTACTAGATGAACCCACTGCTTATCTCGATCCCGAGAATACAAAGATCATCGAAAGCACATTGCGCTATTTGAATAAGGAGAAAAACACGACGATTATCGTAGTGACACATAACATGCTTCAGACGGAGTTACTTGCTGACAGAGCAGCTTTAGTACAATATGGTCATATCGAGCGGATCGGTTATGTGAGAGAAATTTTTCGAACCGAACTCGAAGGCCTATTAAGTTCAAACCAATCAGTAAATACATTCAAAGGCGTAGCACAGGCTATTGGTCCAAAAACTTTTGGTGGCCAACTCGTCAACATCCGATTGACGGACAGTGTGAGTATCGAAGCCATCTCGAATCGTGAAGGAGTGTTAACAATTATGATTCCCCCCGAAGATATTATAGTCTCCACTCACCAGATTCTCTCCAGCGCAAAGAACGTTTTACAGGGGCGAATAACACACATTCAGCAACATCCTTCAACAGCTATGTTGACCATCGATGTAGGGGTTGAACTCACAGCACAAATTACAACTGCTTCATTAAATCAACTCAGCATAAACCTCGGTGACCAAGTCCATGTGACTTTCAAAGCATCTTCAGTTCGTGTTTATTAGACCAGATCGATTGAATATCATAAAAGGGGTTGTGAAAATAAACTGCCATCAAATGAACCAATTCCCGCAGCGAAAATCTGGTTAGAGTCGGAAGGGAAACCCATTTTGGGAACTGGTGGTGCAGCACTATTAGCTTCAATTGCTCGCCATGGAGCCCTGACTAAAGCGGTGAAAGCCATTGGTATGTCCTATCGATACGCTTGGGGGTATTTACGACGAATTGAACGTGTTCTCGGCAAGCCAATAGTTATTCGACATAAAGGGGGAGCTGAGGGTGGTGGAAGCATGATACTGACTCCATTAGGTCGAAAATTACTCCGACAATATACACGTTTTGATGAATTCGTACGATTTTCCTTGCAAAATCCTGAACTTTGGGAAGCATATGGTCTCGAAGCCCGAACAACGAATCGATTACCCGGTCATATCGAATCCATTACTGCGGATCAAGAAGTAGCGGCAATCAAAATCGCTATTCCCAAGGGCTTACCGTTGGTAGCAATTATTACACGTGAGTCAGTCGATAGTCTCCAAATCGAAGAAGGACTACACTTATCCGCAGTGATCAAAGCCACCGAAGTCATGGTTGAAAAACAAAACGAGGATTAAGAGAACATGAAGTTGAGTGCCCGAAACAAGTTACCCGTTCGAGTGGAGAAGGTGGAAAAAGGAGCAGTTGTTTGTAAAGTTTTTCTTCGTGTTGAAGATTTGGCTACAGCCACTGCTGTGATTAGACGAAAAGCCCTTGATGAACTTAACCTAGATGTTGGCGACAAGGTTGAGGCGGTTGTGAAAGCAACTGAAGTTATGATACTCAAAGAAGATTAAGGACAAGTCTCAATTTGATTTTTTGCCTTAATAGTTAGCAAGTAAATGACTAACCCAATAATGAGAAACTATAAATCAATAAGTGATAAATATGCATAGCTGTTCATATCTAAATGCTTTATTTACAGAAGATTGTAAAGGGGCAATAAGTAATTGTCCGAAAAACAAAAAGAATCCATCTCATCGACTGCGCATCATGCTGTGGCACCCAAGAGTGCAACGTTCCTTGTTGTAGTTGTATCAACTTCAAAATCAAAGGTGCCAGCTGACGATGAAAGCGGGGCTCTTTTGGTTAAAAGCCTACTGGATTTCGGTCATAAAGTAAAGGAATTGAAATTTATTCCAGATGATGTCAATGCTATCACTCATACTCTCGAAGAAGTGATTACATCACAGAGTATTGATGCTGTAATTTTTTCAGGTGGCACTGGATTAACCACCAACGATATCACCATCGAAACAGTCGTTCCCCGATTTAGGAAAGAATTGAGAGCTTTCTCAACCCTATTTAGTATGCTCACCTATGAGGCAATTGGAGCTGCGACAATACTTTCAAGGGCTACAGCGGGGTTGATAGATAACAAAGCAATTTTTTGTATCCCAGGAAGTCCACATGCTTGCAAATTAGCTGTTGAACAAATTATCAGTCCAGAAATTGGGCATATCTTGAAACATGCACATGAATAGGGGTATTGCAAAAATAATGACAAAACAGGGATTTGGGAAGCTGGTTTCATTAACAAGCGCTTTATCAGTTGTTCAATCGGTCATAACTTCAATTGATGAAGAACAAGTTCCTCTAACACGAGCTAATGGTCGGATTATAAGCCGAGATGTTACTGCTCCAATCGATGTGCCACATTTTCGAAAATCCGCGATGGATGGGTATGCAGTTGTTGCTGAGAGCCTTTTTGGGACTTCCAATACAACACCAAAACAACTGCGTAACGTCGACAGCATTCGTGCAGGACAGACACCTCGAAAACAGATAGCCAAAACAGAGTGTGCGGAGATTGCAACAGGAGCACCATTACCCGAGGGGGCTGATGCTGTCGTTATGATCGAATATACCGAACGCGATCAAGACATAGTAACTTTCTTCAAAAGTGTGGCTCCACAAGAAAATGTAATTCTCATTGGATCAGATATAAAGAAAGATAATGTAATTCTCAAACAAGGATTATTACTAACACCCCGTCACACAGGGGTTCTTTCAGCCTTGGGGATTACTGAAGTTCCTGTGCGAAAACGTGTGAAAATAGGGGTTTTTTCTACAGGTAACGAAATTCAGGAACCTGGTATGACTCCAGAAATAGGCAAGATTTTTGATATCAACCGACGGGCCATTATCGATGCGCTCATCAATGATGGATTTCAAGTTACCGACTTTGGTCTCACATCAGATGACCCAGAATCGATTGCTCAAACCATTAACAAAGGTTTTCAAACCTGCGATGTAGTAATTACCTCCGGTGGATCATCTCTTGGAGCAGAAGACTGTATCCTTGAAGTCACGAAGGAACTAGGCGAAGTTTTGGTTCACGGTATTGCTGTGAAACCTGGCAAACCCACCACAATTGGGAAAATTAGCAATAAATTGTTCTTCGGTCTTCCAGGTCATCCAATGTCGGCGCTTTCCATTTATTATATCATTGTACGACCCGCGTTATTTGCAATGCTTAATGCCGAAATCCCCAAACGTCATATTTACGGAAAATTGGATACCAAAGTGGTAAGCACGATTGGACGATATGAATTTCTTCCCGTCAAAATAGAGAAGCACGATGATGGAATCCATGTGTTCCCTGTGATGAAAGGCTCCAGTGCAATCACATCTTTGGCCTTAGCGGACGGATTTCTTGAGATTGATGAAAACATCGAGGTTTTGCCTCGAGGAACTGAGGTGACTGTGACCCTATTTTAAGGATGGATAACCACATGCAGACCGGTATAATTCGCGCAGTATGCGTTAGTGAAAAGCGTGGTACCCCCAAAACGGATATTCACCAAGCTACCTTAATCGAAGATTTCGGAATACAAAATGATGCGCATGGCGCTTCTGGAATTCGCGAAGTTTCATTGTTGGGCGTTGAAAGCATTGAAAAGATGCGCCAACAGGGCATTAAAATTCCTTTTGGAGGCTTCGGTGAAAATCTCACAACAGAAGGAATTACCCTCTATGAGTTACCTCTTGGCACATTATTACAGATCGGACCAACGCTATTAGAAATTACGCAAATTGGTAAAGAGTGTCACTCACCGTGTGCCATTGGGCGTTCTACTGGAAAATGCGTTATGCCTGATGAAGGGATCTTCGCTCGTGTGTTAAAGGGAGGACCTGTTCGTGTGGGTGATCAAATACGCATAGTACGGAGGAGTTCAAACTGAGTATCCAAGTTTCTCAGTCTCAAGATTCAAAAAAGCACCTAGTGGACCAATATGGTCGATGCATCACTCATTTTCGAATATCAGTGACTTCAAAATGCAATCTATCCTGCCCCTATTGCCACAAAGAAGGCCATTTGACTACAAACCCGGATATGCCTTTGGAACTCATCAGAAAAATAACAGAAGTGGCAGCACGGCATGGGGTATTTAATTTTAAAATTACAGGTGGTGAACCACTTCTTCGTCCAGATATCATTGATATTGTCCGGCTAATCGCTAACACACCAGGAACCAAAGAAATTTCAATGACCACTAATGGTTATCGCCTTGCTGAACTAGCGAGCTCATTAAAACAGGCGGGTCTAAACCGCGTCAATATTGGCTGTGATTCCTTATCAGGTCCACAACTCCCAAAAAACGTCGATACAATATCGGCGGGTCTACAAGCGGCAACTGCTGCTCAATTAACTCCCATTAAGCTCAATATGGTAATACTTCGAGGGATTAACGACCAGGAAATTCCGCGAATGATTGACTTTGCCCAGACCAATGGATGTATTCTTCAACTGATTGAACTGATTCCCATTGAGCAGAACTTCTTCAATGCCCATCATGTTGATATGGAACCCATAGAGCGATGGCTAGAAACACGGGCAAACCATGTTGTTGTGCGATCAATGCAGAGCCGAAAACAGTATGTCCTTTCCGGAGTCACGGTGGAAGTCGTTCGAAGCCTCCATAACCCAGCATTTTGCCAACAATGCAATAAGCTCCGCGTGACATGTGATGGAAAATTTAAGCCCTGTTTAATGCGCGAAGATAATCTCGTACCTATTAGTCCTAATCGAGTCGACGCCGATTTAGCAAAGGCTTTGACTCACCGCAGACCATATTATCCTGAAAAATAATTCCCAATAGAAAATATGTTTATTCTCACAGCCAAAGACACCAATAACAGGTGAAATTCATGACGCGCATGGTTGATATCTCCAACAAAGAAGATCTAACCCGCATAGCAATAGCACGAGGGCGTATCTATTTACACCCTGAAACCATTAATCACATTCAAAACAATTCGATCAAGAAAGGTGACCCACTTCAAGTAGCCCAGTTTGCAAGCCTACTAGCAGCGAAAAATACTCCAATTTTAATTCCGCTTTGCCACCAAATTCCTCTTACCGATGTTGTTACAGAATTTAAATTGATGGATGATTACGTCGAAGTGACAGTCACAGTCAAAGCTATCGCAAAAACGGGCGTTGAAATGGAAGCCTTGATCTCAGTATGTGCAGCGCTTACCAATATCTGGGATATGACAAAATATCTCGAGAAAGATACTAAGGGACAATATCCAACTACTCGAATTTCAGACATTCAGGTTATAAAGAAAATTAAACAAAAGTAGGCTGGCTTTTCACATTGAAAATTCTTGCTTTAGATATTGGAGCAGGCACTGTTGATATTCTTCTCTTTGACGATAGAAAAGTGAGTATTGAAAATTGTATTAAACTCGTGTTACCGTCACCAGCCCAAATCGTTGCTGCAAAGGTTCGCGCCGTCACTAAACGAAAGAAGGATCTATTCATTCAGGGAGATATTATCGGTGGACATACGTTGGCCTCTGCGGTAAAAAAGCACTTAAAGACCGGTCTTCGAGTGATAATGACAGATCAGGCAGCTTATAGCATCCGGAACAATCTCGACGAAGTAAAGGAATTGGGAGTCGAAATCGCACACGATAACTTCCCAAGCCAGTTTAGCGGAGAAACCTTAACAATCGGAGAGGTCAACCTGTTAGAACTCGAGAAGTTTCTAAACAATTTTGACGAGACGATCTTTGATGCAGATGTCATAGCTATTGCCGTCCAAGATCATGGTGTAGCTTCGCTCCATACCAGCAACCGCAAATTTCGGATTCAGCAGATGAAAACACAACTTCAGACCAATCCGCATCCAGAAAATCTAGCCTATTGGGGTCACGAAGTTCCTTCTCATTTCTTAAGAATGAAATCAGCGGTTATTGCAGTAAAAAAGCAGCTTCCTGGAATTCAAGTTTTAGTAATGGATACAGCATCAGCTGCAATTCTTGGATCTTTACAAGATCCCCTTATAAAATCCATAAATCGTGTTCTAGCGGTGAATTTTGGAAATGGTCATACCATGGCTGCAATCATCGAAAAAAGTCAAATTATCGGATTGCTAGAACACCATACCAGACTTTTGAACCCCAAAAAGGTTGAAAAACTGCTAATGGATTTTGCTGATGGAAAAATCAACAACACCGATGTCTTCGAAGATCATGGACATGGATTATTCTTTCTGCGACAACCTCCAACCTTTAGAAAAATCGAAAAGGTAGTGGCCACGGGTCCTAACAGAAATCGTTTTACCAAGGTCAATTTTCCCATCCATTCGGCAGCCCCAGGTGGCGATGTCATGATGACTGGACCCGTCGGGTTAATCGAAGCCGTGAAAGCCAAAATGACTAAAATTGACTAATAGTTTCTTTCCCCCGCGTGGAAAGTTTTCCAGGTTTCCATATTATCACGACAACAATTACGAGGATCCAAAATAGAGCATAAAGAAAGGGATAGAGTGTAAAAGTCGTTATCTTGATTATTGCATCCACGACATTCCAAAGAGAATGCCAAATTATGACCATAAGAATGCTTCCGTTAGTACTATTGTAAAGGAAAGTTAACCAGAGTGCTCCGAAGAATAAACTGAAAGCCCATAAGGGAAATTCCATGATACTATAACGATAAGCAAAGAACGGAACATGCCAAAGAGCCCAAATCACGTAAAGAACGAAAGTTGCCTTAATTGCACTCCATTTAGATTGTAGTCGTGGTAAGGCAAAGCCTCGCCACCCTGGTTCTTCACCGATTCCATAAACAATTCCAGTAAGAAGAGAGTTCACAACCCAAAGGTAATCGAGAAATCCTGCTGAGATTACCAAAGAAAAATCTGGCCATGGATTCCCAAGCAAGACCATAATAATTGAACCAAGAACCAGGAGGACAAATGGACTGAACACCGAAATAAGAATCCAGACAATGCCCACGCGCCATTTCACCCATCGCTTAAGGAACTCAGCAATTCCAGGTCTTCCACTGGCAATACCAATGACAATAAACGCGGCAATAACCGGTCCAAAAGCTCCAAGTATATGTCAAGTTTCTGGAATTAAGAAGGACAGAAGCCCTAAAGATGAGACGATTAATGGTAAGACGAGTACCCAACTGATTGCACAAGCTAAAATAAAA
Source organism: uncultured archaeon (assembly GCA_964347205.1). Lineage (GTDB taxonomy): Archaea > Asgardarchaeota > Hermodarchaeia > Hermodarchaeales > Hermodarchaeaceae > Hermodarchaeum. Next base: position 36,809 of record CAYFXY010000011.1, read on the forward strand.
TAGACGATTAGTTGATTATCTTTGATCCAATTTGAGAATCCGGAAGTCATACCAAATTTCTACTCCAGAAGGAAATGTGCTAGAACACAGAGTAACAAATGAAGTTTTTATATCATTCTCAAAAAAATTAGCAAAAATTAAAAAAACAATAAAATTATCATAGAAGAATGAATCTCTGAGTTCTCTAAGTCCTTTCAAAGATTTGTTTCGTTTAGGAAACCAGTAGTGATCAAACAATTCTATTAATCATCAAATTGGATTCTGATGAACTAAAATAAACTCCTCTAACTCCAGCAGACGTTCACTTACAAATTGGATATTGTCTGTAGCAGAGAACGCAGAATGGGGCCCTTGTTGAATTACTCAGGAGGTTCTTTGAAAGTCAACGAAGCAGTGATTTCGATTGTTCGTTTCTGTTTCAAATAATTAATGATCTGGTCGACCTTTGAAGGACTCGCCTGACTTAACCGCTCAAACAGTTCTAGATTCAAGCCAAAATCACCCCGGCGTTGAAACTCTGCAGGAAGTTTTTCTTTAGCCGCAGGTGCCGCAACATCCAAGTCGTTAATTGAGACACTCCCCGAGTCCATTTTATTCATTAGGGCATGGTATTCCTTGTTTATCTGTTGGAGCAGTGCTAACTTCGTGTTTAAATCCGTGACACTGGGAATAGCACTCAACGATATTGCACACCCCACGAGATTATCCACTACATGATCAATGGGTTCAACTGGCATAACATCACACAATCTAAAGTAGGAACTGGTAAGACAAAAAAATTATCATCGTAAATACGCCAGTGGAGTACCAACACTAAATTGGCAAAAATAGTGAAAAAAGAAGGAGGGGGGTAAGGCTCCCCCAATGAACCACTGAGATTCTTCTAAGCTTTCTCTTCCTTGGCAATGATGCCGGCAATTAGAATTAAAATCCCGCCAATCGAGAACAAAGTCAAAATCCCAATGATTATGAGTCCGACACGATGGCGTCCTGGTTCGTTCCTCCACATCAGAGGTAGTAAGCCAAAGAGCAGACCGATAATTGCGGGAATTATGAATATTGCACCCGCCATAAATGCAAACACCATTAGAAGCGGATCAAACAACATCCATCCTAATGCCACAGCAAAGAAGCCTATGAAGGCGAGAGCTCCAATTAAGTTAAGTATTCCACCAATGAGAACTAATGTTTTTGCAGTATCAGACATTCTAATCACTATATTTCTTTAGAAATTCACCCTGACGGGGTAGTAGCGGTTTACAATGTGTGTCCTTAAAAGTGTTCTATTTTCTTTTTTATTACTATAGGATTTTCGCTCTCAGATGGTAGAACAATAAATTAGAATGAAAAGAGGACAGCGGCTTTACACATGATTTTGCCGCATACATACATCATATTAGACAACCCTAAGCAAGAAATTAGACGATAAAGATGAACCTCAATGGCTTCAAGGCTTTTTTGAGCGAACGAAATCTTGATGAAAACCAGACCAACGTGGCTCTTAATCTGATTAGTGAGTTTGGAAAATTTCTTGCTGCACAAAATAAACTCATAGAGAATGTAGCCTATGATAATCTATACACTTTCTCAGAAAAGTTAGTTGCGAAAAAGAAGAATAGTTTCGAAAATTACCTGACTCTTCTAAGATTTGGTCATTATCAGAAGAACCATGAAATAATTATTGCATCGTTGGAGATTCTTGATGGTCGCGAAATGATTGAAAACTTTTCTAAGCGATTAACTAGCGAGTTTAGTAACAGGCTACGGAATGAAGTTTTTGCTGGGATTGATATCCCCCCATTGGGGATACGCCCCCATGCAAAGGTTGACATTATTAAGAAATTAACAACGCGATTTCTGGCAATGGTTGATTATGAGACAGGAAAAGCCTTCTTTGAGGTAGGGTTACGGAATAAATACCCCCAATCTTACGAAAAGCCGATAGAGTTGTATCAACAAGTAAACGATATTGATGAATTCTTGAAAAAACATCACCAAAACCTAATAACAACGTTGGAAAATCATCAACAGGAAAACACATTGTTTTTTACCCAAGAAATTGACGAGGAAGTAATTTCCTATGTCAGAAAAGATCAGACCATTGAGGCAGGAATTCGCGATGGTAACTTGATAAGAATTACAAAAATTCCATATCTGACAAAACAGTTTCTGCATGAAGCTGATAAAAGGAAACGACGATACTATTACTGCCATAATCCATGGATTCGTGAAGCCTTGAAAGATGAAGATCAACCAATTAATCCCCTTTTCTGTGGTTGCAGCGCAGGTTACTTTCGAAACTTCTGGGAAGCTGTATTAAATCAGCCCGTAATAGTCGAGGTTATTAGATCGGTTATAAAGGGCGATGAAATCTGTGAATTTGCCCTCCATTTACCTCAACAACACATACCTGAAACAAGATAAAAACAAAATTCAACACACGAGTTCATTTCAGAACTGATAGGAGTTTGGATAGCTGTAATTTGGTTTGACATGGAAATATCAGAAGTTGCTCAAGGTTGACGAATTCGTATCCTCCCAATATTGCACAACTAAAACCGTGTTTCGGCTCTTTACAGTAAGGAGTGCATTAATACTTTTTTAAAAATCCAGTTTGGGATTAAAAAAGGAGAGGAGAAGAATGGGTTACCAATCGTCGTCATCGGTGTCTTCCCATTCTTCCTCTTCGTCTTCCTCTTCGTCTTCAGGTGCATACCCATAGGGGGGATTAATCATGCTGATTCTCCTCATTGATATTTTATCGGTAGTTGGTATTCGTTGATTTCTCGCGTTATCCTCCGCACGACTATCTTGGTAGTATCAATGCTAGTATAGATATGGAAGTGCGCGGAGATTGAGGTGCTGTAAGGAAATTAGAGCGTTATTTCTTGCTCTTCTTTCCCTTAGTGGTCGCGGTTTTGGTTTTTTTCTTTCCAGTGCTCTTTTTCTTGGCCATGATAATCACAGCACTACAATGCCAGACAAAGGTTGCACTTCAAAATTTGCTACGAAAAAATAACTCCATTTAGGGCGTTAATTTGGTGAAAGAGATATTAAATGGTTGTTTTTTCTAATAATTGATTTATTATCTCCCTTTTTAACCCCGGAGGTCCAATAAATGACTAAAACAGTAAAATCAGAATAATTTGACTCGGTTTTAGATGTCACAAAATTTTAATTGCTGGTAGACACGACTCACCGCGGCGTAAGCCCGCGCTGCTTTGAATTGAAAATCGAAACCAAATTCCTTTTTGAAAAAGAGGGCTTGCCATCTTAGGTGTCTTGCACGATGCCGGATTCTTGTTAATCGGCGTTTAAACTCGGTAAGTGATTTGTTTTCATTCGTACGGTTTCGTAATTTGGTGTACAGCTGGCGACATGCAGTGACTATTCGTTGTACACGAACATTAATTGTTCTAAGAAGGAGCTGTTCAATAAGCTCTTCATAGTGTTTGTGAGAGAGCTCGAGGCGGGAAGCGTACCAGACAGATGCCCCTAGCTCAACTAGTTTTTGAACAAATTCACTAGGTCGTAATAGGTTTTTTTGATATGGACGAAACCGGGTAGCTCGAATTTGGGGAGCAAGAACTAGGCCAGGTTTTATTCGGATAAGGGGCGTTCGTTGTATGAGGCGAGAAACTTTCTTTCGTTTTTGTTGATCCTTGAAGGGGTTGTAGATGATTAAAACGAATCGACGGGTTGAGATTTGGGCTAATGTACGAGAAGTGGTGTGAATCTTCGAGATATCACGACGTGGGATAAGAGTTATGATATCTGCTTCGGTGGGAATAGGGATTCGAGTAAAGGAGTTATTTTGTCGGACAATTCCGAATACCCCAGAATGAAAGACCACAATTTTTGGTTTTTCATCTGGGAAAGTAGGTTGTGAATGGTCTTTGGTGAGATAAAGTGCTGCCAGTCCGTTTAATGAAATGGATTGTGGTTTTCTAAGCTCCGCTAGATTTTCAGTATTGAGATAAGCGGAATCACCCTCGGAGATGAATGGCATTGTGTTAAGAAACGGGAACAAGAGTTACTATATTTGGGCTCGATCACGCTAGTTTATTATCTTTTCTGAAAAGCGTAAGAAGTGTTATGAAAAATTAAGAACCCAAAATTTCGAGTCAATCTAATTGAGTAGACCGAACTACAGTGGTTTTTCTATTTCCAATCAATTTTAAAAATTCATAAATACGTTGAAGTGCTGAGTGGGGGATTTAAGATGTTTAGTCTTTCTTTTCATCGGAGTGTTTCCACCCGATGTCTGTACGTCCTACACGTTCACCGGATAATAAGGTAATTTCGCGATGCTTCCGGGATCGCGGTCTGCGGTGTAAATCCTGTATAACTCGTTTTTCTTCTTTTTCGTTTTTGGTATCTTCATTCATGTACTATTATCTCAGCGATTAGGAGCTAATCAGCTTCACTGTCTGAATTCGCCATGCATTGAAAAAAAGTTCACAACGCATCGAAGACGCCCATACACGGAGCGATTGGATGGTTTAATTTATTGTGACCGTGATAGCTTTGGGGCGCCCGTTGTCTTTTTTAAGCTCGAAAGAAACATGGTCGCCTTTGGTGAGAGCTTTATCTCCTTGGACCTCACTGCCATGGACAAAAACGTCGACATCATTTTCTCGTTCTATAAAGCCATAATTTCGGTCAGAATCAAACCATTTGACAGTCCCTTTTTCCATTTGGTTCACCTCGATTTTGGTCAGTTGCATGATGACGTTCGTTTGGTCCTCACTGAATTAACCCATCCAAGCGCAGATAACTTCTGGAGTGGAGCGGAACCTGGTTGGAGGAACGATTGCCTTCATTTGAGGGGGTGGCTGTGTCACGCAACCGTGCTATTCCTTAGAAAATTATTCTGGGGAAGAGCATGTTTTAGCACGATAGGTTGCATTTCGTAATAATTCGAAGCCTAATCCTATTTGCTAACAAGAAAAGGGCCGTTTGAGCCTTATTTAAAGATGTTTCCTTTTCGAACTATGTGTTAACTTCTCCGGTTTCGAGGCTTTTGTACAAAATACGAATGTGTATATTACTGCTCTTCTTAATATTGGCTGGCCTAGAGTCTAATTATAGCTAGTTTGAATATCATGATTCCGATGATGGTCCCTCTGTGATTGGTGCACCTTCTCCAGTAGAAACTGATTCGATCTGCTAGTTTTTTTGAATCTCAGATAGCTGGGTGACGATTCGCCTTAACACTCAATGATAGCAACCCGTTTAACATCAGTTTTCAATACCTTTATTGTAATCCAGATGCGTTTCAATTGTTTTATAAGAGTCCCAGAGATTCCCTTGGAATTTGTCGAAGGGAACAATCAGGATTAGTTGGACTAGAAACATGATTAATAACCGTATTACTATGAGCGCTATTGGACCCCAGAGCAGTAAGATTGTGTTTTCGATGAGGACAAATGATGAATAGAAGAGTTTTGCCGCAGTGAAGGAGGCTAGATTAATGAGAAAGAATCCAAAACTTAAAATGAAATATAAAAAAGTCTGGAGACTTCGTCGTAGGGCTTTTTGGGCATTCTGTTGAAGGGTGGCAAATTTTGCTGAGGGAAACTTTTCTGGATCAATCTCGAGCATCTTATTGGCTAAATAAAAATTCATTTCGTGACTAACAATTGAGCCAATATTGGTTAGCCCAATAGCGTAGCATATAGTGAGAAACATTAAGAGAGGTACACCCCAGGTTGTTAGAAATTCATGGGGATATTCGAGGATGTAGATAACAACTATGAATAAAAATCCAAGAAGGACCCCGACCAAGGCTAGAATGGCATCAAAATGAATCTCAGGACGAACAAGTTTTGAAGGTTTAGTTGTCATTTGTAAGCCTTCCTATTTGTCTATTTTTCAGATACTTTATTGCGACATTAACTTTCATAGTTATACTGAGTTCCTTCTTAAGAATGACATAAGATACGAAGAGCTAAATTGTGGTTTGCTTCTGTTGTGATACTATGACGATTTCAAGCTTGCATCTCTTGCAGACCTATCAATGTACCTATGAATGTGACCATTGTTTTGTATGTAGTAGTCCTGAAGCTGAGGGTGTTATGACTATCGCAGATATTCGGCACATCCTCGATGAGGCACAAAAATCTGGGACCATAAAGTCGATTTATTTTGAGGGAGGAGAACCTTTCCTCTATTATCAGACGATGCTTTGGGGATTACGTGCAGCCAAAGAATACGGGTTTCGAGTCGGTATTGTGACTAATGCGTACTGGGCGGTTTCAGTGGAAGATGCCATTGAATGGCTCCGACCTATTCAAGAAATTGGTATTGCGGATTTGTCCATAAGTGATGATGCCTATCATTATGGAGAAGAGGTAGAAAATTTAGCAAAAAATGCGATAAAAGCAGCTAAGAAATTGGGGCTGCCTGTAGGAACCATTGCAATCGAAGACCCTCGAAATACTGATTCACCAGAGGCCTTCAAAGGTGAGCCAGTGGTTGGTGGGCGAGTGTTATGTAAGGGTCGCGCGGTATCAAAACTGGTTGAGGATTTGCCCACAAAAGCATGGAATACGTTCAATGAGTGTCTTGAAGAAGACTTTGCGAATCAGGGTCGCGTGCACATCGACCCTTATGGTTATGTTCATGTTTGTCAGGGGATCACTATTGGAAACTTGAAGCAAACACCATTACATGAGATATTAGCTAATTTCGATTCTGATAAGCATCCGATATGTGGACCGATTCAGAAGGGCGGACCGGTAGAATTGGTGCAGAAATTCGGAGTTAACCATGAAGAGAAGTATGTTGATGAGTGCCATCTGTGCTATGATGCCCGGATGAAACTCCGAAAGAGCTACCCGCAGATTCTTGCACCGGATCAACTTTATGATTGCTAGAAATTAAATCAGCAAAAGGGTTATGGACAAGTCTAAAACGACAATCGCTACCTTCTTTCTCAAGTTTGATTTTTCTAACAGTAGCTACTCATGCGTTCATTTAAGGTCAGAAGCAGTTACCAAATTTTGTTTTATGAATTGATAAACGCTCAAAGATTAACAGATGAATTAACTATATCCTTGTCTTCATCGAAAAAAGAAAGAAATTCCTAAAGCTTGTTCAGGAGTGGGCGGAGTTTGATGAATTGGCGATCTGTTTGGATTATATTGAGGAGCTCACCAGAGAGTGAATGATTCAAGGCTTGCTTGAGACGCTGGATGGCTGCATCGATCTGTCCTATTTCGATAAGTGTTAGTGCATGATTGAGAAAAATCGTTGGCGAGGCATTATTAAATGAAGCAGCTTTCGCGTAGTATTTTTCAGCTTCTTTCCATTGTCCAAGAATAATATGGAGGTAACCGAGGTTGTTCCAGTGTTGTGGGTTGTTGGGGTCGAGTTTAGCTATTCGTTGCGCAGTTTGGAGTGCATCCTGAGGTTGACTGTATTGTTGATAAATTGCAATAAGAAAAGTAAGAAGCTCAAGATTGTTTTTGTCTTTTTCTAATAATTTGAGAATTTGTTGTTTAGCCCGCTCTGGGTTCCCACCCGCGAGCGCAGCAATTGACCGCTGGAAAAGGTCATTTTCTGCTCCCAAGCCATCACCAGACCACTATAATATGTCATTTCTGAATTTTAAGGGCTCTTTGTAACAGGTTATTATCGAATTTTAATTGATTAAATCGCAATAGGTCTTCTGTTCCGCTACAGCGGCTTTAAACCCAATTTTTATGGGGTTTCGTCGACTTCCAGACTTATTCAATTCTAAAAATTTGATGAATTCTAATTTTGTTTTTTTTTATACTAGAATCTTTAGATTAATTATAGAAAAACTCACTTAGCTTTCAGTCTCTATTTCCTTTTAAGCCATGTATGATTTTTTGTTATTAGATTAACTTCCGGGAACGAGCACATCCAATGACCCGCTGGATTCTGCACGTCGATATGGATGCCTTTTATGCATCCGTAGAACAGTACCGGCTTCATCCTGAATACATTGGACGGTCCTTATGTGTGGGTCCAGATCCAAAGAAAGGACAGACGCGGGGTGTTGTTCGTGTTGCATCCTATGAAGCCCGAGCTTTTGGAATAACAGCAGGGATGTCTGTGCTGAAAGCATACAATATGTGCCCTGAAGCGGTTTTTGTTTCTGGTCCATTTTCAAATTACGTTCAAGCCTCAGGAGAAATCATGGATGTGATTCAGAAATTTGCGGATAAAGGACGAATTCGGAAAGCAAGTATTGATGAGGCATATCTGGAAGTAACAGAACGTGTAAAACAATATAGTGATCCCAAGGCTTTGGCTTTCGAATTGCAACATACAATTCGTGAAGAAACGAAATTACCCTGTTCGATCGGAATTGCTCCAAATATGGCAGTTGCGAAAATTGCTACAGACCAAAATAAACCCATGGGGATCACCCTTGTCCCTCAAGATCCCACCTTGGTGGCCCAGTTTCTCGCTCCGTTAGATGTGACTGTGGTTAATGGAATTGGCCACGTAACAGGAAGGCGGTTAAAAAACCATGGCATACACACTTTAGGACAAATTCAACAAATGTCGGTCGAAGAGTTATTTCCCATTTTTGGCAAGGGATCTCATTGGTTATATAATCGAGCGTGGGGCATAGACAACCGAGGAGTTGTTCCCAGTGGCCCCTGGCGCCGGAAATCCATGGGAAACGAACGCACATTTCCCAGAGACATTGACCCAAAATCACAAGATGAGCTTTATCAAACATTAGAGAATTTGAGTGGTCGGATAAGCCAGCGGCTCCAGTCGAAATCTTATCATTTCCGAACGGTGACAGTAAAAATCCGCTATCGCGACTATACCACAATTCAACGGAGCCGTACCTTACCTTTGAGTACAAATGACGAGTCGATATTGTTCAAGACAGTGAAATCATTGTTTGAAGAACGCCGCAAGTCGCATATTCCCTTGCGTCTGTTGGGTGTACGAGTTTCAAATCTAACACGGTTAACGGGGCAAGCATCATTAGCGGACTATTTTTGACCAACACGCTAAAATAACATACATCTCCGTGATATTGATTGTACCAAGTATTGGGTGAGTGTGCATGTATTTCAAAGGTTTGAAAACGTTGTTAGATGAACCGGGTGATCTATTCCCCCAACGGTCGAATTTAACGATTCTTTGTGGAAAAACCCTAACTAAGACTCCACGATGGCATAAAGCAATCGTTCTTATTGAGCAAAAAAGCGGATCGCAATTGCGGTTGGTGGGATGGCAGCGAAATAAGGAGGGGGAGTGGCGCATGCGTCAAAAATTCAATATTGCCCGTGGGTATGCGTTATTGATTGCTGAAGCCTGTGAGGCCTACGCTAATAGGTGGGAATAAAAAACCGAGGAAAAATTAAGCCGGAGTAGAAGTGTGCAAAGTGGTGATTATGGTGCCAAGTGTTTTAGTGTTCTATGATTCCGAAACTGGGAATACAGAGAAAATGGCAAAGAATGTTGAAAAAGGGGTTAGAACGGTAGAGGGAATTGAAGTTGTCGTTAAACGTGCAAATGATATTACTAATGAAGATTTGTTGAAAGCTGATGGGATTATTGCAGGATCACCAGTCTATTATGGACTAATGTCAACTGAGGTAAAGCGCGTTTTTGATGCCTCTGTGAAGATTCATGGAAAACTCGATGGAAAAGTGGGTGGCGCCTTTGCCTCTAGTGGTGGTATTGCTACAGGTGCAGAAACGACGCTAATCTCCATTTTAGAAGCGATGCTGGTTCATGGTATGATAGTGCAGGGAAATGCTCGTGGTCCTTTACAGCATTATGGGGCTGCAGCTAAGGGAGCGCCAGATGACAAGGAGCAGAAATCCTGTCAGGCTCTTGGATTCCGCGTTTCTCGGCTCGTTACACGATTGTACGGGACCTGTGCTGATTTTCACCCTGCGTTAGACCAATCC
>CAYFXY010000012.1:0-191 GCA_964347205.1 uncultured archaeon
CTGTATGATCCAAAACTCTTTCAGGCCAAAGAGCTGGAATCTCATGAAGCGTGTTTTCCTGGTATATATAGGAGCCCTGTTGACCTTTGGTAATTAGGATGAGCCCGCATCCCGCGTCATTTGCAGTTTTAGCGGCTTCTTCGATAGTAGCTTTGTTTGTGAGATAGAGTATCTCACTGACGTCTGCTTTT
>CAYFXY010000012.1:201-4590 GCA_964347205.1 uncultured archaeon
GTTGATATTCGATTAGAAAACTGATGGCAAAAACATCTCCGCTGCCTGTATGATCCAAAACTCTTTCAGGCCAAAGAGCTGGAATCTCATGAAGCGTGTTGTCTTGGTAAATATAGGAGCCCTGTTGGCCTTTGGTAATTAGGATGAGCCCGCATCCCGCATCATGTGCAGTTTTAGCGGCTTCTTTGATAGTAGCTTTGTTTGTGAGGTGGAGTATCTCACTGACGTCTGCTTTTAATACATCAATTGATGGTGCAACCTCCAAAAACGTGTCCCATTGGCAAGGTTCGATGATATGATTTTGTAAGGAACTCCGTTTTCGTACAAATCCTTGCACATCAACTGACACCTTGATGTCTTTTTGTTTCACATGAGGTATAATAAGAGAATCTACCTCTTGTAAAACTGGACTCACGTGCATCCAGTAGGTGTCAAAGAAATCGTTCGAAATATCTCTGATTTCAATTGGACGAATTATTGCTCGTACTTCTTGAGTTCGATTTCCATCCTTTGTATATCGGTTGATAAATCGGGTCGAGTATTGTTCCCTTTTGATACTGCTTACATCTAATCCTGCTTTAATCAATTGAGTGTAATACTGTTCAGGAAAATCATCACCAATAACAGAAACAATTCCAATATTTTTCACACCAAGGGAGGATGCTATCATTGCATAGGCAGGTGGTCCGCCTAGCTCGATTCGTTCCTTATCTCCGAACTGGATGTGATCAATGGTAAGGGCACCAACAACCACCAGATCAAATTTTTTTTCAATCATCTCTGTATTCCAATTTTCTAACTCATCTTATCCTTCGATTATCTTTCATTTTTCGGAAAAATAGTGAATTTTCCTCTAGGCGAGTATTTCACAAAATCTATTTAAATTTCATTCTCAAGCCTAGATAATGCGGCTGTATTGCGGGGAGTGAAAATGCTAACTCCTCTCTAGTTGGTGATTGATTTGGGGAACTCGAAAAAGCTTGTACTTGTAATCATTTTTCTATTTGCTTCTGTCCTTTTAGCCTCCTTTTCACAAGATTCGTTATTTCCAGTTCGAGGGGGTGCCCCACCAAATTCACCCTATACTGGAAGTGGTGGATCCCTTGATGTTTTCGAGTTTGCCCGAAACGATAGTCTCCTTAATACAGATGGGGCAAATGACACTTCATTTCAATTTGATGCCAGTTGGTATCCCTCAGGTTATCGTGGCTATCAATTAGTAACTAGCGTAACGAATCTTGATAGAACTGAAGACCCAATACCAAATGGTAATTTTGACAAATATACTGATGCGTTCAATATTGATGGCAGTGAACTTGATATTGAAGTTCATAATTGGACACTGACACGAAATGATGGGAGAAATGATGATGATAACTTTCGAATAATTTCTAGTATTGATAATTCAAGTGGAGGAACTCCAGGCGACTGCATGGATATTACCCTTCGATATGGACAGACTGGGTTAACCACCGCTATTGCATATCTTGAAAGTGAATTTGATTTTTCCTCCGTAATTTCTCCTTCAAACCTGGCATTTTCCTTTGATATAAAATATTCAAATGATATCACCCAGCAAAATTGGTTATTTGTTAATGTGAGTTTGGAATATCAGGCCTCCGTGATTGCCAGTTGGGAACAATCAACAGATGTCTATAGTCCGACGAGTTGGGATCACCATTCTATGACAACAATTCCCGTGAATGGGACAGTTACATTACGCGTCGCAATTATGAAGCTGGGTGGCACTCGTAAGAAGACAGTTAACGGTCATATCTTCTTCGATAATTTCCAGTATATTATTGAAACTCCAAGTAAACCCAGTGAAGTAGCGCTTACTCTTAATAGTGAAACTGTATTAGATGCAGTTGGTCAAACGGGTAATGTAACCATTTATGCAGATCCTGGAAATCGCGCAGAAGCGCCTTTAGCAGCTTGTTGGGCAACAACACAGAATTTCCAGTTCAGCTCTAGTTACAATATAAGTTTCGATTATACATTTTCAATGTATATCAAACATCAACAATCAATACAAGCCACAACCTCTTTTTCCGCGCCGGTTGATGCCAACCCAACATGGGAGATCAACTACTCAGTTCCCATGAATCAACCACCCACCGGTCACGTTGGTTATTCCTTTGGCTTCTACCTTGTGTACCAATGGAGCTTAACACAAGTAAAGAATAACACCGGCCACATAATTTCCACCTACAGTTATAATACCACAAGTCGGTTTTTCAAACTTGATGAGGGCATAGCTGAATCAGGAGACATTTTTTCGATTTACGCGACAAGTCTCAATTATATTCTGCAAATCTTTCTACAAAAAAGCGCTACAGGAACAGGAAGTTGGACAAATGTTAGTACAAGCGATTATTATTTTGCCGGAGAATGGATCCGTGTAAAAGCAAAATTACGACCATTTGGTCCAAGTGGAAATAACGCGAATGTATCCCTTTTTTATCCCAATCAGACTCTCTGGCAGACAGAAACTTCGGTAAGTTTTCATGACAACAATGATTCCTTAACAAGCTCTGGGTGGCAAATTCCTAGTATTCAAGAAAGTGATGCTGGGAGTGATTGGATTGCAACAGTTGGCTATAATAACGCAACTCAAAGTGGCATGCGACAAAGCTCCTTTACTATTGTAATTCCAACCAGAGGAACCGAAATTTCTCCAACAGATCAACAACGAGTAATCTGGGATGATACTGTCCTAATCAACGCCACATGGCAAAATGATGTATCCCTAGCTTACATTACGGATGCATCTGTACGCATTCGTTATATTGACCGTAATCTCCAATTACAATACGAAACCATGATTGCAAATGGTTTTGGGGCATATTCCCTTGTCTTTGATACCAATTCCATGAGTCCAAGTCAGACCGCTGAGTTATACGTTGAATTCTTTCGTTATGGATATGTGAACGCAACCTATGACGATAGCACCCACCTCACCTTTATCATAAACCTTGTCAACGATTTGGATTACACAATGATCAAACCAACTCAACAAACAGGTCCTGATGAATATACTGCAGATACCACCCGAGCTCAAGGTTATACGAGCCAAGTCCGATTCTATGACTCCTATCTAAGTGCTTACGTTCGAAATGATTCTGGTATCTGGAAAGATAATGTTCGAGTTAATTATACCTATTATGAAGATCCCACAGGCGGAACAAGTTGGACCCTAATTGGAACTGAAAATTTCGTCCCAGATGGAGCAGATCCAACCCTGTTTATCAGATATGATTCATCTTACGGGGATGTAGAAGCAGTCAAATATATCATAACCATGCGAGTCGTTGGATCTTACAGCTGGGAATACGAGTGGCAAAACTTCACCATTGTCATTAAAATTGTTTCTTTTGCCACCACTTTAGATGCGCTTCGAACCCAAATTGATTATCCGCCAACAGGAACTGGAGATGGTTGGACTCAATTTGAAAATGACACAGATGTTTATACGGCTCATCTCTATTGGAAGGAACAATTCAATATCACTGTCTACTATGCTAATGAAAGCACATCAAGTGGGATAACCGGTGCCACGGTTCGAATTCTCATCGGTCCCTCTTTATATTCGTTAACCGAAAAGAATAATGGTTACTACTATTACATTTTGAACACAACGACCGTGAATCTGGGACAAAATGATCTTTATATCAACGCTACCAGAACAGCCCATGCGGCTCAAACCATTAAGATTCGAATTGTCGTTGAAACACGTGCAACCCAATTAACAAAAGATCATCCTCGCTCCACTGCTGAAATGCCCTATGATGATGACTTCATTGTTAGGTTTAATTTCACCGATATAGTTACAATGAGTCCTGTTTTCATTGATGATGCTCTGATTTTGGTTGAAGGATATGAGCCAGGTAATTATACTGTACAGAATTTCTTGAATGGAACCTATCAACTAACTTTTTGGGGGAATATTAGCGAGACTGTCTATGATGTTACCATCGATTTCAGCCGTACTAATTACACGTCACAGAACCAATACTTCGAAATTACTATCCGTCTAATCAAAACATATGCTTCAGGGTCTGCTGTTTCCGGCTCTATTGCTTGGGGAGATAATGTTACCATCATACTTCTCCTTAACGATACTGATCATAACTATGCCGGATTAAGTGGAGCCTCAATCAGTTTCACTTGGTTTGATAATATTCAAGGCGTGGATTATTGGATGACCGATAACGGGGATGGTTCCTATACAATAATCCTCAATACTTCAAAAGTAGCTACAGGATCTCAAAGCTTTACACTTACTTTTGTTTTTACAAAAGCACATTATGACTCTGATCAAGTTGCGATATCTTTCCAAGTGCGTGACCGATTAACAGCCTTATACATCGTCTCGATTAGTCCAGGATC
>CAYFXY010000012.1:4674-4949 GCA_964347205.1 uncultured archaeon
TACAATGACACGAGCGATACCTACGTTCTTACGATTCGAACACAAAGCCGATTAGAAGGCAGTTATACACTTCATATCTATGCCAGTAAGGCGCATTATCAAACGTTCATGACACTACAAAATTTCGTAAGTCGAAGTATCCAAACCAATTATCAAGCCAATCCATTGTTTATCCCATCACAGCCATGGGGAGATAACCTTACTATCCGGGTCGACTATCTTGATTTGGACCATGACGTCTTTATCCCATTAGCTGAAGTCGACACTAATTGGAA
>CAYFXY010000012.1:5054-9637 GCA_964347205.1 uncultured archaeon
GTTGGGTAATGGGACATATCTTTTAGAGGTCAATACAACCTGCCGAGATGTTGGAAGTCATATTATCCAAATTACCCTCAGTCGTACTCATTATCTAACTCAAATTGTTGAAATTGATCTAACCCTGCGTGATATACAAACTGATATCATCGTCGATCCAATCTATATCTGGTCTCACCCATGGGGTGATAATGCTACTATTCGTATTGATTACGTAGATCAGGACCATAGTGAATACGTTCTGAATGCAATACTTGCTGTTGACTGGAATGTTACATATTTTGTCATTTACAATTTAGGAAATGGAACTTATGTTATCGAACTCAACACTACTTGTCGAGAAGTTGGTGCCTACACCATTCAAATTACCTTAAGTCAAGTTCATTATGCAAGTCAAGTTGTAGACATTGATCTCACGGTGCGTAATATCCAAACGGGATACACAGTGGAGCCAGCTTATATTCCATCAAATCCTTGGGGTGACAATATCACAATCAAAGTTGATTACTTTGATATTGATCATGGAAGCTACGTTTCTGGGGCTCTTCTAACTATTGATTGGAACGCTTCCTATTACACAATATATGATTTGGTGAATGGAACTTATCTCATTGAGGTAAATACCTCATGTAGAATAATTGGTAGTCATACTATTGATATTTCCATTACCTTATTGCATTATGTAAGCCAAAATCTTCAAGTCGATCTTATCCTTCGAAATATCCAAACCGACTATGAAGTGGATAGCACCGTGTTTCCATCACACCCATGGGGCGATAACGTGTCTGTTCGGATTAATTACTTGGATATAGATCATGGTGGCTATCTCTCTGGTGCGATAGTGGCTACTGATTGGAATGCAAGCTATTACACCATCTACGCCTTTGGTAATGGAACTTATGTGATTGAATTCAACACGACTTGTCGAAATAATGGTCAACATATCACAATTGTAACGATTGATTTGGTTAACTATGCTAGCCAAAATCTCCAGGTAAGAATTACTCTCCGAGATGTCCAAACCGACACGAATGCAGATCCGCTCTATGTTTCTTCTCATCCATGGGGGCTCAATCTAACCATTCATATTGATTATCTTGATACCGATCATAGTGGTTTTGTCCCAAGTGCGACAGTCACTGTAAATTGGGACCTAGGCTTTTACACAATCTATGATTTTCTAAATGGTACCTACATCGTTGAGCTGAATACGACTAGTCGTGATGTAGGTAGTTATTCTATCGAAATCACCCTTGCTCGCCTTCATTATGAATCACAAATTGTTTCTGTCGAGTTCACCCTCTTAGGACGAAATTCACAAGTTTCCTATACATCTCCGCAGCCTGTACCATATCTTGAAAATATTACCTTCACCGTGTTCTATAATGATAGTGAAACAACTGACGCTATCCATAACATAACCGGCTATGTGCATATTGTTCTAATCTGTACGTCCCACCCTGCTTTGACTGTAAATTATACCCTTATTATGTTGAATAATGGCTATGACGGCTATTTCATTTCAATTCGCACAGATAACATCATAGAAGTAAACGTTTG
Source organism: uncultured archaeon (assembly GCA_964347205.1). Lineage (GTDB taxonomy): Archaea > Asgardarchaeota > Hermodarchaeia > Hermodarchaeales > Hermodarchaeaceae > Hermodarchaeum. Next base: position 6,615 of record CAYFXY010000012.1, read on the forward strand.
GTATCGATTCCTCATCAATATCACTTGGTCAAGTGTTGCACCATACTATCAAAATCATTCCCTACCAATCAGTGGTTATGTTCGGTCAATCCAAACATCCTTAGAGCTTAATTTTGATAGTTTTGTATTTTGGGGTGACCTCCTTTACATCAATGCTACTTATCGTGATCTCGATAACGATGTTGTACTATCAGGAGCACCAGTTTTAATCTGGCTCAGTTGGCCCTCATGGTCGATAAACCAGATCTATCCCGATGGGACTTATCTCCTTCAAATCAATAGTTCAGCTGAGGATATTGGACTTGCTAACTTTACAATCCGATTCTCTGCTTCATTTTATGATACTAGTGAACAGCGTGTCCAATTCACTATCAACCCCTTACCGCTCTATGTTGAAGTGCTTTCTACCTCTCCATGGATAGCCGAATACCAGACTGGAGTAAATATCTCGGTCAGAGTCACTGATGAATATGGTCGATTAATGAACAATACACAAGTAACTTACTATTGGGCTGGACTCCCCCCAGTTAATCTTTCATTCATTGGAGATGGAATCTACAATATTACTTTCCTTGCCAATCAAACGATTGGCACTTATCTTGTCACAATTGAAGCTAGTAATCTACCTAATTATCAAACAAGTATTGCCATTATCATGCTCAATATTCTACCAATCGATTCGACCCTAACAGTAAGTGGTCCCTCGGTACCAGTTGTAGCAGGAAATACCTTTTTAATTTCTGCTAATTTTAGTACAATCTATGGATCCGCCCTCCCCAACGCTACCATCTTCTACAGCTGGGCGGGAGGCAATGCATCGCTTTTGTTTAAGAGTGGATGGACTTTTGAAACAACAATTAATTCATCTGGTTTAGATGCTGGACAATATACAATTTACATAACTGCGAGTCATCCTAATGTTATTGAACAACTACGCACGCTCTCAATTTCGTTAATCGTTATGCCTGCATTCCTTGAATCTGATACACCTGTTATTCTTGTTGAATGGGGATCAAACTTTACTGTGCGAGTTCAATTTTTCGACAATAATTTACAGCCAATTACCGGTGCGAATATTCAGTATATCTGGGGTATTCTAACCGGATCTCTTCAGCCTACAGGTATTCCTGGGTGGTATAATGTGTCTCTTCCAAGTGACATATTTTCCGTTGGTGTTTACCAATTGACCCTTACATGTGACCACGAAGGATACCAGTTTGCCATAACCTCGATTGGATTAAATATTCAACCTCGGCAGACCATACTGATTATCGACGGAATTCAAAGCGAATTAGAAGAAGCAGGAGTTACTATCCCACTGAATGGGACATCTTGGGACGTACCACGAGGTGACATTTTATGGATCTCTTTGAATCTAACCGATAACTCGGGTAACACGATTTTGAATGCAACAGGGGTTTATACTTGGGAGTTAGGGAGCGGAGTGCTGCAATTCATCGATGGATTATATGTAGCACGGATTAATCTTACAGATGTTACACCCGGATTCTACATTATTTCCATCTCTTTATCTCGTCATAATTTTGCGATCGCGAATGCTCCTCACCTACAATTAACTGTTATTCCAGTGCCAACAGAACTAATCGGTTTACCTGATACAATTGAGATTATTACTGGTGAATCCTTTACCCTTCAAGTAACATTTGTAGATACATATCATAATGTCTTCATCACCGATGCAACCCTGTTTGTGTCCATCCCGGGACTTGGGCTTAATTACCGACCAATGCTAAATAATGGTGATGGAACTTATACCCTAGCGGGCTTATCTGCTCTAATAGAAGGACTCTATGAAATTACCATTGATTCTTCAGTTGCACCCAAATATGCTCAGGCAACTAGTACTTCTACCCTTATAGTTAGCCTAAGCCCCATACTTCGGACAGCAATTCAGGTTGGTGCTGTTCTTGGAGTTGTGTTGATCATTACCTTACTCCTATGGTTGGTTTATGTTAAGGTCTATTCAATTCCGTGGATTGTTCGCAAAATGCGGAAGATGAGCAAATCTATTGATCGGGGTCAAACTCCTACTCTATCAAAGAATGACCATAACCGAATCCAAGATCGAGCCAATCAATTAGAGACAATCATGTCTCCCACCTTTGACGCTTCAAATCTTATACTTACACCAATTATTATTCCAACAATTGAACTTCCTGCTGAACGAAGATCTGAAGACGATGTAATTTGGGTCGAACTGGAACAACTTGAAGGCTTGGGCATGAAAGAAAAAGAGCAACTATTTGAGCAAATGAAAAAGATACCTGGAAAGGATCGTGTTTGGTTTATGGAGGATATGAAACGACAAATGGCTGAAGGTCGTTTTGATTACCTCCGAACAGGTGATGCTGAAGTCGAAGATGAAATCACCGAAGAAGTGGCTCCGGAACAACCCGGGCTAAGTCCAGTAGAACAAGCTTATCTTGTTGCAGTCCTTCGAGAAGGACTCGAACAATTCACTGCCATAAGTGAGGCTGATAAAGACGCATTAGTACAACAATTAATAATTATGACACCAGAAGAACGAGAAGGTACAATCAAGAAATTAATGGCTCGAATGAAGGGTATACAGCTTGAAGAACCCGATAAAAAGCCAAAGATGGAAAAACGAAAAAAGAAAGTTGAGCTTGACTTGGATCCATCCGAATGAGAAGTTACTTGAAGAAGAACCCAGCATAGAAAAAATTCGGGCTACCCATTGTATCGAATAGACCAGCCTAGATTGTGATTTCGTCGTTTTCTGATCTTCCCGGTATCGATATCGTAATGTTCCAAAAAGACATTTCCTGATTATTGAGGTCACGTTATCATAATCTGCTTTTCCTCCAATTTAGCGAAAGAGATATTTGTACTCCTTGAAACAGTACATATAGTGTCGGTGTTAGCCTGGGGAACGAAAGGTGTGCACAACTCCAAGGTTGAACTCCCACCAAACCATTAAGAGGTGAAACTAAATGCCTCAAGATGAGAAATCCTAATCATCATCAAAATCTGAGATTCTT
>CAYFXY010000012.1:9694-11109 GCA_964347205.1 uncultured archaeon
GACTGCCGCTGATGCAGATAAAATAGAAGCGAATCGAAGATTGAAATCTGCTGAAGGAGGGGAAATTAAAACCAAATTCTATGATGTTCGTATCAAAGACAAAAAAGGAAATGTTAGGTGGCTTCAAGTTCTACCTCGCGGAATTACCATTCAAAAAAAGCCTGCAATCCTTGCCATGGTAGCTGAGACAACAGCCCAAAAACGCTTAGAACTAGCTTATCGAGAACTTGTTGAACACTCTCTACAAGGTCTTATTATAATTCAGGACATGCGGGTCGTTTTTGCAAATCAAGCTTTTTCTGACATGAGTGGATATACTATCGAAGAAATATTGGCACTATCACCCAAAGAAGTTCAAAACCGGGTCCATCCCGATTATCAAGCTCGCGTATGGGGGCGGATGCGTGATCGCTTAGCAGGAAAACAAGTTCCTTCTCACTACCAATTCAAGGCAATCAAAAAGAATGGAGAAGAAGCTTGGCTTGAGATGTTTGTTACCGTTATCGAATACAATGATAAACCTGCTATTCAAGCAACATTTTTGGATATCACTGAACGACAAGAAGCCGATACCAAACTTCAAGCATCTGAAGCACGTTATCGTGGATTATTTGATGAAATGCCTGTGGGCTTGTATCGAACCTCTGTTGATGGAAAAATCATTGATGCGAATCCAGCGTTAATTAACCTTCTTGGAGCTAAGGATAAAAAATCACTGCTGGAGATGAATGCCTCTGATTTTTACGTTGAACGGGATGAACGCAAACAATATGAAGAAATTCTTGGACAAGAAGGACTTGTCCTTGGTCATAATATACATTTCAAGCGCTTAGATGGAAAGACCATTTGGGTTCACGATACTTTTCGGGCCATTCGAGATGAGGAGGGTAAAATCCAATATTACGAAGGATCATTAGAAGATATCACTGACCAAATAGAAGCTGAACAGGCCCTCAAAGAACGAGAACGCCGATATCGTGCCCTATTTGAACATACCAATGATGCGGTTTTCATTATATCTCTTGACTTAAAACACCTAGATGCAAACCTTCAGGCAACCGAGATGTTAGGTTACACTTTGGATGAATTAATCGGAATGCCAGTCAATGAGGTTGTTGCGAAGGGCGAGTATGAAGATAGCAAACGTATTCTTCGGTCATTGCTTGCTGGTGATCATGTACCTGTTTATGAGCGAACTATAGTAAGAAAGAATGGTGAGGAATTTCCCGTTGAAATTAATGCTGCGCTAGTCACAGATGCTGAGGGTAATCCATTACATATACAGAGCGTTGTCCGGGATATAACTGAGCGAAAACGTGCTGAGATCGCTCTCCAAGAGAGTGAAGAGAAGTATCGAACCTTAATTGAAACATCACCGGACGCAATCACCGTAACTGATCTAGAAGGTAAAATCA
>CAYFXY010000012.1:11119-12014 GCA_964347205.1 uncultured archaeon
GGCGCTTCGCCGGGTCAACATGGAAAACTGGGTAAATTCTTATCCTGCTGAACTAAATGCCGCACTCCTTAAGGATGCCGAAGGAAAACCTGCGGCTTTTATAGGAGTTATCCGTGATATTAGTGATCGAAAAGAAGCAGAAGCCAGATATCAGAGTCTTTTTGATAGCGTTCCAGTGGGATTATATCGGACAACACCAGATGGCGCGATCCTTGATGTAAATCCAGCATTAGTGGAAATTTTAGGCTTTAAAGAGAAAGAAAAGCTTCTTGAACGAAACGCGTCTAGTTTCTATGTTGATCCCGAAGCACGAAAAATTTGGGAAGCGACTGTAACGCGTGAAGATGTGGTAACCGGGGTTCAAGTAGAATTTCGACGTGATGACGGAAAGATAATCTGGGTTGAATTAGCTGTTCGAGCAATTCGAGACTCAGATGGTGAGATTAGTTATTACGAGGGAACTCTAGAGGATATCACGCTTCGAAAAATGAGTGAAGATCTCATTCGGGAATCTGAATCGAAATACCGTGCACTTGTAAATCAATCACTCCAAGGATTGGTCATTTTCCAGGATAACCGTATAGTTTTCGCGAATCCACAGATGAAAGATATTATCGGGATATCGCCTGAAGAGCTCATGGAAATGCCCCCTGATAGCATCTGGAATCTTGTTCAACCGGAGGATCTAGTAATGGTTCAACAGCGATTACAGGATCGGCTTGCTGGGAAAGATGTTCCTGATCGGTATGAAGTTCGATCTCAAACCCCGGATGGACGGTTCTTATGGATAGAAGTATGGGTGAAATTACTAGAGTTCCAAGGGAAACCTGCATTGCAAGTTACCCTAATAGATGTAACAGAACGAAAACGAGCAGAACAGTTAATAAAGGAATCC
>CAYFXY010000012.1:12024-17764 GCA_964347205.1 uncultured archaeon
GAATCCGAAGGTAAATATCGCAATCTTGTTGAGCAATCACTCTTCGGAATCGTCATCTCATCTGGCTCACCTCTCCGTATCTTTTTTGCCAATGATGCCTTTGCCAATATGACTGGATATAGTGTTGAAGAGATACTCGGTATGTCACCAAGGAAAGCAGAAGAATTGATTCACCCAGCTGACCAAGAAATGGTACTTAGTCGCATCAAAAAACGAATTGTTGGAGAAACTGTTCCTCAACTATATGAATATCGAATGGTGCGAAAAGATGGGTCTATTCTTTGGGTCGAAATCTTTGCGAACCTCATTGAATACGAAGGTGAACCAGCTATTCAATCTGCATTTATGGATATCACTGAACGAAAAAAGGCTGAAGCTGCATTATTAGAATCTGAGGAGAAATATCGAGCATTAGTCGAAGAGCTTTCTGATTGGGTTTGGGAAATGGACATTAATGGAAGAATCATTTATACAAATAATGCTGTTGAAGATATTCTTGGTTTTTCAGCAGGCCAAGTACTGGGACGAATACCCTGCGATTTCTTGCGTCCTGAAGACGCCAGCAGAGCCCAACAAACATTTGCTGAGCTGAAAGAAGGAATGCGCCCTATTCGAACTTTAGTGATACAATTTGTGCATCGAGATGGATCAGATGTGGTCCTTGAGGCGCGTGGAAGACCTGTGATTAATGAGGCCGGTGAACTTCTTGGTTTTCGAGGAATCTGTCGAGACATTACGGATCGACTTCAAATGCTTGAACAGCTCCGAGCTTTAGATGAACGCCTGTAACACAAAGCTAGTTGAAATAAAATCCTTAAATGCAAAATCATGGTATCCTAACATCTCACGACGTAAAGCCATGAAGCCAAATACCTCATCATACACAACCCAACTTAGAACTCTGGATGATGATTTATGCAAAATTTCAGTTATTTGATACCTCGTGTATTAGCAGGGGCTAATATGCCATGGGGAAAAACCGATCTTGAGTACATATCCAAACAAGGAATCAAGGTTTTAGTAACAGCGATGGAAGAATCCCTTGATGCGGAACTTGTCTCTGATGCTGGACTCGAATATCATTATTTCCCAATATTACCTTATGGAACGCCTTCTCTAAACCAAATTCAGGAGTTTGTTGACTTGGTAAATGAGAATCGTTTGAAAAATCGTCCAGTGGCGGTGCATTGTTATATGGGTTGGGGTCGCACTGGAACCTTGCTAGCCGCATACTTAATCAGTGAAGGAATGAGTGCCGAAGACGCTATCCATGAAGTGCGAAATAAACGTCCGGGATCCATTGAGACATATGAACAAGAGCAAATTTTGCATATTGACGCCCAGGCCCTTGCTGCACGAAGTTAAACGAACTAGCTTTTCTTCCAGAGCCCATCACCAATATAGGGTCCAATCCCGCTAGAATCCTTAGGACCAACCTTAACTGTCCAACCGGATGCTTCTTCGGTTTCTCCACTGAGTCGTGCTGCCATTCCTGGGCTAATGAGGATTCGGTGATTAACTTTTTTCTCTACACCAGATTCTTTGAGGGCTTCAGCGATAATAGCCGCATTTATTTTTCGACCTGCAACAGCGGATTGAATGCTCAACCCCTCAGTGTCAATTACAACAAGATAAGCATCAATTCCTGCTTGCTTTATATCACTTTCAACCGTGAAATAAGTTAGAGCAAAGTTAGAAGTATACATAACAGGTGAATCTTCATTCGGGTTTCCAAATTCTCGAAGCCCTGCCTCAACAGCGACGGGTTTCACTGGATCAGTGTAGATATTTGTTCGCAGAAAGGTCAATGGTAACTGGACCCACATATCCAAACTGTGAAGGACTAAAATGTCTGCATATCGGATTATCATTGCTGCGCTTGCGAGGGTTTCTTGCCATTTCGCAAGTTCTTCTGCTTCCCCCTCCTTGTGGTCTCCCCAAACGGAGATAGGTGATGCGAGAAGTGGAAAACCGACGTTTTGATCAGATTCTTGAATTGCCGCCCGTCGAAGCATGCTAAAATCGTCAACTGTGGCTCCAAGGGCTGCTGCAAACTCGTTTCCTGGATCAAGAACAATATCAATTCCCATCTGGTGTAGGGTTGATCCAAGGGATTTGAGGGCATCTAAATCTCCCGGTGCATAGACGACAACGGGGCACTGATACTTCAAAGCTAAGTCAGCGATTTCTTGCCAGGTTTCCATAGTTGCAGCATACAAAAGGGGACGACGACCCTGTAATGCTTCTGCACCTGCAGCTATGATTTTGGGATTTAATGAACACAACATAATAGGCCAGGTTGTAAGTTCACTGATACGTTTTGCAGTGGCTGAAAATTTCTTAGAATCACCTGACACAGCACGAAGTGCAATTCCATCCAGGTGTAACTTCATACCAATATAAACATATGTCCAGTTCTGAATGGCTTCCACGCGGTTCTTTAACGCATCCGCAGACAAGGTATCCGCCACATCAACGAAGAACGCAGTTGGGTGCATGTACCGAAGATCATGCCGATATAGGACAAGTTCTCCACCAATTGAAACCTTATGTTCACCAGTTCCTATCACAACTTCTCTTACAGGCGGACGCATGAGTTCCTCCAGTTTCTCTCGTTTAGCTGCATATTCTCTTTCTCGAAACAAAGGCAAGCATAATCTAATACTTAACGTATACTCCGCTGCCTTCGTTGCAAAAGCCATACAATTTGCTTCTCCACATTCACCACAATTAGTCTGGGGTAGCAATGGATAAATGTCCATAGGTCCTGCTCGTTTTGTCATTACTATACCTCATCTTCACAAGCTAGGCAACTGATATGCTGATTTTAGATAATTAGCTTTTGTGCTTACCCATTATTCGAAATTAGAAATAAACTAATGATTTAATTCATTAAATGCGCTTTGAATATCAGAAAATAACGCCCCATCTTAGTCCTTCATTGAGGTACAAAAATGACCACCGAAATTACCTTTGAGCGAGTCAATGCTTTTCGCATGGATCGCCATTTTCTGACCAAACAGGCTCCTCGTAAGGACATGGTGAAGGTAGTTGAAAGAGTCTGTGGTCTTCAAGCGCAGATGCCTGCAGCGACTCAGTTACAGCTTTGGGCTCGAACCGCAGAGATTAGCCCATCTGATGTAACCAACGCTCTCTGGGAATCGAAACTTCTTCTTCGAACATGGTGTATGCGAGGGACAGCCCATTATATCGCCACACATGAATTCCCAATATACTTAGAAAGTCTCATCAAGCCTCGTATCCCACCATATAAAGAATGGTTAAAAAAACGGGGGATGCGAGAATTCGGTGAAATCACAAAAACCGATCCAACCCAACATGACTATGAATCCATTACCCAAACGATATTAGAAGCCCTTGCTTCAGGACCATTAACACGTGAAGAAGTTGCCAACATCGTAACTCAAGAACATGGTTCAGAAGCCCGCCCCTGGGTGGATACTGGTTATTATAGAGAATTGGCTGAAAACACAATCCTTACACACTATCTCCGCTGTTATGGTCCTGCCACACCTCAAGACTTCGCATCTTGGTCAGGACTCAAAATGACAACAGTCAATCCAATCTGGGAACGGTTCAAAACTAAATTAGCTGAAGTCAGCCTTAACAAAAAATCCGCTTGGCTTCTTAACCACGACCTCGACATACTTTTAAAAACAAAAATTGGCTCAAGACCACTCCGGCTTCTACCTCACTTCGATGTTTACCTACTAGGACATAGAGACAAAAGTCACATCGTCGAAAAAACCTACTATAAACAGGTTTTCAAAAAAGCCGCATGGATTGCGCCTATTCTTCTTGCTGATGGCTGTGCATTAGGTACATGGAAACAAAACCGAACAACCAAAAAGATCAAAGTCACCGTCAACCCCTTCGAGAAATTCTCAGAGTCACACCTAAGTGATATCGAGGCCGAAGCACGCCGACTTGGGAATTTTTTCGAACTTGCCTCAGAGGTTAAAATAAAATCATGAAATCATTCGTTGTGTATAGTCTGGCGGTCCTCTGTGCAGAAATATTAAATGATAAAAACAAGTATTTGTTTCAGGAATTCTTGTTATAGGGTTATTTATAGACACAGCCAAAACTGACATCGATATAGAAACATCTTAACTGATTCAGAGGTGCCTGGTATGCTACTGCTGTGTTATATACAATCAATGCCTGGTAATCATATCCTATGTCTCGAGCATTGGCAGCAAGGGCAAGATAAAGAACGAGATTTTCTAATTCAAACATCTACAAGATTATGACGTGATAGTATGCTGTTACAGAAGTCTGATATTGACAAATTCTACAAGACCGTTGAAACCAAGTTCAAAAAGTGGGCGAAAACTCAAGACCACATTCGCCTTGCAATCGTTATAGGTTCACGAGCGAGAACTGATGTGCCTGATGACAAATGGTCCGACCTTGATATTGTTGTTTTTTCAACTGCACCCGAAATTCTGATTGATTCCGCTGCATGGGTGAGTGAATTTGGAAATCCCGTTATCACATTTATTGAACCAACGGCTGGAGGATCCGGTGAAAGTTATGAGCGCCGTGTGCTTTATGATAATGGCTTGGATGTCGATTTTGCTGTCGATCCATTTCATTCCATTCTTGAAGCCTTGAAGAAGGGTTTAACTCCTGAATTAGCGAGAGAAACCGCGAATTTTATTGGGCGTGGGGTTCGCGTCTTGGTCGACAAAGACAAAATTATGGACAAATTTCTTAAAGAGTATAAAGCGATTAAGCTTTCACCCTTAGGCTCCCCATCTAAAGATGCGTATCTTGAGAGAGTGAATGATTTCTGGTATCATACGGTCTGGACCGCGAAGAAGCTTCGTCGGGGAGAGTTATGGGAAGGAAAAGGATGTCTGGACTCTTATATGAAAAGTCGATGTCTTTTACCTATGATTGAATGGCATGCAAGAGTAACACAGAATGAGGGTCATGACACATGGTTTCGAGGTCGATTCATGGAAAGGTGGGCTGATCCTCGAATAATTGCTGAATTACGGGGTGCATACGCTCATTATGATGAGGATGATATCTGGCAAGCATTAGCTAACACTATGCAACTTTTCCGTTGGATTGCCATAGAGGTGGCAAAAACACTCGATTATCCGTATCCAAAGGATGCAGACCAGTTTGCGAGTCGATGGGTGGATGCAGCATACTGGGATCGAGGACCAATTGATTGAAAACCAATCTTATTCCCCCACTTTTTCAAAAGAATTTCACTTAATTATATTAGTGCATTACACTGATTGCCAATTATGAAAATTTTAGTTGCATATTATAGTGAAACCGGGAATACCAAAAAAATTGCTAAGGCAATCTATGAGTCGGTTTCCACAGACCATGAGGTGGAACTGATTATGATTCAAGATCTCATAGTGGAGGAGCTTAATAATTTTTATTTAGTGTTTCTTGGAACAGCCTGTCATGATTCGGACCTCGCTCGCCCATTTAAGCAAATATTAGCACAAATTCCTCAAAATCCTCGGTTCAAGTTAGCAGGGTTTTTCACCCATGCAACTTTTATGCCTGATGACAATTCCAGAAGAACTGAATTATTTACCAAATGGGCAGGAAGATGTGCCCCCTCTTTTGAGAGATTATGTCAAGAAAAAGGGATCGAGTTTCTTGGATATTTCCATTGTATGGGCGCTCCTTCAAAACCAATTGAAGCGTTTATTCATCGTGAAATCATTGTCTCAGATGAAGAGTG
>CAYFXY010000012.1:17774-23702 GCA_964347205.1 uncultured archaeon
AAAGCTCGCCCCAACTTTGAGGATTTAGAGAATGCTAAACGGTTTGCACAAAAAATCATAGCAGAATTCATAACTAGCAAGTAATTGATTTTACATTCGTGAATTCAAATTAGAAACGTGGTGCTTTCTTCGGATATTGTAAAAAGGGGGTTCGTGGTTCTAGGCTGAACCAATTTGTCTCTTTATCTAATCGTGATAATGAGCGTAATAAATCGAATGTGACCCACCGCGATACTTCGGGATACCGTTGATACTCCCAAAGTCCATAGGGTCCCTGCAATTTTTTAACGAATTTCACGTTATCTTCTACTCGAGCATCTTCAAGACTTGCACCTATTCGCCACGATAGATCTAGCATTTGAGCGACATCATAGCGTTTGAAATATGTAAAGCCGCCTCGTAGTTGTTCTGCACCGACAATTCGAGCAACCTCAAAGCCCAGGGTATGAACTTGACGCTGTTCTTGGGCGAGTAATTTATCTAACCCACGACAAGCAGGCTCGCTAGTCCGTCGGGTGGGATGTAACGCTAAAGCACTGACTGCAGCTGTGGTGTTGGTGCGGCATCCGAATTTGGAATGGGGTAATCGCCGATATCCTGCTGCAAATATATGTTTGTCAAGATGTCTACCCGATGGCCATCCTCCTTCAGCAAGCTCTTCATTTATCAGCCATTTATAAGCTGCTTCAGCTCGCGGATCCGTTGCATATCCTGCCCATGCTAGTCCTAATAATGGTAATGCGGTCTGGACTGGCATACTATGATATTTGGTATCAGCAGATTGCCCGCCATCAAGGACAACCCCAGCTGTGACTAAAGGGAATGACCCATCCGCCTGTTGTTGTGAAAAAAGAAACTCAGCACCCTTTTTTATCGCAGGATGATTTGGTCCCAATCCGAAGTATCCAAGTCCCATTAATGCTTGCGCAGTCGTACGGATACGCCCCAAGACTGCTCCACCCGCTTCTCCACTTCTGAAAGAGCCATCCTCCTCCTGAAGATAAATAAATTTCTCAATGGCGGGATCGGTGTGTTGGAGGGCTTTGAGTTCCTGAACTTCCTCATCAGAATCTGCTCGATTTAGAAGGTCACGCAATACGAGTAATCGAAGACTTGGTGATGGATCTGCCAACAGTAGAGGTACCCACATCATGGTTCCACCTCCAAAATCTCATAAAGAAAAGGCGCAGTTGGGGTGTCCGTTTTTGCAACCTCTTCCGGAGTTCCAGAAGCAATTACTTTTCCTCCATCAGGTCCTCCACCCGGTCCGAGTTCTACTATCCAGTCACAGGAAGCCAGCAAGTGGGGGTGGTGTTCGACTACAATAACCGAGTGGCCGACATCAACCAGTTTATTCAAAATTGTTACTAATCGGGCAACGTCATCCATGTGAAGTCCGACCGTGGGTTCATCCAGAATATACAACGTTTTTTCCCTAACCTTCTTGAGCAGTTCTTTAACAATTTTCAGACGTTGTACTTCTCCTCCTGAGAGTGTATACGTACGCTGATTCCAGACCAAGTATCCTAAACCAACTTCTCGAACAACTTCAAGGGGTTCTGTAATTTCCTTATGGTCCCTGAATGCCTCATAAACTTCGTCAAAGGTTAAATGCCCAACAGCTGGTAACGCGATACCATTCATTCGAACGTCCCAGGCTTCGGGTCGATATCCAGTTCCTCTACAGGTCTCGCATTCCACAAATTCGGTAGGCAAGAACCCCATATCTAATTTTAGTATTCCGCGACCCTTACAAACTGAACAAGGTTGACTAAGGGCTTTTGCATCTAATCCTAAGGCTTGAGCATCATCGCTATTCACATAGATTTTGTGTAAAGGTCGAAATAATCCAAGAAAACTAGCAGGACTTCGAATTCCACGACGTGATTGATCAACCAACAACGTCCGTGGTGGCTGGTTACTTATTGAATCGTGTTTACCAGGTTCGAGTGGTTCCCGTGCAAAGGATGAGGAGTGTATTTGCTTGACTAGAGCTCGACCAATTGTATCAATGAGCAGTGTGCTCTTTCCAGATCCGGATACTCCACAAACACCTGTGACTGTTCCAATCGGAAATCTGACCTCTTCACCGAGGAGGTTATTTGCACGTGCGCCTTTTACCACCATCCAACCCTGAGCCTTTCGACGTTGGGTTGCGTCCATCCATGGGAGCAATCCACTCAATCGGCTCCCCTTCCTCAGCTGATATTTGTCAAGCCATTGACCTGTAATCGTCTTCGCCTTAATAATGTCGATAGGAGTTCCCTTTGCGACTATTTTCCCTCCCTCTGCTCCTGCTCGTGGTCCTAAATCAATAATATGGTCTGCTGCTCGGATTAGAAGTAAATCGTGTTCGACGACAATGACCGTATTTCCTTCATCACGAAGTTCTCGTAACGCTTCTAGTAATGCTTCAAGCTCAGAAGGATGCATGCCACGTGAGGGCTCATCAACTAATATAGTCAAAGAATTTAACCCGCTTCCAAGTAGGCTAGCAAGTTGAATTCGTTGAGCTTCTCCTGCGGACAATGTTCCGGTTGGACGGTTTAGGTTAAGATAACCAATTCCCACTTGCCGTAAGAACTGTAAGCGTTTTTGAATAATCTGAAGACTATTCTCTATGAAAGGTAGCTCCATTGAAAATTGGGGAATCTTTTCTAAATGCGCTTCAAGAGAATTGAGTGGCATTTCACTCAATTCAAACATATTCTTCTCTTGAAGTGTTACTGCTAAAAATTCCGAACGTAATCCTGCTCCATTACATTCGGGACAGACAATCTGCTTTGTATATGTGCCATGAATATCCCAATTGAATATCCAACTATCCTCTTGGTAAAATCCTCTCCAAGTCCACTTCGACGATCGTTCTTTTCCTTTCCACTTTCCGGTTGATTTGCTGATATATGTGAAGTGGTAAGTCTTTCCATCTCCGTAAAGAAAGGCATTTTGTGCTTTCTTTGACATTGCATTCCATGGAGTGACAAAAGGATCAAACCCGTATTCGTTTCCTAATTCTAGAAGAATCGGTTGGTCTTTGCATAGATACGTTTTTGGCCAATATCCCGGTGAATAAATCGCTCCTGCGCATAGAGGTTTATGTGGATTTACAATGAGTTTTTCAGGTTGCGGAAGATGGAGAGTTCCTAAACCGTTACATTTCTCGCAGGAACTAGTCCAGTGCGCTGAGGAAAATTGTGAAGGTTTTGCGATTGGGGCAATGGCTTTACATTTAGTGCAGATCCATTCGTCTTTTCGTTTCATCGAGGTGCCACAATCCAAACACTTTCTCTGACCTATAAATGCAAGTAAATTGGCCAGATGAAAGCTAATTTCAGTTAGCGCTCCAACGGTATTCCGACGAGTAAACTGGGGGATGTGACTCCATAAATGGGCTCGATGAGGCGCAACAGTGAGGGTAACGCCCAAACCGGTAATCGAATCTACAAGAGCTTCAGCACCTTCTCTTATCCCTTGGCGTTCGTAAAGTGAAAGCGTTTCTAAGTAACGTCGACGGGCCTCAGCTTGAAGAATATCGCGTACAAGACTAGACTTCCCTGCACCCGACACACCAGTTACAACAGTCAAGGTTTCCTTGGGAATAACCACGTCAATGCCTTTCAAATTGTTTACTCGGGCATTTCGGACCTTAATAACGGGTTTTGTAGTAGGTGCGATTCTTTTCGAGGGTTTACTTGGTTTAACTTTAGCCTCATTTTTCAGAGCTATCCCTGTTAGTGAGGATTCAACTGCTAATAGGTTTGAAGGCGGTCCTTCGTAAAGGACTTCTCCCCCTCTTGGGCCAGCTCCGGGACCAAGATCAATTATCCAGTCTGCAGCTCGCATAAAGTCGGTGTTATGCTCAACAACGACAATGGTGGCTCCGTGACGGACTAATCGATCAAGGACGGTGAGTAATCCATCGAGATCTTTAGGGTGGAGGCCTGTGGATGGTTCATCAAGGATAACGAGTTGGTTTGAGAGCTTATTCCGACCCAAGAACTTCGTTAGTTTCACACGTTGGGCTTCTCCTCCCGAAAGTGTTGTTGATGGTTGTCCAAGCTCTAGATAGCCCAAACCAACCTCCGTGAGGGCGGTGAGAATGCGTTGTGCAGATTTCCGTTTAGTCATCGAAAGGTGACTTGATTTAACTAGTCTCTCTTCAATTTCAGAGATAGGTAGTGCATAGAAATCAGCAATCGTCAATTCTTCACCTTTAAACTCAACGCGAGCATCCAAAACTTCAGGACTGAATCGTTGACCTTCACATTCAGGACAAGGAATCCAAATTGATGTTAGATACTGCATCCTAATCTCACTTGCACCGATTCCCTTGCAAGCTGGACACGCCCCTTCCGGACGATTGAAAGAAAAATGAGATTTCGATAGCCCCGTGGCTGCAGCAAAGAGATCTCGGATGATATCTGACAATTTCGTATATGTTGCAGGATTAGAGCGAGGATTTCGGCCAATCGGACTTTGGTCAACCAGAATGGGTTTAATATTTGGCCCCTCTAGTGCTTCACAGCCAATTGGCTCTTTTTGTTTTAATGATGGCACAAGGACGTGTTCTACAAGTGTGCTTTTTCCAGATCCGGATACACCGGAAATGACCGTGAGTCTTTCTAAGGGGATTTTAACATCTATGTTCTTGAGATTATGTTGATGCGCTTTCATCACGGTAATGAAATTTTGAGGGGCGGGTCGTGGTTCAGGTGTTTTCACCCGAGTTCGTAGGCTGAAATACTGACCTGTCGCTGTGTCTGCTAGCCAAAGATTCGCTGAAGAACCTGTGAAAACAACTTTTCCGCCTTTTTTTCCAGCGCCTGGACCTAAATCAATCGCATGGTCAGCAGATGCTGCTGCAACCCGATCGTGTTCAACAAATATTACTGGTCCAGATAGTTCGCGAAAAGCCGGAAGTAAACGACTAATATCCGCAGGATGTTGACCTATCGTTGGTTCATCCAGAATATGGATAATATCTTCTAGTCGACTTGACAATGAGATTGCGAGTCTAACACGTTGTGATTCACCTCTTGAAAGTGTTGGTGAAGCTCGGTCTAAAGAAAGATATCCCAGTCCAACATGTTCAAGTGCAGCAAGCCTTCGTTGAATCTCTGAATGTAATCGATTCGCTGTTGAAGGAAGCTTTACTCGCTTGAATAATTCATAAGCCTCGTTAACAGATAGGAATAATAGCTCAGGTAATCGCATGCCTTCCCATCGGACTGAAGCAGCCTGAGGGTGCATTCCCGTGTTATCACATTTATCGCATCCCTTTTCTTTGCAATAGGGACATACCTGATTGAAATGTGTCGGGCGAAGTTCACGAAAACCTGAACCACAGACACTACAAATATGGGTGGTCGCAAATGTGATAGAGGTTCCTTGCCTACATGCTCGGATAGCTCCTGCACCTAACCCAGTTGCCTGTTGCGTAAACAAGCGGACTTGTTTTTTTGATGTCGATGCATCAATTTTGCCTAACCTAATCTCTATCGTGTGTGCAACAGATGAGTCTAGTGAAATTCCTTTCCATTTGTTTCCATCAACAATGATCTGCTTTTTTTCGAACTCGGAGTCTAAAACCCCCAATAATGTTCTATGGCTTCCAAAAACTCCCCGTAATAAAGGAGCATACAAATCTAAGGGTTCTTGTTTGGACAACGTGGATAACTGGTCTACAATCTCATCTTCGGCTAGCACGCTCAAATGATTCCCACAATACAAACAATGGCGCACACCATAATTTGCATAAAGTAATCGGAAGAAGGGATGCAGACCAGAAGCAGACGCAAGAATAGATGTGGGATTTCGATTTAGAAGATTCTGCCCCACAGCAATCGTTGGTCCTAGACCAGTGATCGACTCCACACCTGCTGGGGCTAATCTTTGTCCACCCCGACCATAAAGAAAAATATCAAAAAA
>CAYFXY010000012.1:23712-25414 GCA_964347205.1 uncultured archaeon
TGGTGCAAGGTATCAAAGACTAACGAGGTTTTGCCTGAACCGGAGACGCCAGTAACTACGGTGAGTCCATCTTTGAACTGGATATCAATGTTTTTGAGGTTGTGTTTGTGTGCACCCCGGATATGAATGTCCATGAGTATCTCCTTTGGATACGGTTGTAACAATAATTAGGTTTTTCCAGTGGAATGAATTTCTCATTCGTCATATAAGAACAATCAGAGAGTTCACTAAAAGTAATCTCTCTAATCTAGTTCGAAAGATTAAGAGAACTTTAATTTATTATTGGTCTAACATTAGGTCAGCTTTTATCTTAAATAGAATCATTGGAGTGTGCCATTGGGGATATCACTGTGTCTGAACATCTCTACATTCCAATAGATCAATTAAATCCAGGTTTCCAACAACTCATCCCAGAGAACGCAAACATTCTGTACACGACACGTGCAACAGTGCTCAAGCGAGGCATGGGTGCCCACAAAAAATCTGGTTTTGTTGTCGTCACCAATCAGGGAGTAGCCTTCCATGCCGCAAAAACTGGCCTATTTGACGTAACCTTTGTTTCCATGGCTGCAGGTGCACTCGCAGGCTTCATACCCTGGGCGAATATTGAGAAATTTAACAACTACAAAGATAAGGTCCAAATCAAACATACCCTTCCTGACAATCCGAAGAAAAAGCTTGAATGGTTCTTTAAAGTCGAACGATGCAAAGATTGCGGTGAAGAGAAAAAAGAATTCGAAGCACGAAAGAAAGGTTTTGGTTCCTTCGTCGAAAATCTCTACAAACAGAACAAATAACAACAATAAATCAATCTAGAGGACTAGAAGGGTTCCTTCTAGCCTCTAACTCTTTGTTTTATTCTAAGGTCACTTATTATTCCTTTACTCAACCAAACAATATTTTCTGATATTAGAAAAACTATCGATCTTGTAAGTTCAATCTTGTTTGCGATCAATATTCTGTCTATCATTATGAGACAAGTCTTCATGCATTTTTTTGGGTTTCCGCTTAATTGACAGCAACTGTTTAAGATCTTCGAAATTTGCTGTGTTAGTCACGCGAATCCATAGCCATTTGCCATCATGTAATTTTGGTGTGTTTTTGAATATCTTTACGATTGCTGGTACAAACTTAAATTCTTGGCCCGAGAACTTATCAATTTCTTTTTTTCCAAACACCAGAAGAAAACTGAAACTATTTCTTTCAGGAAAAAGGGAAACAATCGTCCGACCACTTTTACGATACCGGATTAGCCATCCATACTTGTCTCCATAGTATATTATCTCAGATGCCAAATCATAATTTCTTTCTAGATATTCCCGAATTTGTTTCCATGCAGCAACTGCATCCTTACTCGAAATGTGAGTAATAATAGATTTCTCTGATGGTTTATGGGTTCTATCCAACATTCTTTGATAGCGTTCTTGTTGCACCATAGAACTCCATTTCGCCTATTAGATTAAAAGATTCTAGCGTTGTAATAAGAATGGTCTCAAGATTCAATCAGAACGACCTTACAACGGTGAGAGGATGTCAATAACAATGGATGAAAGCTCTGATGTATTCGGGATGGTTTTGAAAACTCAATTTGAATCCAAGGAACCTATTTTTCATGTTATTGAACGCGATGATGGTCATATACGAATTACAAATACTCAGATTTATTTTCAACCACGTGAAGCTTGGAGTCTACATGAAAGAG
>CAYFXY010000012.1:25424-26281 GCA_964347205.1 uncultured archaeon
AAATCCTTTCTTTAGCGAAACCACCCATTCTTGACATTGGATGCGGGGCAGGACGCCATGTTCTTTATCTTCAAAACAAAGGTTTAGATGTAACCGGTCTAGATGTCTCAGAAGGTGCCCTCTACGTTTGTAAACAACGCGGAGTGAAAAAGACAATACTAGGTTCAGTGCCCGACCTTCAACCTCTCAATCAGCCATACACCACATTTCTTCTCATGTTCAATAATTTTGGGCTTTCAGGAAATCCAAAAGACACTATTCGGATGTTGAAGAATTTTCATCATCAAAGCACTCATGACGCAAAAATAATTCTCTGCTATTTACAACCATTCCCAACGCAGAATCCTTTTCACCTTGCCATTCATCAAAAAAACCGAGAAGCTGGTCGTCCAATTGGACAAGTTCGGATACGTGTTCGCTTTGAAGGGTTTGCCTCACCTTGGTGGTATCTTTGGCTACCAATGCCTGAAGAGTTCTTAGATGTCGTTCACCAAGGTGGCTGGAATGTCTCTCGTGACCTAAATGATAAAGGACTACACCATGTACTTTTGGAGAAGCAGTAACAATGATGGTCAATGGTTACAATCAATTCGGTGCCACCGAAAGGGTTGCAGGTGCTATCCGAAATATACTCGAATTTGAAGGCATTACAGCCCCACATACTGGTGAGCCCTACACCGAAGCCCTCCTCCTTGGCATTGGTGGTGGCATTGGTGCTGAATATGCTACCTGGGCGTTTACAGGGATTGATCCTTCACGACCAAAGAAATCCCAGCTCTATCTGCGATTTCACCATACAAAGAACTATCTTGAAAAAAACGAAAACACAATTTTACAAAAAATAGCTACACGGCTTG
>CAYFXY010000012.1:26291-35588 GCA_964347205.1 uncultured archaeon
AGGGCGGCCGGTGCCTGATCAGACATCCCGATACAGGGTGTTGTGGTTAGGCTGATCTGACCGTCTGGGGTCGTTTCGCCGACCTTGACTCCCAATTCCTCTTCGAAGGTTTACGAGGTGGAAAACCAATTCTAACTCAACTTTCCGTATGGCATAGCATACATATGCGCCATAAAGTTAAAGAACGCTATTATGAAGACCCTAATTTCTTTCCTCCTCTGCTCTATGATGAACACGTCCTTTTTCTTCCATACTACAACCTACCCTATTCTTGGATTTCCGGACACTTGGCAATAGTCTATGGAATCGATGAGGTTTCAAACCTAGTATATTTGACGGACTATAGCAATAAACCACATAACATAAGCCACCAACACCTAGTGGAATCGAGAAGCATAATCAAAGGATGGAAGAACGCTGCATATTACATTCAACCACCACCAACCCAACCTGACCTTGCTTCAGCTATTCGTTTGGGAATTCGCGATTGCACAGAGAGTCTTCTCCATAAAAAAGCCGTCATCTCAGGTGCACACCTACGTGTTCAAGCATGGCACACCATAGCAAACAGTCTTAACGACTACCAAGGAAAAGGGGGGTGGTTGACACTGTTCAGTGAACCTTGGCAACTTTATGATACTTTCACCCGTCTCCATGCTCAAATTGCCTTCTATAATAGTGATGGTGGCGCACTTCGATCCTCCTATGCTGATTTCCTCGAAGAAGCGAGTATTATATTGAACAAACCTAGTCTCCGACGGATTGCCCACCAATTCAGTGACATCGGTATCATGTGGGACGAGATTGGCACTACTACCTTACATGATGATATCCCTGAACTTCAAAACACCCGACACGCCGCTTTAGAATGGCATAACACCTATAAGGTCCATGGAAGTTCAGCAACACAAACTCTTGAAATTCTTAGTAAGAAAATCCAGGCAATTCGAAGTCAATTCTCAGAATCAATGCCTTTGACCGAACGTGAACTCCAGACTCTTTTAGAAGAATTGAGTGTGCGATTTCACGAAGTTTTTGAGGCTGAAAAAAATGCCCTCCAAGCGCTGCGTATCATAATGAAGTGAAACTACCATAAGCTAGACTCGCAGGACAGCGATATCGCTTATATCGTTTCTAATTGTGAATTGATTCATTTATGCCTCTGTAAATATACGCATATCAACCTCAGAAAAGAACCGGAATGCCCGCTTCTTATATTTGCGCTGTAATTTATCGCCGAAATTCTGATATGCCATTAAACTTGCTTGCTCACCAATCTTAGGTGAGAAGGATAATTTCATTTCCCAGCCGTGCTTCTGTAATCCACCCATAGGTAATTGCCATTCACCATCTAATTCAACAAATTCAATTTGTACTCCCTTCTCAGCTAAAATAGGAAAGATTACCTGTTCAAGAAATGACCAAGTGGTCAGACCTGTTTCACTACCACGATGAGCATGGTAAATTTGAGGATCGACCACCAAATATCCCCCATCCGATTTTTCGAGTTTGCCAAAAGCAGCAAAAATCCAAAGGAACCGAGAGAAATGTTTTATTCGTTTTTTCAATCTATGTTGTTGTGGCGGAAGATCGGAATCCTCTACTCCAAGAGTAGATTGCTTAAGGTCACTTAGCAGTGAATGAACCGGTTTAAGGGCCTTTGTTTGCTGGCTAGATAAAGTGTCAGGAAATTCGACAACTTTCATCTTCAATGGAGGGACTGTAATGGCTTCTACAATTTCGTTATGCTTTAAAGTTGAACGAATGCGCTCTAACCGCTTTAAGGCCTCAAAAGGCTCGATGAAATTATGGTATTCTTCTTCGGTCAAAGGGCGACCGTGTTTTTTCTCAAAGTGTTCTCGTGTCCAAACTCCTGCATGAGCCTTTTCAAAAGCACAAGGGAATCGGGAACAATATGCACAATTTTTAATCCCCAGATTTGTCACGCATTTGCGGACCTGACACCCTCGGCGAAAGCGCGCATGCCAATGCCTCGCATCTTTTCTGATTTTTTCTTCAGGGGTTAAGCACAATAGACACGGCTTCTCTGTTGGGGTAAAACCAAGTATCTTTTTTGCTTGCATTCGAAATTGAGTATATTCGTCATCTGGAATTCCCTTTCGTCTGATAGGAGACCATGGGCACTTCGCACAGTTCATCCCACATTTTGAAACAACTTCAGTCATCGAAATTCCTCTGCTTGTGTTAGCAAATTACTACAAGTTTACCTAATTAAGGTAGGGAGTCGCGCAACGAAGTAGATTTTCTAAATCGCCAGCGACAGGACCGAAGACTATATCTCACTACCTGGTGCAGGCTCACCCATATCCTTCTGGTAGATTCGCAGTGTAAACCCTGCAAGGGGTTCCTCTTGTTTGCCCACCGCACGGTAGCCAAGTTTTTCGTAAAAGTAGTGATTTCGAGTATGCCACTCTGGAGTATCGAGAATCCATCGAGTAGCTGGAAACGATCGATGAATATATTCCATGGTGTATGTCCCAATTCCATGATTCTGAAATTCCGGATCAAGGAAAATCGTTCCCAGCACATTGGATCCCTTTTGTGGATAGTCCTTGAATACAATGAAAGCACCAATCAATTTGTCATTAAGCACGATTTTATAGCAATCACCAGAGCCCATCCATTGATGAAAGAATCGGCCGTCATCGTATCCATCCGGTCCGCCTGCCGGTTCTCCACGAAATCGTTGCGAATCGTCATTAAAGCTTCGTGTCATGACCAAGGTTAATGCCCTGATATCATCTTTAGCCGCTTTCACAAATCGAATCTGTGAAAGGTCTAGCCTCAACGTTTTACCTCCTTAATGGGCTGATAAAGATCAAGCACCAGCTCTTTTACTGGCGCACGAGGATCATGAGTCTTCTCAAGACACTGACGGGACTGATCCATCTCGTACTTGTCACTCAAAATCACCCAATCCACGAGCTTCTTCCACGATTCAAGGTATCCGTGCTCTTTACCAAACTCCGAATGTATCTCTTCCCACACCTTACATGTAGTAACAGCGAACAGCCCCCCTTCATAATCCTTGGCCTCGATGTCTTTTTCACCTTTAAAGTGAGCACCCATCCGAATCCAGAATTCATATCCATAATCCTTCTGTCCTGGTGACGGATTCGGGTTATTAAATCCGAATACCGGATGCTTTGTCAAATCATCCAATAATCCTTGAGGTTCAGCCCACGCTCGTAGCATTTCCCAAGCATCATTTTCTGGACTTTCACTGAAAGCGCGTACGCTAGCTACGCGCATGGGTTCGAGCTCCACAACTTGTACAAACAAATCTTCAATCTCCTTTTCCTTTCGTAATGCATAGATCTCCTCAATGTACCGCTTCGTCCAGGTTGATTTTAACCCATCATAGCGGTTCGAATCAAGGTAAGACTTGCTGATACTAGTGAGCAATGCTTGCCCATCTATAGTTATTTCATATCGACCGCGCCCTGTTTGTTTAATTACACCCGCTTTCACCAGTAAGCCCAAATGGTGAGATAACGCGGTTTTACCTAGCCTTGTGAGTTCTCGCAATTCACTGAATAATCGCGGTCGAATTAGTAATGCTGAAAGCACGCGTAACCGTTTTTCGTTTGCGAGCGCACCTAGTACAATGGCTAGGTCTTTTCCAAGCTTGCCGGTCACGTTCCATGCTGTTTCAGTATCCCTGTCATTCATGAGAAAATCCCAGCAAACCTTGTGGGCACCCGACTTCCCTTATATTTGTTTCGGGAAAATTGAACGTTAGTTCTAATTTTACTGAACATTAATGAGGTGATACCTCTGAATTATCACTCAAAAATAAAATCTAAAGAAACACAATGACGGCGAGGGATTATTCCTAATTTTGATGATAGGCTCTCCATTACCTAAAACTTATTGTAACTGATAATTTGCTCTAGGTGTTTCTTTCTTCGTGGTTTGGGTATCTTTTTGGGATATCCAAATGGAATAGTAAGTGTTACCTTGAATTACTATTTGAATGAAGGAAATATGTCACGAGCAAAAAGTTGAATCGATTCAATGAATTTCTCATTTCGTGGTAACGATGTGAGGAAATAGCTAGCCCCTGATTCTTTTGCAGCGTCAACGTGCCTGATAAATTCCTCAGAATTGTAGACACCTATTGTCATCATTGGACCTTCCATGAAGGCAATTTTATTTACACGCTTGGCTTTCTTGGCTGCTTTCACTACTATCTTTTTTCTTTCAGCATAGGGTTCACTTTCACCAAATTGGGGAATGAAGATTATATCTCCATACTTTCCGGCAAGTCGAAGCATACGTTGTTTTCTTCCTCCGAACAGAAGTGGTGGATAAGGCTTCTGAACCGGTTTCGGGTCTAATACTGCATTCTTCGCTTGATAGAAACGTCCTTTGAAAGATACTTCGTTTTGTGTCCACAGTTTAATCATGAGTTCAAGGCCCTCTTCGGTTTTATCAACGCGCACTTTTGGTTCATTCCATTCGCTATACCCTTCAAATTCCACTTGCGACCATCCTGCCCCTACGCCAAATATGGTTCTGCCATTAGAAATGACATCAAGAGTTGACACCATCTTTGCCATTAGACTTGGTGGACGAAACGGAATTGGCGTAACTAGTGTGCCTAACTTGATTTGCTCGGTTTTTCCAGCTAGATACGATAGAGCAATCCAGGTTTCAAGTGTTGTGTTGGCGTCAGGACGTTGCATCCATTCCGTTTGTCCCCACATATAGTGATCTGGCATTAATGCTCCATCAAAACTAAGTTTATCGGCTTCTATGACGGCTTTCTCGATGAGTGTATAATCTTTGAACCAATTACCTAATCCTGCTAAGAAGAATTTCATAATTTGAAACCTCTACGGTAATCAACGTGTATTTTGTTTTAGATGTACCTCTTCTCCAACTTGACTCAACTTTACAAATTATAATTCTATGCGGAAAATGTGGGTAGTTTCAATGTTTCCTTCAATCCCGGGTTGTTGGAGGCAGCATGCTTCCTTGTATCCGCGGGTTCGACAAATTGAGAGAGCAGCTGGATGATAGGCATAGTAAGCAATGTTGGTGTACTGTTTTTGTCGCATGAATTCTTCAAAGAATGCAAAAAAATGGTTACCATATCCTTGGCCTCGATATTCTTTTTTCAGCCAAACCTCATGGAGTTCCACGAGTTTGGTTTTGCCTTCAAAGAGTTCTCGTAAAATTGCTTTGTCATCCTTATTTCGTGGTTCGCCTTTGCGATGCTTGTCAGTTGAAGCTTCGTGCCAGATGGCATGCCCCACAATAAGATTATTTTCCCGCCAGACAATGAGATGTTCCGGATTTTGTTTCACAAGAAATGCCTCTGTATTACTTAACTTATCAAATATTGATTCATAATAAGTCTTGAACTCCTCAAAATCACATCCAATCTCGAATTTCAAAGATTGTAGTCCCATTCAATTTTTCCCTCAGATTCGTCTAAATGATCGTGTTTTTTATTGTTTTCGTCATGTAATCGTAATCTTAATGCTATTGAATGGGTAGCCCTTGATTACTTGAGAATTAGATTTCTTCTTAACGGAAAGCTTTATATCATAGTTCGAGAGCACGTTCTCACTAAATGAGAAAAATAATGTGCCTGATGAACTCAAATTAAATGATCTAATTGAAGCTACGAAAGGAACTCAAAACTTACACAAGAATAGTCACATCAGGTGACCTCGTCGTGTGAGTCTTCCTTTAATATCAAACACACCCGTGAGTGCAACAGTGAGACTAAACAATTGAATATTGAAAAAAGTGGAAAGAATGAAACGCCTTAGTCGGATGCTAGGATTTACAGAACCTTCGCCTAAAGCTGTGCGATTAGCCTCAATCGTATTGCTTCTAGGCTCAGCTTGGTCTATGGCCTTCCAAATTTCCACCACTTTTTGGATGATCTCCATTGCTGAAGCTCTTGGTGGGGGCGATTACCTACTAGGCATGGCTATGGTCGGTCTTCTTGTCATAATTCGAATCGTTGTACAAACTCTATTAGACTACCCCACCGGTGGAATAGGTGATTGGTTAGGACAACGCTGGATCATTGCATCCGCATTGATCTGCTATAGTGTCGCATTTTGGCTAACATCCCTGGCCACATCAGGCGCAAGCATGCCTTTCATGATTTTTATCATCATTTATGCGTTAATGGGCCTTGGGGCATCTCAAGAAAGTGGTGCGATGGCAGCGTGGTTTGATAATAATTATCGAATCGCTATGCCCCATGATAAGGAGCGTAAACAGTATGGGGTATTCTGGTCTCGCGCAGGCATGGTTTTCCAATTGGTATCCACGTTAGTCCTAATACCTGGCAGTTTTATTGCCCTTGTGCTACAACGAACCTGGGTATTTCAAGTCCAAGCTGTATTCTTTGTCTTCCTAGCCATTATGGCCTTATTCCTTATTCGAGACTTTCCGGGGGCGCAGAAAAAGGATGATGGGCATAGTGGTTTCCGTGAGTATGGCCGATTGCTAAAAGATGGAATTCGATTTATGGGGTCATCTCGCTTCGTGACTTTTACCATGCTGGGTGAAATACTCATGTGGGCCATCGGTATAGTGTGGTGGGAAATCCTTCTATTTCCGCTTTATTTTACTTATCTACTAAGTGATGTAGCTGTCTCGACCTTCCGAACCTCCATGTTTGCCCCAATGGTTATTTCCGCAGAACGAAGTGGAGTAGTATCTCAACGATTTGATCCGAAAAAATGGATACCACGACTATATTTCATTCAATTTGGCAGTTTCACTTTCTTCATGGGTCTCATGGCAATCTCAGCAATACTTCCAGCACCTACTGCCACGGCAAGTTTCATTACAATCTTTCTCCCATTTACAGCTGTTCCCTTCATGACCCTACCATTTGTTTCAATTCTTCCGATTGTCTTAATCTGGGTTTTATTCGTTGGTTCTGATACAATTGGTCGAATCACAGGTGTACTCTCAGGTCGTGTAATGCTGGATGTCTTTCCTAATAGGATTCGGAATTGCATGTATTCTTTACGTCCAACACTGGCCTTCCTGCTCTCAATTCCATTTATCCTCATTATTAGCCAGCTACTCCCCATCACGCGATTTCCAATCGTTTTCATTATCGCTGCTTTGGTTGCATTGGTTGGTGCTATCTTCGTTCGAAAGGGCTTTCAATACCCAATACCCAAGGATGAATCAATTGAAGAAGCTCTTGGTAAACCCAGCGACGAAATCCCAGCAATACCCCAAGTGGACGTTCCTGAAATTCCTATTCCCGCTGAAATCCCTGCTCAACGGCAAGAAGAACTAAAAGATCACATCCCTTAATTCGCATAAATTAAGCCAGGGCTTTCTGAGCCAAAACCAAGTCATTCGAAACTTCAATTTTGTTAAATCGAAACCACTAGTGAGTAAAAAAGTTTCAAGTATATCAACGCTGGCATCACACGGAGTGCAATAGTGATAGTCAACAATCGAATTACTAACACATTGATTCTTAATGTTGCTTTCAGCAATACTAGTGTCCATGCCGAAAAAATCACATTCACCAATAGCTAAAAGCTAACTTGAATTACTTTGAATTATTAGATTCTAAATCTGGTCTCCAAGGAGTTCGGCGGGGAATCCAACGGCGTACAAATTTTCTATATTGATTATACTCGTGACCAAACTTCCGCTCTAAATTGGGTTCCTCCCATAGGATAATGAAAATGTGATTGGATAACCAGAAAAAAATGAACCACGTAAAGATTAAATGGGATCCGAATGTTGTGGCTTCTCCCAAAAGAATTATTAAAACGCCTAGAATCATCGGATTTCGAACATAGCCATACAGGCCAACGACGACAAAGTGCTTGGGTGGTGCCCAGGGTGCTAGGGTGCCTTTTCCAATATTCGCAAACGCTCGATTAGTCTTGTAAACCAAAGAAAATCCAATGGATATGAGGGCCAATCCCAGACTTAGTGTAATAAAATTGAAAGGGTAGAGAAACATCCATGGAAGTCCTGAGGATATTGAGAAGAGAAGTAGGATGAAAGGTATGACGATGGTCACCATAATAGGGAGTAAAACAATGGCTAAAACATGTTGTCGGATGGACATGAGGGTTCTCACCCTTGCTACAGTATCATAATTACTTAAATGACTACAACCCCATCAATAACTTGTAGTGGTGAGAATGTTCAAGATACAAAGCAAATCGTTCAAAAGCAAGATCGCCTTCTCCCTTGCTCGGCAGTATCATGGAATGTGGGAGATGCTTCGTCAAAGTATTGAGAAGATTCCAGATAACCACTGGTTCCAAGGTTTAGGTGATGATGAATGGTTCTACTCACTCCGAGTTTACCATATCATCGAAACCGCTGAATTTTACGCCCGTGATACCTACGAAAATTGGAAATGGGGACGCCAATTAGGGCTAGAGAATTGGTGGGAATCAATCACACATAAAGAAGCAGCCCAACGAGTTACAAAAATCGAATTGCTTGATTATTTAAAAAAGATAGAAAAACGGATTCTAAAGATTCTCAAAAAAGCTTCAGATGTGGATCTCCAGAAAAAGGATGGTTTTCACTGGTTTTCATCTATTTTAGAGAAATTTCAATATCTGCTCCGTCACAACAGCTTTCATATTGGAGAACTAACACTATTCTTGCGGGAGATAAAGAGTGAGCGAATTAAATGGTCTTAGATCCGCTCAATTCTAAGATTCTTAAGAATAATATGATATCATGTTCCAAAGGCAAAGATATCTTTAAGGTTGGAATAAATTTGGCACGACAACTTACCTACGAGTATGTGATCAAACAGCTTCGCAGAAAATCCTTTGGCATTCTTAGCACCGTCAGTCCTAGGGATTGGTCCCAATCAACAGGAATCATCTATGGTGTATCCTCTTCTAAACATGAATTATCGATATGGATCATCACTTCAAAAGATGCCATTAAAACGAAAAACATTCAACAGAATCCCCATGTCTCATTTGTTGTACCATTTCCACGAAGGTTTCTAAGTTTTGTTCCACCAGGAGTGATCCATTTTCAGGGCAAAGCTGAGATTCTGCCAATTGACAACCAACAAGGATATAATGTTTTTCAACAAAATCGAATTCTCCGAATGAACTACAGATTGTCAGAGAATGTTGAAAGTATTCCTGTATTCATTCGGATTAAACCACACAAGAAGGTAAATTGTTACATGATTGGTGTAGGCATTTTAGAAATTCTCCGAAATCCGGAAATTTGATTAATCTCCATTCCTCTGCCAAGCTACAACCTATTCCGGGTTCATTCTTATGTTAG
>CAYFXY010000012.1:35598-37478 GCA_964347205.1 uncultured archaeon
CAATTCAGTAAACATTATCCTTAGTATAGATCCTAAACTTGATTCCGCCTTAATTTGTCAAATCATTAGATCTAGATTAAAGCCTGTCCCTATTTGAACAATGGGGAACGAGGAACCCGCTTGTCTCATTACATTTTGTTTTTTCTCAAAACTCTATGAGTTTGGGTAACTCTTTAGCGTACTTAACTGCGGATTCAGCTTCTTTTGCCAAGGGTGCAATGCCTTCAAACTTTGTCCTTTCCACAAATCTAGTAAGCAACGCACGAAGTTCCTTAGGGTCCCAGGCTGCTAATTTTTCTAGGGTATCAACTCCTGCATCAAAATAAAGACGAGCACGGATTCCTTTAAGACCAGGAATTCTTGCTAAATCCGAAAGTTTTACCAATTCAACAATGGCTTCTTCTGGAATATTCAACACTTTTGCTAATTGTACTCTTTGTTCATAGGTTTGTCCACGCTCACGCATTTGATCCACAGAACGAATCCCATACTTCATTAGCTTAGTCACATACTCGGTGTTGACACCCCGGAATTCTTTCAACTGAAATGGTTTTCGTGTTTTGGAGGTACGTTTTTCGCGTAATTGAGAGGTAAGTTGTGCCATGGGATCTTTTTTAGTGAATCGATAGTAGTATCGGATCACCCACAACGGGCTCTTTGCAGACTTCCTCTTTTCTTCTTCATACCAAAGAGTGAATGCAACCAAATCATCTGGGGTCGCTTGATCTAAACTTGGTCGTTCCCGGTATTTCTTTAAATAATCTTCATATGATCGTATTAATTTCATAATGCGGTCTACAACGTGTGGTTTTCGTCCACCCCGTTTTAGGAATTTCCGAAATGCATCTTCATCCATTGTCTTTCTCACCTGCCGTGTCCATCAGTAACTAGAAATTTCTTTCTTCTTTTTAAGATGCACTTATTATTCACTGCAAAGGATGTTATTACTGAAGTGCTTCAATTGCGATGATGTTTTCTTCTATGTCTTTTGCTAGTTGCTGAAATTGATCACTTAGTTCTGGGAGAAAATCTGTTTTTTCTGAGAAGTGCTTCAGTTATCTTTTCCATATCCATTTCTCTAGTTAATTCAATATCGAGTTCAAATTCTTCACTATTAAACTCATGAATTGGCTCTAGGATCATCTCAGTAACAAGTTCTCTTCGAAAGCGCTTCAGGCGTTTTGCATGCTTTGTTTGGTGTTTTTGAAGAAAATGAATGATACTAATAAGGTTAGAATCGTCGGCGGCTTCTATAAATTGGGTATAGTATTGTTTTGCTTTTCCATTTAGGTCAATTGCAAAGGTAAGAACTGCACTTGTTGTTCCAAGTTTCATGGTCATTCCTCAAAGGCGTAGGCTAAAACCATCGTGTGATAACAACTTTGTTTTCGGTGAAAAAGTCTACTGCATCTCTGCCTTGTCCATGGAGATCTCCAAAGAAGGAGTCTTTCATTCCGGAGAATGGAAATGAAGCGATTGGTGCAACGACGCCAATATTAATACCAATATTTCCTGCTCGGACACGGTATTGATAATCTCGAGCATGTTTCCCACTTGAGGTGAAGATTGATGATGCATTTCCATGTGGGTTACCGTGAATTATGTCGATGGCTTCATCAAGGTCCTTGACATGAATTATTGACATGACAGGTCCAAAAATTTCTTCTTTAGCAATGGTCATTTCGGGTGTGACTTTGTCGAATATGGATGGACCGATGAAATAGCCCTTTGGGTGTTCAGAAACCTTAACCTTGCGCCCATCAAGGATGAGTTTTGCCCCTTCCTTGATTCCAGTTTCAATATATCGATTAACGCGTTCCAATGCCGCCTTCGTTGCTAAGGGTCCCATGTGTACACATGGGACCCTTAGCAACGAAGGC
>CAYFXY010000012.1:37488-46510 GCA_964347205.1 uncultured archaeon
TTAGGAACTGTTCTTTCGATATTAGCATCCGGCATGATAGTCAAAAAATTTTTAGCACCTGCTTGTGCTTGAGCGCGTTTTCCAAACTCCCCACATTTTTTGTAAAGGAGTCTCCCAATTTTGGTAGATCCCACAAACGACATGCCGACTGTATCGGGGCTTTCGATCAAAGCATTTACTACTCCGGGTCCACCATGAATGAGGTTTAAGACGCCCTTGGGAAATCCAATTTCATCGAGAAGTTCAAACTGTTTAACTTGACTCAAGGGTTTAATCTCGGAGGGTTTTACAATGTAGGTATTTCCGCAAGCAATAGCATATGGCCAAAACCAGCTGGGAACCATTCCTGGAAAATTGAACGGTGCGACACAAAAGAAAACGCCTAAGGGTTGTTTGATCAAGGTTTCATCAATGCCGCTAGCAATATCTTCGAAATTATAGCCCATTTGTAGATGGGGGATTGCAGCAGCCGCTTCGACATTTTCGATGGTTCGTCGGAACTCGCCTCGAGCCTCATCGATAATTTTACCATGTTCCATTGTAATGACTTTAGAGAGTTCATCAAAATTCTCTTCAATAGCATCTCGGAATTGGTAGAGATATCGAATTCGTGTTTGCGCTGGAGTTGTTCTCCAGCGCCAAAAGGCTGCTTTTGCGGCTGCAATGGCTTGATGAGCTTCTTCAGCGGTGGACATCGGGGTTTTTGCCAGGATTTCTCCTGTTACTGGATTAATAACATCGTGGGTTATCTTAGATTTGGATTCAACCCATCGACCATTTATGTAATTCTTTATGACTTCGCCTTTCATCATTTGCGGGCTTCCTATATCAGGTAAATTTGTGAGTGGGTTTTATAATCCTACCTTTACTTCGAAGTTTTATACTCATCTGTGCTAGCTTTGTTTGCGATTACACTTCGAAGAAGAATGTTTGAAATATCAACCCAAGCTTTTTCCGTTTCAGCTTTGTCAATTCCAAATAATTCATACCCTTGCAGCCCATCTTGCAAGGCAATTAATCCTAGAGCCAAATGATATGTGTTTACTTCGCGCCGAATTATACCTTTTTCTTTCTGATCTTCAAAATAGTTTTTCAAAAACGAGAGTGCTGCCTCATATTTTGTCTGTAATGAATTGGCTAAATCTGGATTTCGGGATGCCTCGGACACGATTTCAAACATGAGACTCGGGGGCCATGAGGGCTCAGAAAAGAATAGTGGCGTACTCCAGAGTTTATCATAGAAGGTGTTTTTGGTAATATCTAATAAATTCCCAGATTCCAGAAGGTCAGAGAGGGGTTCTTCCTCATCTTTTCTAAACGGAATCTCCACGACAGCTTTGAACAGTTCTTCTTTACTCTTAAAATACTGGTAGAGCGTTCCCTTACTAACACCAATTTGCTTTGCAATATCAGTCATTTTCGCTCTATGATAACCCTTTTTAGCAAACACAGTGATGGCGCCTTCAACAATTCGTCTTTTTGCTCGTATCTTATAGTCTTGTAAAACGCGGGGCATATAGACCACCGGGTGCATTTTTTTAAAATGCACTTCTCGTATAAAAAAGTTACTGACCAGTCAGTCAAAAAACTAACCCAAAGGTATATAATGTATTTACTTCTTACAAAGCAGGCTATCAAGATTTCAAATTCATACAAAAAATGAGGACAAAACTATGAATGGCAATTTCCTCTTCATGGTATTCTTCCTGATTCAGTTCGTCCTAATGGTTGCTATTCGAGGCTACTATGGCTGGAAATCACCAGACCGGAAAAAATCACTACGCGAACGTACGAAAGGTCTTGCGAAGTATGAAGGACGATTGTCCCTTATCCTATTGATAATGTTGGGAATATTCATGTTAGTTGCACTCGTTCTATATCTCTTTTATCCTACATTATTTCCTGGGCTCGTACTACTCCTTCCTGACTGGCTCCGCTGGATTGGTGTCATCATTGGATTTATCTCATTAATCTTGTTATGGTGGGTTCATTCGACGTTAGGTCGAGCATTTTCAAAGGCTTTAACAATTCAAGAAAAACACAGGGTAGTTAATGATGGTCCTTATCGTCGGGTCCGACATCCCATGTATACTGTTTTACTGATCTATTTTCTGACTTGGTTCTTGATCTCAGCGAATATCCTTTTTCTCATCTGTTGGTTATTGAACTTGGGGTTCATTTTTGCCCGCATGCCTAAAGAAGAGGATAT
This sequence comes from uncultured archaeon, assembly GCA_964347205.1. Lineage (GTDB taxonomy): Archaea > Asgardarchaeota > Hermodarchaeia > Hermodarchaeales > Hermodarchaeaceae > Hermodarchaeum. The sequence goes on from CAYFXY010000012.1 coordinate 39,698, forward strand.
GCTCATTGCCAAGTTTGGTGACGAATACCGGGAGTATATGCAGCGAACTGGGCGATTGATTCCTCCTTTTCGTACAAAAATTGAGAAAGAATATTCAGAGGAGTAAATAGAGAAAACGAGGGTCAAACCGTGACTAAAGATAAAGAACAACTTAAGCATAAAACGGAAACCCTAAATCGATATGGCGTAAGTTCGATTCTTCGCGAATTTGTCATTGTGATTTTCATCGCAGTTCTGCTATTCGTGTCTGCGGGATTCCAGTTATGGTTGAATGCATGGATCTACATCATCTGGCAACTAATTTTTTCCACGATTTTTATGATTATAATGATTAGAAAAAACCCAGGTTTACTAAATCTTCGGGGCGCCCCTCGAAAGGCCATGCGTTCTAGCTCAATGAAAGGGTTTGACAAAATCTTCTTTGCTATTTACGTTCCTCTTTTCATGCTCATACCAATTATTGCTGGGCTCGAAGTTCTTGGTCTTTTTTGGTTTTGTCCTCTTTCAGCCTTAATGATGCCCTCGTGGCTTATCATTATAGGGTTAGTTTTTGTCATTATAGGTGAGAGTGTCTTTGGTTGGGCTATGGTTGTCAACCCATTTTTTCATGGTCTGTTTAAAATTCAAGATACTCGTGGTCATCTGATTATTTCTACAGGTCCCTATCGGTATATTCGTCATCCTGGGTATTTGGGTCAATTGCTATATTATCTCGGAGTTCCATTACTATTAGGTACTTGGGTAACATTCTTACTTGGATTGATTATGATGCTTGCATTCATCTATCGGACAGCGAAAGAAGATCAATCTCTCCGAAACGAACTGGAAGGCTACGAAGAATACGAAAATCGAGTAAAAAAACGACTATTTCCAGGTATCTGGTAAGCTTCACCTCACGCATCAAGAATCCAGAATACATGATAAATGCCTGCATTGGTATTTACAAACAGGTTAGTAAAACATATAAACAAGTGGTTAAGGTAAATTCAGCTCTACTAGTACATGTGTTCCCTGCTCACAAGTGTATCCTTCAAGAAATCGGTGAATTAAATGGCAAAAAAGCCCTACAACCTCATTGATGTAAAATATCATCATATTGTCCTCGACGGATCGCATTATGAAATTGGCAAACAGCTTGCTGAATTCTTAAGTCGCAACCCAAATGCCAAGAAAATCTTTGGATCAACAAAAATCGATCTCAAACGTGTTGGATTTCCTAATTTCAAATCCCTATGGGACTATTGCGAACAATGCAGTCCTGGTATAACTGAAATTCAAGGGTTCGCTGATGGCTTAAATACCACCCCAGATAAAATCCCTTTCTGGAACTGGACATTCAGTCCCAAACTCGGTGGCGAATGTAGTCAGCTTGCAGTTCTCTCATCGGCTACCCAAAGTAAACACATTTATGCTGGGCGCAATTACGAATGGAACCACAAAGACGAAGATCTTAAACTCTTTACAACTCGAGTTAAAGGAAAAGCTGATCATATCGGATTCTCCTGCCTGCTCTTTGGCCGTCATGATGGTCTAAACGAACATGGACTATTAGTATCTATGACTGGTGGAGGCATCTTTGGTATCCCATTCAAACATCGAGGACCAATGTTTTGGTTAGCAATCCGCTCCCTCCTTGATCAATGTACATCTGTAAAGAATGCATTACGCCATCTTGAAACCCAACCTTTAACCGGATTTTGCACTCTTCTTCTCGTGGATAAACGGCAAAACGCTGCATTAGTCGAAATTGCCGATGGAAAAATGGAGACAAAACAATTAACCGAAAAGAATTCTGAATCCTTTCTATTTTCCGTCAACCATTACCGCCTCCCACAGATGAAATCCTACAACAAACTCAATTGTGGAATAATATCCCACTCACGACTCCGTGAATCTCTCATCACCAATTGGTACAAAATTCATTCTCCCCAAATCACTTCGGAAGATGTGAAAAAACTCTTCTCGACTCAGCATCCAAATGGCCTTTGTAACCACTTTTACAATGACGGCTTTGGAACTCTCTGGTCAATGATTTTCAATGTAACCCAAGGATCTGTAGATGTATGTTTTAGCGCTCCGACCCACAACCAATACTACACCTTTGGGCTTGAAGATCCTGTTGACATCACGGAATATCAAACAATAATACCGATTATATATGCTAGATTATGACCTGAAGCTTTCAATTTGTGGCTTGTTTTTTTAGTTCTTGTTCGATTCGACGTTCACGCAAAAATCGGTATAATTCACCGGTTTTTCTTAATGTCAATGCATAATAAGAAATTGGCAAAATTATCAAAAAGCTAAAAGGACCCCAAACTCCCGCAGGATTGAGAAATAAGGCAATAATACAAAGACCTGTGAGGAATGCAGCAACCCATATGATGGGAAACCCAAAGACCCATTTTCGACGGCTCTGAGTGGTTTTTAAGTAGCTACTATATTCGATTTTAAGTCCAAGTTCACCAGGTGAGAATCGATAAAAACCATCAAATCCGACATTGGCAATTCGGCCCCCAACGTATCGACCGATTGGATATGCTCCATATAAAACAAAGAGACTAGAAAGCAATAATATCACGTTGAGAATAATTACCATAACAATTGGTGGGAGGAACATGAATCCTAAGATAATCAATTCAAGATACAAGAGGTTCCAAATGAATGCAAGAATAGACATTATGGCAATAAAAAGAAAGAAAAAAAGCCCCCATTTTACACTGAGTAGCACTTTTTGTCGAAATAATCGATTGCGAAGTTCAACGGCTTTTTGGATAGTAACGTCATCTAGATCTTTGAGTTTTTGACGTTTGATCTGACCGATAATACGCCAGAAAGATCGACGAACTGATTCTGTATCACCTTCGATTTCTAATCGATTTTCAATTTCTGTTAAATCTGCAAGCAGTGTCAACTTCGCCGCCTTGTGAGATATGAGCAAGTCCTGCTATAAAAATTCGGAATGCATTGGGAACCGCAAAATGTGGAAAAAAAGAACGAAGGGGGGCAATAATACCTAGTGTGCCCCCAGATTAGACAACTGGATCCTATGATCGAGCAAAAGCCCGTCGCTTCCAGAAAAGGTAACCGATGAAAACACCAATCACAAGCATTATGATTGCAACGCCAATTATTGCGCCAATCAATGCCAGGGAAAGGGGTGCTTGAGCTAGTCCTATGATAATAGTCACGGTACCTTCGCCAACCACAGCAAAAGTGACTCGACCGGTATAGCGTGCAGTAAAGGTTGCTTCATAAATCATGCTAAATGGAAAGGAAGTGCTCGTGCCGATGATACTGCCGAATAGAGAACCAATAATAAATGGATTTTCTCCAAAGCCGTTCATAAAGTATCCGTAGGCAATGTCACCATCGGGCATTATTTCCATTGTTACAGCATATGTATTACCTGCAACTACATCGAAAGTAAAGGTAGCAAAATCTGTTGGTTCAAGAGTAGCTATCGCTACTGTTCCAAATGTATAGGGTACCGGTGGTGTAATAGATAGGCTAACATTTGCCTCGATCATGTCCCCACTAACCATTCCTGGTCCTAACACCCATAGATAATTGACAATATCGCGGACGGAAACATAAGAAAGCATCGCGGTGTCATTTGTATTCACTGAATAACCGGTTCCCGTTGGAGGATCAGACCAACCGAGGGGTGGCCCAAAGAAGCTGAAATATTGCCAATCTCGATACGCTTCAGGCTGCATGTAATCTTCGATACCAACTGTGCCACTGGCGTTGTAGTCTGTGGCAATAGTGCTAACTGAGTAGATTCCCCCACTCGCTTGAGGGAGTGAGAAGCAATGATAAAATGGACCCACAGTATTATTGAAATCAAAAGTTAATCCCATCTCGGTTAATTCAGGGAAGGGAGTAATGTCTAGATTCGCTGTTATGTTGAACGTTTGGCTATGTGGATTACCAATCGAAACTGCTTGAACATTCATGTAAAAGGTGTTGAATCGACTACTGATGCCCGGTCCACCAGGAGGTACAGCTCCTGTGATTGATCCATTCGTATAGAGGGTGTAGGTGGAAATTGTATACCACTGGTCCATGTACATGTTACCAAGTACTCCAGGTGCGGGGAAGCCAAAGCTTTGTGCTGTCGCATATCCACGCTCAAGTGTATCATGGAGAGTGTAGTTCGTGGTAGGGTCATTGTAGGTCTCATAATAGGGTCCTGTATAACCACCCATCCAGGCGTCAAAAGTCATTATTGTCCAATTGAAACCTGACGGGTCAGAGAAATAGGCATCGAAGTAATGGCCTTCAGGAAGCGTCACTTGGACGTAGGCATCGTAGACGTGTGGAGTGGTATTGAATTGAAGCTGTAATGGGACTCCAGGCAGAAGCGGGGTTGTTGGTACTGTGTCAACATTGACTGTGAATGTTGTTACGGAATCGTTGAGAAACTCAAATGTCAAACTCTGCCCAAGTAGATAGTAATCGCCACCACTCAGAATCTGTTGATCAATTAAGGGTCCCCAAGTCGTATCATTAGTATCGGGACCTGCAGGCACATTATAACCTGGCATCCAGGTATAAAACGGCATGTTCTGACCAAAATTGAGATCAATGAGAACTACTGCATCTAATGGAGTGAAGAATCCGTCACCACCCCATCCAGCAGTAGTACTCCAATTAAGACTACCATAGGTTGTGAAATTATACAAATCATTAGCTGGCAAGTGCAATCGGAGGCCATACCACGTGTCATCCGTTGTCCATTCGAAAGATGAATTTTCACCTAATGGCAACGCATCAGGTAGGGTTCCGAAAACCAGTAACTGGTCAACGGTTAAATTCCCAGCAACCTGATCGCCGGTAAAATAGAATGTTAGGTCGAAATCAATTCGAATATAACCCGGGCGAACACAGATAAGGTCAGTGTCATAGGACCCGGTGTCATTTTCAAATTGATTATTCCAATTAAGGGCAAAGAAAGGGGACATTGAGCGGAAATAGGTGCCGACACCCGGCCACCACATATCCTGAGTCTGGCTCCAATCGGTGTCAATATCCACACCGCCAGGAGTTGCATTGGTAACAAAATAGGATAGGTTAAATCGATAGATACCTGGTTCAGTTATTTCAACAGTGAAGCTATCCTGAGGATCAGTATCATTGATAACCACAGTACCCATTCCATTCACTGGCACTGAAACTGCTGCTGCCAGAGGCGCCGACTCATCTTGATATGCCAAGGGTTGAGGTATTCCACACTGAAACACTAGCAAACTGATGACTAAGAGACTAATTTTCAAAATATTTCGGTTCATGTTTTCAAATCTCACTATAGTTCGATTTTTCAATAGCAGTGGGCTAAACGATTCCCGCTGGAAGATAGAAATCGCCACACTACTTACCGCTGATAACAGAAACCACTATAAAAAATTGTATCGGTTTGTCAAAATAGCGAAAAATTATTTGAATTCTCCAAGATTACTACTTATACCGGGTTTTTTGGTTTTACATGAAGATCCTTTGATCTATCTAAGCTTATTTCCGCATTTGGGACAGAAGTTACCCTGAAACACGAATGAAGAAAACTCGGAACCACATTTAGAACAATGAATAATGAGCGGTTTCCCACATTGCGAACAGTATTCGCTTATTGGTACAATGTATTTACAATGTGGACATTGTGTTTGTGACGTTGAAGGCATCCCAAGAGGCATCGAGCGGGAACCTGCCCTCTGAGCTGATGTACTTGATTGTTCACTCCTTACAGGAGCCCCACAGTGCGGGCAATGAGTTTTGCCTGATGATACATGTGTACCACAGAACGGGCATTTGTTTTTAGTTTTAGCCGCTTCAATGTGGGCTTCAACGACTGCAAACATTTGTGGCTTTTTACTTTCAAATTCGATGTCTTCACCGCTCGTTAGAGTGATAACTAATTTCTTCTTTGGGCTATCAATGTTATCAATAACCATCAATGGAATTGCGAGGGATTCTGCGATTCCCCCTTTCCCACGAGTGACCATTTCGTTGCTCGATAATGTATCAATAACAATTGCTGTAGCTGTTGCATGAGTGGCATGGCGAATGCCTCTGCCAACTGCGTTGCCAATAATACCACCATGGTGACGGGCGGTTTCAGCGGCTACTGTTCCTGCTACACCCACGGCGAATGCTTTGGCAAAGCCACCAAAAAATCCTCTCCCTTTTGGTTTCTTGAATTTATACCATACAAGTCGCACATCCGAAACTGTAAGGCGACCTGTGTTCCTTTCGAATTTTACTTCATCAATGGTTGTGGTAATATTCTCATATTCTAGAGGAACGAGCTGGCCGTTCTGGATTGACACATTGAGAAATTCTGTCATATATCTGAATCTGCATATCCTACCTAAAACTTTTGTATCTCTTACGAAATTTTCCAGAAATGTCTCAGATCCCGCAAGACTGACTTGCTAACAGTGTTATTTCTCTTCAATATCTGATCCTTTGTCAACTTGAGGTATAAGATGAAGGATTTGTTGTAATAATATGGTTTTAGCCAGATTCCTCAGTTTGCACGTGGATTTTTGTGGAGTGGTCGTGTGGTGGTTGAAATAAATAGTGACGTGCAAAATACGTTAACAACACCGAGAGTGCGATCACGTAGGCTGTCACCTCAATCAAGGAAGGGTTGCCGTTATATCCTACCAATCCTTTCAGCACTAAACCAATTGGGCTGTTTTCTGGTAGAATATGATTAATGTCCCAGACATGCTCAATGATTGGTGGCAGTACCCGGCTTCAATAAATTCATGTATCCCATATCCAAATAGCCCAGCCGCAAAGATCACAAGG
>CAYFXY010000013.1:0-3614 GCA_964347205.1 uncultured archaeon
ACCGTCTTTGATTAATGGGAAAGGAGGTGGGTTTAGTTGCCGAAATTCATGTTCAAGGATATCCATTAGTATGGTATCTTTAAACTCACCGTCTTGATAAAGGGCTTCACGTTGATGGGCGGAATGTTGAAAACCTACTTTCTCATAGGCGCGAATTGCCCGAGAGTTATCTTCATTAACACAAAGAAAGATGCTATGGAGATTTAGAAAGTAGAATCCATATCCCAGAAGAAGCTGAAGAGCTTCTTGACCTAATCCTTTATTCCAATATGCTTTATTCCAAATAGCGATTCCGAGTTCTGCGGAGCGATTTATTTTATGAACGGAGAAAAGGCTGCAGGTTCCAATTAGTAGACTATTCTGATTGACTTCAATCCCAAAAACATATTCAGTACCTTTCCGCCGCGATTCCCAAGTATTGCGAATCCATTGTACTTCTTCCTCTTTTGATACGGGTAAAAGGTGGCCGAGAAATCGCCGAACTTCGACATCATTGAAATGTCTAAGGATTATTTCGGCATCTTCGATTTCTAGCCCACGGAGAGTAATTCGCGTTCCCGTAATCAATTAAGGACACCTACATGACCAACTTGAATTAATTCAGAGATGAACGGGGTTCTATTTTTCTGTTTCTTTTAAAGTGATATTACCGAGGAAAGTTCCAACCCATCATTTCACGGATTGCATGCCCAGTAAAGCTCAAAGCAAGAATGAAAGGAAGGGCAAGTACTAAGAAGAGAAGAAGGCTTTGCGCATAAAGTAATGAGACAGCCATAATAACATCTGGAAGAAGAGCAACCCAATCAGGACTAACACCCCAGATCCATTGCCAGTGAGGAATCAACATTGTGCCATATGCAGGATTGAGATAAAGCAATCCTAAGAGGATAAAGAAATTAACAAAAAGAAAGAGAAAAGGACCAAGGATTCCTGCAACGACAACATCCTTAGTTTCAAAGTTAACAAGAAACCCAATGAGGAAAGCCATACCTGCAAAAACAATGAGATAAAAGAAAAAATCAATGATGGCTGTGGGTGAAATGGGGTTGATAATATAGGTGAACTTTGTCCCGAAGATAAAGAAGTGAATCCAGTCAATTCCAATGAAGGCTAGACACATTATACTTGCAATGAAAAAGGTATGACGCCATACAACTTTGGGTTTTATATCCTGTGCCATTACTGCATACCTCGATTAGATTAAGCATACAAATAAGATACTCAATTTTCTAGGCATATGGAATTGCATATTAAAGTTAATGGTTTTGGACAACAAATACTTTCACTGTATCATAGAAAATTTAGAATCGCAAAAGAGAGAAAGATAACTGGAACCATTAGGCGCTTAACGACAAGATAGAGATTATATAAGGTTGAACTTTGTAAAAATATCTTAATGGTTAAGGGTGACTAAGCGTGGTTCAATTTCGGAAATCCCAGCTCTTTTCCATTTGGCTGATCCTAATCATCATATTGTTTTTTGCCAACTGGGTTGGACTTCGTGAACGGTATGTTGTAGGGAATTTCATAACCAATGAGGTGAACCAAGTCGCATTTGGTGACGTGGATATTTCAAAACCAGGACTTGAATTGGTTTATCTCAATCCTTCTGGCATATTTATTATTGGCGGGCTTACTTCTTCACCCTGGCAAGATTTGACATTCCAAAATTTCCTATGGGATACCAATCCCCTGATTTCTTTGACCGTTGGAGATTTTGATATTAATCATAAGGGAGATGAAATTGTAGTTCTTTTTGAGAATGGAACATTATTCCAACTCTCAAAAGGAGAAGCGACTTGGGTAGTCGATGTAATCGGAGCACTTCCTTCCAAACCCCCTGTATGGTTCACCAATGAAATGATTTCTGGACAACTAATTGCTAGTTCAAGAGCCGAAGAAATCGCTATTGTGGGTCAATACTTTAACTGGTCAACATCCCTTACATCCGGTCGGGTATATGTTGCGAATCGACTTGAGAACATGACTTGGCAAATTAATCAGATATATGTTGACTCACACACGTTACTTTGTGGCAGCATTGGGGATGTTGAGCAGATTCATGAAGGAGAAGAAATAGTCACTGCAGGTCAGGATACAGGTATAGTCTTTCTCAGATTCGAAAATGGTACATGGTCTTCGACTCATGCGTTTAATTGGACTGATACCATTCGTTCTATTGCCATTGGTGATTTCATGACAGTACCAAATGGTAATGAAATAGCCTTTGTAAAAGGAATGGATATCTTTACTCTTTATCGGGGGAGTGGAGGGTGGGTTCCAAAGAACATTTGGCCGAGTCAAATTATGAAAGCACGAATGTACTCGGTACTCGTTAGTGACATTGATCCCTATAACCCAGGACAGGAGGTATTAGGTGCTGGTACTACATCAGGAGAGGGACGACCAATCCTGGTACTCTTAAGTTACAATACTCTATTTTGGTCGGTTAGTGTTCTTTGGAATTTAATCCAGTCTCCAGTCAGTGTAATAGCATTTAATTTTGATTTCAATCGTGATGGTTCTGAGGTGATTATTGCGAATTCTCCTGAAACAGCGATTCTTTCAGTTCCGAGCATTTGGGATCGGACGATACGCGCTTCCCAGATGGTCATACTTCCAGCTATCTTGTTATTACCCACAACTGTGATCTTGTTTGCGTTGGCAGATTATATTGGTCGGGTATCCGACAACCGCCGGCGGGCGCGGATTCTCGAAATGACAGCGAAAGGATTCGTAAAATGCCCCAATTGTCATCGTTTTGTGCCAAAGGATAAAATCAAAGCGCATAGACGTTGGCATCGACAACAACAATTTCGATAACCAAGTATATTACTCTTTGAGAACTGTGTTTGGAAGATTCTTAATTAATGTGATTGCGCTTTCTACAATAGTGTGGATTAGATCTGAGACAGTTGGTAAATCATTGATACGCCCACTCACTTCACCACCAAACATTAGAGCTGTATCAATCTTCCCGTCCATTAAATCAACAAACCCAGTTTGTTCTAGTCTAAGAATCTCTTTATTCGATTCAACTGGATCTCCGAGAAAGAATCGGGGTACATCTGAGAGGGTTTGTTCCACTAGCATTTCGGCTCGACGATTTCGGAGGAACCGCATCGGACCAAATAACCCTCGTCCGACAAGAGTTTGGCGTTCCTCTCGATTGATGATCGCTTTTTTCCAAATAATTTCAAAATCACTTTCCTGAGTTGCAATGAAGCGGGTTCCCATTTGGATACCAATGGCACCCATGCATAAGGCTGCAGCAAGCGATGATCCATCACTGAATCCACCTGCAGCCACAACGGGGGTCTTCACAGCCTGAGCTACTGCAGGAACGAGCACCATTGAATGGACAGGGTCCCAAGATACATGGGCACCACCCTCATGCCCTGAAGCAACAATTATATCAGCACCAGCTTTTTCCGCTTTTTTGGCATGATATACTGAGGGAACTACATGAACCCAAATAAGACCATGTTTTTTAACCTCAGTCCATGGTAATGGATTTCCTGCTGAAGTTATGAGAACGCGTAGATGACGTTCGATATCTGAATCGGGGCCTCACACTCCACCCTTCTTTTCTGGACGTTCCTGGTTCTGTGGAC
>CAYFXY010000013.1:3624-11250 GCA_964347205.1 uncultured archaeon
CGATATCTGAATCTGCTTTTCGGGCCTCAATGACCTGTTTGACAAACATCTTTGATGCTGGAAGGAATTCAGCAGCAACAGGAATGTTAACGCCAAAAATTCCCCTTGAACCTTTGGTGCTTTTTGTAACAGCTTCAATTGATTTCTGTAAGATAACTAGGGGAGGATCATCTCCAAAGAGGCGGGGTGCATCCAAGGGTGCTGCTTCCGGAATTAATCTTGCAGCCATTCCGATACTACTAATCACCCCCAGCGCCCCTGCGTTTGTGACCGCGATAGCCAAGTCTTCGGTTTTATAGGGTCCCATTCCTCCTTGCAAAATAGGATATTTAATGTCAAGAAGGTCACAGAGTTCAGTGTGAAGACGCGTCATGCTAGAGCATGCAGTGGTGTAGTGATTTAAGTTTACACCTTAGGAACACAGGTTTTTTCCGTTTCTATGGAACATATGCAATGACATCAATTTCAATGGAAACACCCTTGGGTAATGCTGCTACTCCAATTGTAGTTCGAGCAGGAGGGTCAAGATCAAAATAATTCCCATAGGCTTCGTTTACTTCGCCGAAATCCTGCATATTAGTTAGGTAAATTGTTGTTCGAACAACATCAGCGAGACTCGCCCCAGCTGCATTGAGAATCGTTTTAATATTTTCCATGCATTGCTTTGTTTGTTCAATAATGGACCCTGTAACAAACTCCCCAGTTTCTGGATTTACAGGAACCTGTCCGGCAACGAAAAGATAATCGCCAGCATGAATCGCCTGGCTATATGGACCAACAGGTGTTGGCGCATCCTTAGTAAAAAGTCGTTTTTTCCTCGTGGTCATTCAGTCATCTCCAACAAAAACCATCTAAAAAGATAAAGAAGCATCTTTGCTTAAACTTATTACACTTCCGTTTAGGGCGAATGTAAAATTTTGACTGTGTGTAAAAGTTAAAAAACCAAGCGTTTCTTGTGTGGTAATGCTCGTCCATCAATAATGTTGGGATGAGATGCAAATGGATGGAGTAAGAATATGCCTCCAAAAGTTGACGAATCAGCCTGTACTGGATGTGGCACCTGCATAGATGTCTGCCCCAGCGAATGCTTCACACTCGTAGACAATTTATCCAAAGTCACGGACCCGGATGCTTGTTCCGAATGTGAATCGTGTGTCGAAAATTGTGCAGAAGATGCCATCACTCTATAATTCGTTGTGTTTGGTTCTTCTCTTGGTAGCAAATAGATACTCAAGCGGGGGATTACTTTTGTAGCCCTTGTTTTTATAGCCCAAGAACCTGCCAAATTATTCTAAGAATCACTAACCTATGGGCTTGTGTCCTAAGAACGACTGGTTTGAAAAATCAATAAAGGAGTTTCTGATTAGGAAACTTACCATGGGTATGGGTCTTCAGTGGGATTATACATATTATCACGAAGGTTTTTGGTTTGACTTTCTTTAGTTCGTTTAAAAGGTAGCAAAAAACGTTGATTTAACTCTCTAATGGGTGTTTAAAGGATTTTTTAAATTTGAATGTCCTAAAAAACCGCAGTTTATCTTTTGTTTTTGATTTGAATCACTTAAAATGGATATTCAAGGATTTTAATAAAAAAGGTACTCTAGGAATTGTTCATGTTTTAGGGTATCTTGACAATTTTCTCTTAGCAAATTTTCAAAAAAAGTAACTTTTATTGGAAGTTGAAAGAGAGAGATAGCACCATGGCGGGAGTGATAGACCATCCCTTGGTTGGAATAGCCGACCAAATCGCATCTAGAGCTATTCCTAAAGAAGAGCAAGACACTATACGCCATCTACTGTATAGTGTTATTTTGTATATCAAAAGGGTGGAAACAGGAACTTTATCCACAGAGGAACAAGGGTATCAAGGGCATAAAAGAATCCGCTTTAGAGATATTGCGCCTTCTAAGGATATTGCTATCGGGTTAAGAGATAGGCTTCGTATTTTGAATGAATATCGTATCCGATCGGTGAACCGTATCACCGAAGTTCTACTCTTAGGCTTTGAAAAAACTGTTCAAAGAGCTCTAACCAAAGAACAGGTGGATATTCTTCGGGTATTATCTGTTAATCCGCTGATTAGTATTAGATGTCTCAGTAAGAATTTAGGGAAATCCCGGTATAGTATAAAAAAGACCCTCAATCAGCTCCAAGATCAATTTGGACTCTTGCGATTTTTTCACCAAAACCGTGGAAAGTTAAAACTAACTACATTTAGCCTTGTTTTTCGAACGAAGTCATTTGAAGATTCAAAACGCCTTGAATCTTTAATCCGAAATTCCCAACCACCCTTTATGACAGCATTCATTTTCGATGTGGCTTATCGGAATGGATATATTACATACGCTATTCCATCTCAACACCGAGCCTTGCGGCTTTTTGAGGAAAAAGTGAAATTCTTAAAACAAGAATTTATGGAAAAAGCACATTTACAGCGAGCCTTGGAAGTTTATTGGAATCTTCGATTTGACGATTATGATTCTGAGTTGGGGCAGTGGCGAATCCCTACAGATCTGGCTGAAATTTCTCGGTTGCCAAGTCTTACTGAAAAGGCGATAACTGAAATATCATATTGTAATTATTCTGATCTCCGGGATCCCTGTTCATTTGACCGAATTGATTTTTTGCTCTCTAATTTGGTTCTCAGCTCTCACCATAAGATGTCAGAGCTTCAAAATATGCTTTCAGGTTATGGTTACGATCTATCTAAGAATTCAATCCGATTAAAATTAAATCGATTGATGAATGAATCCATCATATCCCCTACCATATATTTCAGTGGTGGAGGTTTGGAAGAATTTATCCTCCTAAGTATTATTTGTAGTCTAAACTCACAAAAACAACTCCAACTACTGGCTTCCCGATTTCCCTTTGCATTCACCTATATAACCCAACAAGGAATCGCAATATTTCTTAAACGCCCGATTGGTTGGCGTGATTTCATAATTAAAATCATACGAGATATCACGCAACAATATGAAATTGATGAGCTTATGGTCATTTATCAAGAACACAATTTAGGTAGTGGTCTTCATCCCGATTTATTCCGTCGTTGGAACGAGAAACGTCAATATTGGGAATTTACAGATGAAGAAATTTTGTGACACCCAGGTGGGGCATTCTGGAGATGAATGCCCCTGTAGATATCTGGGTGTTTGGTGTCTAATCACGCCTTGTGATAATAATATCGACCCCCCGTTTTAACTCAGAAGGCGCGACTGTTACGGTTTCTGGTGATCGAACACCAAAATCCCGTGTAAGCATTAACAGGAGTAGATTACACACAGCGGCAAGTTGGCGTGAAATTTCTCTTTCAGAGAAACGACTGACACTAAGGTAACGAACCTTTCCATTGGAAACTGATATACGATCATTTTCCAGGAATATTAAATTTGATCCGGTACTATGAGGTTCATGAGCAGGTGATTCGTTAGCCATAGTTCATTCCCCGCGTAAATTATCTGTCTGTTAATGCAGGTTCGGAGGAGAGGAGGGATAACGGGCTAGGGGATCGCTTCCTTCTCCAACAGTTGAATACCAAATAATGCTTATAAGAAAAGCATTGAAGCAGACTCTTATCTTCATTTTCCAATCATAGGAGAAATAAAGGTTTAATTTCTTTAAACTCCACTCATTTCTCGAATTGTAGGATTTGGACAAATATTAACGCGTTTTACCACAACTTTAGGTCAGACTTTTTTGAAAGTTGCTGACTTTTATTGAGATTTGTACCATTTTTTCTTTTTGAGGCTTAGGTTTAAAGAGAACAAAAAACTGATAGACACCGCCGGGTCTGAAATGGCAAGTTTTCATGAAATCACACAAGGTCGGATTCACCAAATTCTAGATAGTGTTAAACCAGAATTAGGCAAACCCGAACTCACCCGATTATTAACACATTTACAAGCTTATCAAGACCGAGTATTTCGTATCGGTGAAATTATAGAAGATCCCCATATTCCAGCACATTCATCATTCAACTATCGGTCAATGCCCATTTCAAATCAACTAGCAACTGAGATTGATCATCGCCTTGAATTAATGTCGTCTTATCAACTGAACAACGGTTCTCGGGTTTCAGAGCTGCTCACTAGCGGTTTTCACATCTCATTTCCGATGATCTTTGATTCATTTCAGGTGAGGTATCTTGAAGCCCTAAACCGGAATCCTCAAAGTGGTTTGGTTGCTCTAGCGAAAAAGCTGAGCGTCAGCCCTCGGACAGTGACACGCGAGTCTTACAAGTTATGGTCTCATTATAGGGTACATATTGGCGCAATTTTGGATATACATCAATTTGGGCTTGTACATTATGGAATCCAATTCCGTGCACAATCCCGCGATTCGGCTCAAAAGTTTGATATTTGGATTCGAAATGAACTCAGATTTGGAAAAGAGCTACCATTCTTATCAGGAATAGGATGGGACGTTAACCAAGTAGAGGGCTTTTTTCACATCTTGATTCCAAATCAAGTTAAACAATTGAACAGATTCGAAAACAAAATGCAGGAAATGAAAAAGCAGTATCTACAAACATACAAAATCCATCGCATCAAGGGATTTTATACAAATATCAGCTTCGATTTCTATAATCATGTCGTTGGTGAATGGCAGATTACATCGGATTTGTTAACTGAGGGAACACTCCAATTTATTAGAAAATATGGTCCCCAATTTCCACGACTACGAGGGTTTGATTACAGCCGGCAGAAGATTTCTTTTAAACAAACGGATTGGCTTCTTGCTCTATGCCTTAGTGAGGGGATACTAACAAAAACTGAACGAAGAGAACTTCTAGCTAAAAAGGGAATCAGTTTAGCGGATAAGACGATTTGGGCTCGCGAACACCGCTTGAAAAACACGAAGGCCGTCTTCCCCTATCTAGCGTTCAGTCGCGTAGCATTCAAGGATTATATATGCATTTTTGTGACCTGTCACGAATCAACCCTCGAATTATTTCATCAATTATCAGCTCAACATGCTTTAAGCCAAATAATACCGACCGAAGATGGAGCAATCATTCTCATTGGCATTCCACAAGGTGGAGCTAGTTTCATGAAACAGCTAACACATACATTGGTCAATATATCAGGCTTAGACCTATTAGCTATTTTCCGACTAAATCGCGAACCCGCACTCGTGCCCAATCTCCGAACTCACAGACTTTGGAATGAAGCAAGAAAACAATGGGATGAAACTGACTAGTCTGGAATTTAGTCTAATAGCTATTTCGTATTATTCCAGGCGAATGAGCATCTCTCCGTGAAAAAGCGATACATGTATGCCAAGAGTAGTGTGATACACCATGGAAGGAATGCCAATATCTGCTAGATACAAAGAACCTACAAAAGATTCAGCCTGTTTTGTGATTAATCCGGTTTTTGGCAAAGCAAGTGTCATGGTCACAGTTGCTCGCACACAGGGAGTTTGAGGTACTCCACTGGTAGCGTTTAGTCCAGAAGGAATATCAAGAGCCAATATGGGTACACCCGTTTCATTCGCCTTCGAGATTAAGGTAGCCATAGGTTCCCTTGGATTATCGCTTCCTCCATAACCTAAAAGTGCATCAATAAATAGATCTGGTAATTGAGTCCATTTCTCATTGGAGAACGGTATCTTCATCTTTTGTAACAACAGATATTGGTGAGCTGTCATTTTGCGAAAACGATCAGGTTTTGCACCATTCACCACTTCAACATTTGCTCCCCAATTAGCTAAATGTCGCCCTGCCACTAATCCCCCACCACCATTGTGACCAGGACCTATCAAACAAACCACTGATTTTTCTTTGAATCCCCTGAGCATATTTCCTGCCAATGTTGCCAATAAGCGTCCAGCATTTTCCATCATCGAAAACAACGATAGCCCGAACTCAGTTATAGCAAAATCATCAACCCGAGCCATCTCTTCGGCTGTTACAACAGGAATCCCTTTCCATTGTTTCATGCTAATTCACCTATTCTGAATATTAATTCCAAGCCTTATAGGAATCAACAGAAGATAAGGAAATTGGTAAAAAAGGGGTGGCGCGTCCAGCACCACCCAATAGCGGGATGGGGCGTCCAGAACGAGGACATAAAGGAGGAGAGGGGGAGAGGGGAATGAAAGACACAGGGAAGGATACCCCATCCTGTCGCCATGAGTTTTTTCCGTTTTACCTCGTTCTGTGTCCTATGACGGCTAACAGTCATTCCGAAAAAGTTGAATCTATGGCACATAGAGTTAGCTTGATACTTTGTAAAGCTAACTAATTGTGCTCTATTCCACCTCGGGGAACTCCCGTTATCCAAGACGATAATAGGTACAACAAATTAAAAATGCTTTCCTTTTCTTGCTGGATTTTTTTTCGATAAAATGTCGAAGATTCGGAAAAAATCACATGTTAGTTCCAACTGCAGCTCTCGGATCGATCATCACTATTACCTTAAGCTCATCAGATCTATCTTCACCTCTATCAGCGTAGTAACCAACTATTACGTAGTCTATCGTCCAAAGTAACTCAAATCTGTATTCGTTCCGTGGGCGATTCTAACAGGTTATAGATCTCGTCTTGAATTTAATTTGACTTGTACCAAGTAAGGTGAGACTTCTAACATCTATAATTTTAGTTAAGGGCAGATTCGTCTGCATGAAACTCTCAGATTAAGATTCATGCTGGTTTACTTGTCTTTCTTCGTACACTCAGTCCAAGTGGTAGCGCTAATATCAATCCAATGAGGATTGATATAAGGGGGAATCCAGGGATAGCTGGGGGAGGAGGCTGTGTTGACTGCTGGACACTGACACTGAAAGTTGCAGAGATTGCATTTCCATAGGGATCAGCGGCGGTAACGTTAAGGCCATAAGTTCCTAGTGATAAATTTGGGATACTAGTTAGGTAGCCTGTTGTATCGATTGTAAAATGGATTGTGTCATTGATGAACCAAGAAACAACTCCGGAGAGATCAATGGCTTGGAGTTGATAGTCCAATGAGGTTCCGATTTCAATGATCTGGTTTTGTGGGAAAGTAATCCAAGTGGGTGCGGTAGTATCTAGTATACTAAGTGTAAACGTGGCAGTAATGAAGAGTCCGTTAGTATCATTAACCCTGACTTCGAGTCCATAGTTGTTCACCGTGAGGGCAGAGACGTTTTGGATGAGACCAGTTCCATCAATAGAAAAGTGCGTGGTGTCGTTGATCCACCATGTATCAATGGGAGCTACAGCAAAAGCATTGAGCTGGTAATAAATGGGATCCCCATATTCGATTAGCTGGTTGGAAGGAATATCAACAAATTCAATGGGTAGGTGTCGTGGTATTAGACCAAAGGCTTGGAAAAGATATTCTCCGATATCGGTGAGATGTGTGAAGGGGGGGAAAGTGGAAGTGGTGTTGTGATAGACAAATACAGGGACAGGGGTATCTGTATGAGAAGTAGAGGCGAATTGGTATTCTAATACTGGGTTGGACATATTTACCCAAAGTCCGCCGGTTTCATGGTCCGCTGTGACGATGAGGAGAGTTCGGTTATTTTGTTGGGTGTATTCGTAGGCAACTTTGATGGCGTCATCAAAAGCGATTGTTTCTCCAATTGTGTTATTGATATTTCTTTCGTGGCAAGCGTGGTCAATGCGTCCGCCTTCAACCA
>CAYFXY010000013.1:11260-13502 GCA_964347205.1 uncultured archaeon
GATCGTCCCCTCCAGATCGTTCGCGTGGCACCGCCAGTCGATCTGCGAGCCTTCAACCATGAGGAAGAATCCTTTTGCGTTTCTGTCGAGGATCTGTAGAGAAATGTTGGTCATTTCAGCGATGTGGGGTTCTATAAGAGGATCGCGATCATATTCATAGCTCATCGAGCCAGTGGCGAAAACCCCTAACAAGTAATCCTCTGTTACAGCAGCTTCCATTTCAGTTCGATTCTCAACAATATGATAACCTTGGCTTGTCGCAATTCCTAAATATGAACTAAACCAAGCCATACCTCCACCAAGAAGGACTTCGATTTCTTTGAAAAGCTGTTCCCGGGCAATAGAAGAATAATGACTGCGATCTTCTTCGTGGACTGAAAAAGCTCCGGGTGTAGCATGATTAATAGGAGTGGTTGTTACCAAGCCAGTTGATTTACCTAAAGCTTCGGCAGCCTCAAGAATCGTCGTAAGAATTTCTCCACTTGGAGTCACCGAAAGCATATTGTTATTTGTTCGATTCCCAGTAGCAAGGGCTGTTGCAGCGGCAGCAGAGTCAGTTACAGGGTCGTTGAGAGAATAGGTTTCAATATCGCCCAGAAAAGATAATTCATCCATAGTTAGATTAGCTGAGGATCCGAGCCATTTCTTTGTTGCATTAATTTGACTCCAACTCATTCCATCACCAATCATGAGAATAATATTATCAAAAGGAGCCGCCGGAGTCATTGGTTCTGATGATTCGAACGATAAGTGAAGTGAAAACCAAAACTATAGGGAGAAGCATTAATCTTTTCAACATAACCCAACTCGTCTCCCTATCTCCCCTTTTCCTTATTTTAAGTCGTTCGATTATCGTAATGACCCATCGTAATAGTTCGTTGCTATTTTTCAAAAAGCAAGCGTTTTTATAGAACATTCGTTGAGGGCACATCGGAGGGTTTCATGGAATGCTCTACATTGCTGAAACACCTATACATTTTGGAATATTTGTTGTAATTAGCGTTATCCTACTTCTGATGTCACTCCTGGGTATCCTTGAAGTATTAAAGAGTGAAACCCCAAGCGCGGGAGGTTTCTCCGGATTTCTAGCAGTATTCTTTGGTTTTCTCGCATTTTTTGTGATGGCGATATCAGTATATCAACTTCCTGCGAGCGCCACGGTGGATCAACTCTTGCCCTACTATCTTGCGACATGGTCTCTTGTTGGGCTTCACGCTTTTTTCCTCGTGTTCTACCTGATTGGTTTTAAGTGGTTCAAAAAGCGACAATGGGCTGTGTATCTTCCCATAATAGGTAACCTATCATATCTGGCGGTACTTTGGATCTTTGCAACGCCATCCACGGCAAGTGTGATTTCTGATGGAGTTTTTAACTGGCTTGTCATGCCTTTAGTAGTTTATGCGTATGGAGGCTTCCTTGCCATATTCTACTTACTATTAGTACCTCTTATCGCAGTCATTGATATCGTCAAAACGCGTGAAGGTGCAAAAAAAACATGGACCTGGGTCGGTTGGTTTGGACTTCTATTATGGTTTATTACCGTAGTTCTAATGGCACTTGTCCAATTTATCGCTCCCTTTATGCTTATTGTCCTAGGAATCGTCGTAGTTGCATGGGTTCTTATTTTCCTCAGCTGGTTCTTCATAGCACGACCAGTTGGTTAAATACTTGCCTTATACCTAAGACCGCCCGTTAGCTTCCGAAGTGAGCTTACGGGCATCTTCTAATTTTTTGTTACATAAAAATAGGAGGAGGTGCCCACGCACATTCGCGGGCACGTTCCGTGGTCATCCCCCTTTCCCCGCTAGAAGGGGAGTAACCCAGACGGAAGGACGCAAGATCGGTGCCCAGTGCCTCTGGAAAAAACTTCTGAGGTTCGGACAACGGGAGGAGGGATTTGGGAGGGACAAGAATTCGGGAGGGCTCCCCGGGTGGGATTTTCAAGGCCCCGAGAACAACCGATTCACGTCCTTGATGCTTCCGGATACTGTGTTACCAAGTAATTCTAGGGGAGCTGATATGAGCGCGTAGTTCCCTGTTAACAAACTACGCAAATGCGCAGTAAACGGAGAATGAGACTGGGCAAGTTGCTATTAAAACAAGGAGATTTCGCGCACCCGCAAAGTTCTGAGTAGCCTTAAAAGTGTTTTGCGAAATAGAGTCGATAAAAGCAGCCAGTGATATTTACGCTCCGGTGTCAGGAACAGTCATGGAAACAAACAGCGGACTTGAAAGTTCTCCG
>CAYFXY010000013.1:13512-14029 GCA_964347205.1 uncultured archaeon
AACGATTGCTCGATGGAAGTATCAAAGATTTACACCCAAATTTGGATTCGACGACAACTTATGGCTACCGCTATCGTGAAGCTGAAAAGGTTCTTGAGGCGAATGCTAAAGATACTGTGGATCGACTTGAGCAACTAAGACATGCGGGGATTTTAGAAGGGGAGTTGTTAGAGTCAATTCTTACCTGTTCAAAATGTGCATCACCTGGAGTATTCCCCCTCTATCAATGTCAGAAGTGCTCGGGTTATCGTTTATTACGACACCCGATTATAGAACATTTTTCTTGCGGATATTTAGCCCCTCGCCATGAGTTTTCAACCACTAAGAATAGGCTCCAATGTCCCTCCTGTAAAGTGACTCTTGAAAGTGAACAACAAGATTTCAAATCCGAAGAGGCATTTCAATGCCTGGATTGTAATTCGGTGAGTGTAACCCCCCATCTCGTATTTCGATGCGTTCAATGCCAGAGTAGTGCGGAAGCAGCAGAAATGCAAGAACACCCCTTGTATATCTATCG
>CAYFXY010000013.1:14039-26496 GCA_964347205.1 uncultured archaeon
TTAAACATGGAACACCGTGGAGATATAATTCATTACTTGGGATTCCATCCTACACCCGAAGCAGAGCGCCCCTCTCGTCGAAAACATAGGATAGATCTTGATGAAATAGATCGACGAATTCTCAACATCCTTCAGCAAGATTCGCGATTATCATATCGAAGCGTAGCCCGCAAGTTAAAGGTAAGTGATGCTACCATTCGAAGTCGTGTCGCGCGCTTAGAGAAAAACAAGATCATTAAGGGATTCACTACTTTGATTGATCCCCAAGAAGTTGGTATGGATGTAATTGGTTTAATACAACTTGAAATCGACATTAAAATTCTTGCAAAAACCTTGACCGATATTCAATCAGTCAAAGAAGTGAAACTGGTGATAGAAACAGGTGAACGGCAAAATGTCATTTTACTCACCACCTTTCCAACTAGACAAAAGTTGAATGCCTTTTTAGATGAATATATTCGAGGTAAAACGGGTATACAGTTGCATACAGTTACCCTGGCGTTAGGTCTGCGAAAATATGATTGGATGATTCATTTGTGAAATTGGGAACCTCTCATTGACTTTGTCTTATTCTATTAGTGGCGACAACCTTTTTGAACAGATATGAGCCCTTATTTTATCAGTGGAAGAACACTCAGAGGCCACAAGTTTGTCAGACCTCCATAAGTTGCTGGAAGAAGGCGAAATTCAGAAGGCCCTTAGTCTTGTTAATGAGGATGAATATGCTTGGGAAGACCTCATGGGACTGATGGAGGACTCAGATGAAACGATTCAGCGATCGGCTTTTGAACTTGTCTCAAAATCCGGCACAAATCCTCGACTGCTTGAGGCTCTACCGATGCTAATTAGCGGTCTTAACAGTGATGAAGACGACATATGCCGATATGCTGCAGAAGCACTCTATTACTTGGGTTCGGATGCTGCTGAAGCAGCTGAGTCACTTGCCAACCTTTTAGGTCATGATGACGATGAAGTTCGACGAGCTGTTGCACGAGTATTTACACAGATGGGATCCTTGGCTATGGATGCAAAAGAATCTCTCATCGAAGCTTTAACCGATAGTGATGAGGTAGTTCGTGGCGAATCAGCCTTGGCTATTGGAAACCTTGGAAAAGAAGTTCCCGAAGCTGTCCCTTCGCTGATTTCATTACTCTCAGATGAAGAGGAATTCAGTCATGAAGGGAAGGGCATTGAAGTACGCACCGCAGCACAAACAGCTTTAAAGCAAATAGGTCATGATGCCATTCCTAGCCTTCTGGAGGCAATGCGTGTTGACCGAGCGGACCAACGTGCGATTGCTCTCACAACATTGGGTTCAATTGCTTCGTTACCCGAGGAAGTAATCAAAGATATCGAGGAGGCCCTGCAAGACCCCGATGATGTAGTTCAGGAAGCTGCAAAGAATGCACTAAAGCGAATTAAGGATATTAAATAACGTCTCATTTTTTCACACTGTTCCACACTTATTCTTCTTCGCTTGACTCAGGATAAGATCGCCGGTCAATAAACATGAACAGCGCTAGAAATAGAAGAATGGCAATTAAAACAGGGATTTTGACAAGAAATGATACAGGTGAGAAAAGATACCAAGACAATGAAAACCCTGCAGGTAATGCAGTCCAGAATCGTATTCCGTTGCGACTAACACGAAGAGCTAGTCTTTGAGTCGTCCAATCAATTATTGCAGGGAGGGCGAAACAGATAGCAAGAAGTGTAGTCCCAACATCTCCTAGAGCATAAAAGACTGGAAAAAAGAAAAGCATCGCAAACGATAAGGGAAATCCAACAAGAATCCCCAGGTAAAGACCCGAACACCGTGCACAAACATAATAGAGACGTCCGTTCAAATGAATTTTAAACGCATGAATTTGTTTGTGTTCACAAAAAGTAAGAATTGTTCCCAAAATACGTTTCATGAAGTTCACATTATATCCCCTTGATAACTTCGCTGGATCTATCTTATTGTGCAAATTGGGGGTAGTTTTCGTTTATGCTCAGAAGAGGTAATTCGGCTTTTTATTTGATCAATCTCCTCCGTCGTTAAACCTTGGGGAGTCTTATTAGATATCAAATCATCGATTTGATCATAGGTTGCACCAAGTTCTCCTTCATCGGTCTGTCCAGGCCAGAGGCCTGGACTGGGAATTTTTGCGATAATGTGTTGTGGAATACCCAAATGAGTCGCAAGCCCGCGAACTTCGCGTTTAAGTAGGTTTCCCAAAGGAAGTAAATCGACTCCACCATCACCATATTTCGTAAAGAAACCTAGCAAAATTTCAGTTCGATTTCCAGTACCAACGACTAGGCGATTAAGTCTATTTGCTTCAAAATATAAGGAGACCATCCGTAGGCGGGCTTTGATATTCGCCATTGGAATTGTCACTGACGCATTTTTTTTGATGCCAAAGGTTGAGAGGAGAAATTCGTATGCAGCTGTGAGGTCATAACTTCGATACGTAATATCAAATTGGTTTGCAAGACTAATCGCATCTTCTGCAGAATCGGGGGGAGTGTGGGCACAGGGGAGGATGAGCCCAAGAGTCGAGTCTGTGACTTTTCGACAAAGAACTGCTGTAACGCTTGAATCAAGTCCACCTGAAATCGCAACCATGAATCCCTTACAGCCACTATGCTGTAAGTAATCATCCAACCATTTGGTTATCGTTTCTTCGATTTTTACATAATTGGGATGGGGTTTCAACGGGAATCTTATCCTCCTTTGAGATGATTCTTCCCAGCTGGTTTTATATCAATGCTCAAATCCAAAGCAGGAGCGGAGTGGGTTATCCAGCCCACAGATATGACGTCAACACCCGTTTTTGCAAAGGCAGCGATATTATCAGAGGTAATGTTTCCGGATACTTCTATCACAATATTAGAATGTAATTTACGGAGTGTTGGCACAACCTTTGAGACCTCATTTGGGGACATATTGTCTAATAATATGAAATCTACCTTTTCTTCTGCAGCTCTGATCGCATTTTCAGAAGTCGTGACTTCGATTTCGATGGGACATGTAAAACTTGCCTTGACTCTGGCTTGTTGAATTGCAGTCTTAAGGTCGGGATAAAAAACTAAATGGTTATCTTTAATAAGAATTGCATCATCGAGACGCCAACGATGTGAATCACCGCCACCAATCATGACAGCAAGTTTATCAAAAAGACGAAGAAGAGGAGCTGTCTTTCGCGTAGCAGCGACTCGAATTTCAGAATTAACCGCTCTCGCCTTAGATAATAATAAAGTTGTTGCGGTGGCGATTCCACTCATTCGCTGTAAGAGATTCAAGAGAGTTCGCTCAATAGAGAGGAGGGTTATCGCCCGACCTTGAGCAATGAGAAGAGTTGAATTTGCTTTTACCTCAGAACCATCAGGGATTTCACAACTTAGTGAACAACCAAGGTCGTGGAAAATGGTGTGGGCAATAGCCATGCCAGCAACAACACCCGGTTCTCTTGCAACAAGGCGAGCTGATGCTGTTTGATCATTAGAGATTAATGCCGAAGTAGTGGCATCTCCGAATCCAATATCCTCTTCTAGCATGGAATAAAATTTCTGAAGGATGAGTTGAGAAGGTAAACCTGCTGATGAAATACCTGGAGAGTGTATCATGACACCTCACCTTGTTAGTCATACTTCAATTGAGTGCAACTTCTAAAAACCTTCTATCGCATGGTATTCTTACTCTGATGCACCCGTGAGGGTAAGCATTCGTTGTATAGCATTACGTGCTTTATCTGCGATTTCTTGAGGTACGGTGACAAGAAACTGATTTTTTGTTAAGCTCTCTTTTACTTTTTCGAGAGTGATTTTCTTCATCGCATTGCAAATAGCATAATCCAACGCGGGAATAAATTGTTTTCCAGGGATTTCTCGACGCATTCGGGTGACGAGATCAACTTCTGTGGCGATGATGAATGTACTTGACGAGTTTTCGCGAGCAAAGTTCAACATTTGCCCTGTAGATCCAATAAAATCAGCTCGCGATTGCAATTCCCAACCACATTCTGGATGAACCAAAAGCTTTGCATCCGGATATTCTTGCTTTAATGTTAGAAGTTTTGGATCAAAGCTAAAGATTACATGAACATGACAGAACCCATGGTCAGGAATAGGAATAACATCATATCCACAAATATGACGAGCATATTCGGCCATATTTCCATCAGGTCCGAAAAGGATAGGGGTTGAGTTCAAAGCTTTCAGTATTGTACACAAATTTGAGGATGTGCACACAACATCAGCTTCAGATTTCGCTTCAGCAGTGGTGTTTACATACAATACAACTGGAATGCCTGGATATGATTTCTTTGCTTGGCGAATTAATTTTGCTGGCAACTGAGCTGCCATGGGACATCGAGCGGCTAGATCAGGAATAAGAACGGGCTTGTTAGGGTTAAGTATAGCCGCTGTTTCAGCCATAAACCGGACGCCACAAAATAGAATGAGGTCTGCATCTGTTTGTTGAGCCTTTTGGCATAACCCAAAACTGTCCCCAACATAATCGGCGATTTCTTGAATTTCTGGCAGCTGGTAGTTATGCGCGAGGATAACGGCATTTTGTTCTTGTGCTAGCTGTTTAATTTGCCGTTGAAGGGAGTTCAGGGTTCCCATTTAATGGTCGCCATCCGTTAAACACGAATCACTATCTAAAGATAGAATCTCGAATACACCAATTCCTATAAGCCTTTGTCTCCATACATTAGGGACGGAAGTTTTTTGTAGCTTCAGTTGTGAGAAGGTTATTAATTCGCCATTTGGGGTATCGGACTTATGTCTAAGGAATCACAGTCAGAAATGAAAGGTAAAATCAATTTAGATCGTCTTTTTACTGGAGCCACCACTGCAACCTTTGTCATTCAGTTGCTCACATTACTTGTTCTTATTGGAGCGAGTGTTGGATATATGCTCGTGGTTACAGGAATTTGGGATCTAATTAAAGATAATCAAGATATTGTTGTCTTCTTATTGTTAATCGGTGGTGCAATCGCATTTGCTATTTTTATGATATTTTTTGGATTCTTCATTCGATTTCACCGTCGGGTAAAACGCTTCGTGCTTGGCTCTGGTGTTGGTAAAGTTGCGGCTGAGAGTCGGGATGGACAAGTCATCCTCACTCTTTTTTCTTTCTCGGTGATCTTCTTTGTATTAGCAGGTATCTACGCAATCTATCTACTCTGGAAGTATATACTGCCATGGCTTTATTCGATTACAATTTCGATCTACCCAAACATCATTGTACTCGGTCTTGCAGTTCTTGTTGTAACGGGGATGATTCAGCTTGCATCCCGTTCCGTTAGCCGATATGCTCATAACCTAGTTGAGCGAATAACGGCAGAAGATTAGAGTGGAGAAGAGAGTCAAAGGAATTAAAAGGTATTTGCCAATAGGAGTATTTGACCATGCGGCAGAGGAGATAAATTTGGTATTAAGAATTTTCTTCAAGGCCTGGCGTGTGACTCTCCGAACAACACGCCGGTTTATTGTATTTCTAATTGCTTATGCGATACTGCTTACCTGGATTGCTCTTATCATTCGGCAATATTATATCGAGTTTATTCCCTACCTGATCGCACCAACACCAGAGGCTGGTGCCCGCCTTGCATCCTATCAGGTAACATTAGGTTGGACAATGGTAGCAGGTGCAATCATGGGCATCGTATTTTCCTGGCTGCTTGCCCACGGACGTCGGGATGATATCGCAGTCTTGAAATGCATTGGATGGTCGAATCATGATATTCGGCAACTAGTGCTAGGTGAAATAATTTTTATAACAATCGCATCTGTTATCACAATTGCACTATTAGCCATTTTAGCTTCAGGTTTCTATTTTTCAACTTTTGTCGTTATGAGCCTTGATCCGCTTGGAAACGTGTTAATTCCAGTTCCCGATACACTTCGATATATCTTGATTCGTCCCGATTTCATGCTCTATGCATTTGCAATTGTTATGCTTGTACAGGTGCCAGGAATTTTAATCTTGATCTGGCGAACACTGCGTATCAGCCCTATGAGAGCATTAACCCGACCAGAATAATGGAGGAAGTGAAATAATCTTGTCTGAAGATATCATTGTCGCACAAAAAATCCAGAAAGAATATCGACGGGGTCGCGAAATCATTCATGCACTTCGTGACATCAACTTGACTATACGTTCCGGTGAATTCTTAGTTATTGAAGGAAAGAGTGGCTGTGGCAAAACAACACTGCTCAATGTGTTGTCTGGTCTTGATCGCCCAACTGATGGGCGAATCATTTTTGACCAGATGGACCTAACTGTCGTTGATGAGCGCATTTTACCACAAATTCGCCAAGAGAAAATTGGTTTCATTTTCCAACTGTTTAATCTTATCTCGACAATGACCGTGTTCGAAAATGTCGCGGCTCCATTGTGGCCTACCAACTTCTCGGGTGATGAAATTGAGGAGAAAGCCATGAATGTTATTCGAGCAGTTGACATGGTCGAAAGAAAAGACCACATTCCTCGTCAGCTTTCTGGGGGTGAACAACAACGAACTGCAATTGCCCGTGCCCTTGTAAACAAACCAAAAGTTGTCTTTGCAGATGAACCCACCGGAGATTTGGATACAAAAACGGGTGGGACTATTATGCAACTCTTACGTAAGCTGAACAAACAAGAGAAAATCACTTTCGTAGTTGTCACTCATGATCAAGAACTAATCAAATATGCAGATCGGCACTTTACAATGTCTGATGGTCGAATAAGCAGTCGTTAAATATCGAAAAAGATAAGTAAGAGGGACGGAGTACCATCCCTCCTCGACTGTATTTATTCTTTTAGCCCTTCAATCATGAAAGCAATTTTAACCGTAGCACGGTACTCGATGATTTTACCGTCTTTGACGACGGCTGTCATGCCAACAATATCTGCACCTGTTAGACCACGAAGGGTCTTCGCAGCGGTCATCACTGCTTGATTTGCAGCATCTTCCCAGCTTTTTGTCGAGTTTCCAACAAGTTCAATGACTTTGATTACACCCATAAACGAAACCTCTCACCTTATTTGATGATAAGTAAGCTTAAGGTTTTCTATCACCAAGAATGCCAATTGGTTATACAAAATGCAGCTATGCTCCTCTTCGCATTTTAAAAAACTAGGGGTCAGTAGGTGAAGCATGATAGAGAACCAAACAACCAAATATTTTTTAACGTAACCGTATAAACGGCAAATCCCCTTTACGTACGTAAAGACCCACGACACCAAATAAATATGAGGTTAAATGTTATGGATGATAGTCGAACCAACGCACGATCCACCGATGGCACCACCCTTCGCGTCCGGGATCCCAATCCAGTCAGCGGCATGTGCGGTATCTGCATTCGAGACTGCAAAAACCTCTGCATGATTAGTAAGTCTGCTTTTCGTGGTCACGAAGTGCTGTATCCAACTAATGAGTGGTTTGGACAAAGCACAGCTTCAGCCAATAAGGATTTTGGACTTGACTGGTCACACTTGCACCTGTTAGCAGCCCTTCAAGGTGCCGAAGGAATCGAAGCCAACTCAGATGTTGCTCTCTTTCCTAATGCGGATGCTTCCACTTCAGTTGGAGGTATACCACTCAAGTTGCCGATGCTAATTGCGGGACTGGGATCCACCGCAGTAGCAGTAAACCATTGGGAAGGTATCTCAATGGGTTCAGCAATGGCTGGAACAATCCAAACCGTCGGTGAGAACGTTTGTGGCATGGATAATGATAGCACAACCACTAAAGGAAAGGTGACCCATTCACCGGACCTGAAATTCCGTGTTGACTCTTACCGAAAATTCTGGGATGGCAAACACGGCGATATAGTGGTTCAGACGAATGTTGAAGACCAACGGCTTGGTGTTGATGTATACGCCATTTCCAAGCTAGAGGTTGATGTGATCGAACGTAAGTGGGGCCAGGGCGCCAAATCTATTGGTGGAGAGGTTCGTCTAAAGACCCTTGAGCGCGCAAAGCTTCTCAAGAGTCGTGGGTATATAGTCCTCCCCGACCCTGAAGACCCCACCATTCAAGAAGCCTTCAAGGATGGAACCTTCAAATCTTTTGAACGTCACAGTCGTGTTGGAATGCCTGATATGAGCTGCGTTGAAGACATCGAATGGCTCCGAAAACAGGGTGCAAAGAAAGTCTTCTTGAAGACTGGCGCTTATCGTCCCGCAGCTACGGCTTTTGCTCTCAAGGTTGCAAGCGAAGCTAAAATCGATATGCTTACTCTTGATGGCGCAGGTGGAGGAACAGGCATGAGCCCAATGGCTCACATGAATGAGCTGAGTACACCAACGGTGTATCTTGCAGCCCAAGTGCTAAAAGGTTGCCAGATACTGAAGAAGAAGGGCAAGCACATACCTGACATATCTATTGCTGGTGGTTTTATTCATGAAGCACAGGTCGTGAAGGCAATTGCTATGAGCAACTTTGGTAATGGACCCTATTTTAAGGCGGTAGCAGTCGCTCGTTCTCCATTGACGGCTGCTATGAAATCGGATTACTTCGTGCAATTAGCTAAAGAAGGCAAGTTGCCGAAAAGCTTTGTAGAAGATTATAGCGATGACCCGGAGAAGTTCTTCGTTGCTTCCACGCATCTCAAGCACATGTATGGGAATAAATACAAGGAGATTCCAAAACCTGCAGTAGGTGTCTATACCTATTATGAACGTATTCGAGTTGGAATCCAACAATTAATTGCAGGTATGCGGAAGTTCAAATTAGAACTACTGGATCGAAATGACTTGATGGCCCTAACACCCTTGGCTGCTGAAGTGACAGGCATCCGAATGCCGCACCAGGTTGAATCAGATGTCTTTGATCAAGTTCTCGGCTGAGGAAAAATCCCTCAGCCCCACTCTCTTTTTTTAATTCTTCTCTAATGAGTGATATTAGGGACTCCGAAGATTATGTTCATCGAGGTCATGAAAACAATAAGGACACTGACCTTTCACTTTAACATATTCGAGAATATGACTTCGATGGGCTGTGCCTTGACAATAAGGACATAACAACACCAAATCTGAAACTCCGATAGCTCCGTGACATACTGTGCAAAGATGTCGAGGACTGACTTGTGGTCGTACAGAGGGTTCACCACGAGATTCGTCAATCAAATCATGGGAATCAAGATCTACATGACAGTTGGGACAAACACCTTTAATTTTGAGATATTCTAGAAAATGAATTCGGTGCGCTCGCCCTTTACAATTTGGACACACGAGTATGGAATCAATTTCGATAACAGGAGCTGAGCAAACAATGCAAAATGGACGGGGATTTCCACAATGAGGACAAACCTTGGCGTCAGCTAAAATAGTAGCCTCGCAATTAGAACACATTGCAAGTTGGATGGGTACGAACTGGGCTCGACCTTGAGAACGACGAATACGCTTCTTTTCTTTTCTAAACTGTCGAGGAGATCGATGCTGTAATCTAGTTCGTGATTCGGTTCCAATCTTTTTCAGATATGAAATGAATCTAACACAGATGCCTATGAATACCATGATGATAATCAGCCAAAAGATTCCCAACAATACTTCGCTTTGCACCGAATCTTCCACCAGTATTTACATGGATTCTTTAGGAATTGAAGTTTATCAGTGTAGACTTTTAATGATTCAGAATTCTTTAGCTCTGAGGATATTTGGTTTCTATGCTGACAAGGTTGTAGCATAAGTAGTTCATGTTCACACAGCTCTATCTGCAATAAACTATGACCGAATCCAACTATTCACTGAATTGGTTCATTTGGAGAGACATATGAAAAGTTAAGGAATAGCGCCGATACTGCTCATATGAACATATAGTTCATCCAGATACTGTTAGAAATTGAATGTTGATGCTTTCTAAGGAAAGATACCTCGAGCTTTTATGGCTTCAGCGATGCGAGTGAGGGCAACTATATATGCAGCGGTTCTCATGTGGACTTTTTCGCGTTTATACACCTTGTAGACTTCTTCGAAGGCAGAAACCATCCGCTGCTCGAGTTTGGTATTAACTTCTTGTTCGGTCCAGCATTCTCGAGTAAGATTTTGAACCCATTCCATATAACTCACTGTAACACCACCGGCGTTAGCTAAGATATCGGGAACGACGAAGACGCCGTTCTTGTATAAGATTTCATCAGCTCCGGGAGTTGTGGGACCATTTGCCCCTTCACCGATAATTTTCGCTTTTACATTGGGGGCGTTATGAGCTAGAATTTGGTTTTCGAGTGCAGCAGGTATGAGAATGTCGACGTCTAATTCGAGAAGCTCCGCATTAGTGATTTGCTTTGTGCCTGGAAATCCAACAACGGTTTTAGTTTTTTTCTTGAAGTGTTTCACTGCACCAGGATCAATTCCATCAGGATTATAAATACCACCCTGAGAGTCGCTAACAGCCACAATTTTCGAGCCTAGTTCTGCAATGAGAAGTGCTGCATTATAACCGACGTTTCCATAGCCTTGAATGGCAACTGTGGCATTCTTTAGATCCAGTTTTATGCGTTTTGCTGCTTCACGCACGGTAAAAATTACTCCTCGACTGGTAGCCTCTTTTCGTCCCAAGCTGCCACCCACGGCAATGGGTTTTCCCGTAACTACTTCGGGGATGGCATAACCTTTAGCCTCTGAATAGGTATCATAGATCCAAGCCATTTCACGAGCAGAAGTATAGACATCTGGAGCAGGTACATCACGATAAGGTCCAATAATATCTAAAATTTCATGAGTAAAGCGGCGTGTAAGATGCTCAAGTTCATTTGCACTCATTTCTTTTGGGTTACAAATAATACCCCCTTTTCCACCCCCGTAGGGTAAACCAATCACCGCAGATTTCATGGACATCCATATCGCAAGAGCCCGAACTTCGTCCAAACAAACTTTTGGATGATAGCGAATGCCACCTTTGTAAGGACCGAGAGCATCATAGTGTTGAACCCGCATCCCTTGAAACACTTTAATCCGTCCACTATCCATACGCACTGGAACAGCAACGATGAGAGTGCGCTTGGGATGTTTAAGGACCTCAAGAATATCCGGTTCCAGCTTCATTTTTTCTGCCACGATTTCAAGTTGTTGAATTGCTATGTGATATGGATTGGGCTCATCACATTGAATTGATTCCAAAATGGCTCACCTCATTCTTGATATGTTTGGCACTCATGGAGAGGTGAGTTAAAAGTTCTTCCTAATTCCGATTCTTAAGGTTAATGGAATTTTGGTGAAGAAAATGATTGTACTTTGGGTCGGCGCGTCCGTGTAGGTCGCCGCTCTCGGCGTCGAAGACGAAGAAGTGTTGCCATGGTAGAGGCAAGGTCTTCTAGTGGATACTCATAGAGATGATAGCGAATAAGAATGAAGCGACTCCGTGGATCAGTGGGTTTACCGATATTTTGTGCGAGATGCATGAGAGCATCATCGGGCATTGTTTGGAGTTTGTGAGCGATTTCTTGAGAGAACCGTGAAGGTATCTGTTGATTCTGATCCCCTATTAAACTTAGATCAGGAGCGTATGTGGAGTGAGCAGTGCGAATGGGTTTTGCGTGTTGAACAGTTCCAGGTCTAGAGAGTGGATCAGGTGGGGGCACATCACAAATAACACTTAACATTGCTAGGGCAACACTAAGCTCTTGGAGCGTGTATTCCGCGAGTACAGGTTTAGCAAGGATTTGTTGAATACCAGGTAAATGAGGATCTTTGATATATTTCCGAAGAAGTCGAAGCTCATCATTAGGGAGAGTGGATAATCGATCAGAAAGTTGCTTGGCTCGGTGAACCTTAACTCGTTTGGAAATAACAAATGGAGGACGATTCCTATTGTAAACCATATGCATCTCTCCGCCAAGGGTTTGGTATGGACATGGCGGGTTATAGCTCTTCCCATAAAGGCCGGAAAGTAAATAAAATTAGTGAAGGGATTAGTCTGATTCGCGAGCTGGAAGGGTACGTTTCAGAGCAGCAATTGTGGCAGCTACATCCTCCCATTGATAATGGTAGAGCTGATTACGTACTATGATGAGTCGAGATCGAAGGTCTTGAGCATCATTGTAATGGTTCATGAGCCATTGGAAGTCATCAAATGGGATTCTTACAAGAATTTCACTGATTTCCTGGGTCGCCTTAGGAGATGGTAGAGATGGTGATTCATTAGCAGAAGTTTGGAGACGTTGTGGGGGTAGGGGATCTGATTTGGGTTTGGGCTGCCAGGGCTTCACATTGTCATATCCCAGTGGTTTTTCACCTAAAGGTAATTTATGAACACCATCAAGCGCTGCCAAAGCAAGTCGAAGTTCATGAATTGAGTAATCCTCCAGAAGAGCTTTTGTGATAACTTCACGAGCGGCAGCATCATTAGGTGATTCATAAATCCGACGGAGTAAAACAAGGTCAGTGTTAGGTAAAAGTGCAAGTTTATTCGAGAGTTCGCGCGTTCGATTCACAGGAACCTGCAATGTATCCTCTAAAAAATCAGGTTCTTTA
>CAYFXY010000013.1:26595-30480 GCA_964347205.1 uncultured archaeon
GCCTTGCGTCTTGCTTGATAAAATAGGCGATATTTAGGTCTTCGCTTTTTTGACGTGAAACTATTCATTTAGCATCATTTAATTTGTATAGGAATCTCTTTGATAATGCCTTAACACAATATTAAGAAAAAGAAATCTAATGGTCAGTAATGGGTGATTTGAATGAAACTTCGTCAGGTAAAGCGAGAAATTCGAATACTTGGGGTAGATGATGCACGGTTTGAACGCGAACGTGATGAATGGACACGGTTGATAGGTGTTGTTTTTCGAGGGGGAGAATGGATGGAAGGATGTTTACAGGTTCCAATACGCGTTGATGGAGAGGACGTAACTGAACAGCTCGCAAATATGGTAAAAGCATCAACGCATTTTGAACAACTTCGAGTCATCATGACTCGAGATACAATATTTGGCGGGGCAAATGTGCTTGATCTTCCTGCTCTTTCTGAAACAACGGGGTTAGCCGTGATTGCGGTGTCTGATTCTAAACCCGATATGAAAAGGGTCAAGAAAGCCTTTCAGCGAATTTGTCCAGATTCCTGGGAGACTAAAATGGACTCTTTAGCAAAATCGGGTCCAATTCATGAGATAGAATCGCAGCCGGGTCGGGCTTCGGTCTATCTGCAATGGGCAGGAATTGCCTTTGAAAAAGCTGTTGAATTGGTTCAAAAGACTGCTGTTAGGAGCCGTATTCCAGAACCTCTCCGCGTGGTACATATGATTGCTTCAAGTTTTATACCGAATCCATTGGACTACCAATAATGGGTAGGTGATACTCCAAATTGCTTCAGGAGTGGAATAAGTATTTCAACAGGTAATCCCATGGCAGCTGTATAGCTACCTTTAATCTGCTCAACAAGAAATCCCCCTTTTCCTTGGATAGCATATCCACCCGCTTTCCTTAGAGGTTCTTTAGTAGCGATGTAGCAGTGAAGTTCCTCAAAAGAAGCTTTTCGAAATGATATTTGTGTCCACAAATGGTTGACCTTAGACTTGGTTGTCATCGCATCGACGACAGCAACAGCTGAAATTACTCGATGCGTGGTTCCGACTAAACTCATAAGCATCTGGAATGCTTCCTCAGAGGTCTTAGGTTTTCCGAGAATCTGATTACCTTCTGTTACGATAAGCGTGTCGCCACTGATAAGAAGACCCTGTTGAATCATCGGGAGGATACTCAAAGCCTTTTGTAGTGCATTTTCTCTTACTGTCTTAACGATATCTTTATCGGTGCCAGTTTGTATAACAGCCTCTTTTGATTTGGGCATTTGAATTTCAAACTGAAGACCGAGTTGCTTTAATAATGATGCACGACGAGGAGAGTTGGAAACTAAAAAGAGAGGTTTCATTGTAAATGGTGGTTTAGTAGCCATTATATATCAGGTTCGTGGTTTCCTTGTAGGTTGCCATTGCACAGATGGTTTGAGCCTTTTCAATTAATTTGGGTTCACGAAGTTCAGACGAGATTATGCCTTCGAGTTCACCCATATCCTTTGTAACGGTGTGAACTTCCTGGATAGAAGGGTGTGAGGCAATTTTAGCTATGAGTTCACGATCTGAATTTGATTCATTTTGTTCAATTGTGTTTCGATTAAGCGACACGAACACAAACGAAACAAGAGGTTTGTCGAGCCTTTCTGGATCAAGTACTGCTCGAAAAGAGCTAATATGTCCTGACGTTGATAGCTTCTTAATCCGATTATGCACTGTGGTAACGGGGATATTCGTAGCATTGGCTATCGAATTGGTGCGTTGTCGGCAGTCGCGCTCAAGTTCACGTAGAATCTTTCGGTCTTTCTCATCGAGCATGAATATTATTCCCCTTTCGTACATGCTCTATGTGGAGATAACTCCTCAACTAAGAATTTTTGACCGGAGCTTATAAGTAGTCCGATGACTCTTTAACAAAAATTTGGAGATAAAGGAATTCGAAACAGTAACATGCTTAGAGTCACATACCATCGAATGGCAATTGAAAATGGGAGAAGGTTTAAATGAGGGGGATTAAGAGTGCTGATATTAAACTCCTCATTTGGTAAGGTGAAGTTCACATGAAATTACCTTCGGATAACCTCGATCCCAAATATCTTAGAGGTGTAATTGATGCACTTGAACTAGTTTCCTCTTTTCTTGCTTGGAGGGCAGAACACTCGGAAAGTAAGCGAACGGTTAAAGATTTTCTTCAACAAGCTCTTCAACAATTGGAGAAAAAAACCCAGCAGAAACTAGATGAAGTACTTGGGTTAGAAATCGGAGAAGAATGATTAGTATTGTTTCTCTTTTTTAGGAAATGACCTTGAAAAAATAGAATAGCAACCTTAAACCTCTTTTTGTTCACTTATCAGTTCGTTCTTGTAACTTCTCAATAGCTTGGTTTAGTAATAGTCTTGCCTGAGTCTTAGTCTCAGCTGTACTGATAATTGCTACACGGAGGGGTTGACGTTTTTGATATGGTTGGGGAAGTGACTTAAGGTGAACGCCTTGGGTTTCCCTGATAATACTATCGAGGATGGGAGCAAGGGTCGATTCGTCAAGAAGGGGTACTTGTATAATTTCTTGTAATATAGTTTTATTAGTTAACAAAGCAATTTGGGGAGCGATTGTCTCCAAGAAGATGGAATATAATTCAGGGAGACAATAAATCCAGGTATTTTCTAATTGAATTTTGATTCCTGGCGCTGAGCCGACGTTATTTGGTAAGGGTTCAGCACCAATAGGAAGATAAGCCATCTTCTTACGCGCAGGTGTGATTTCCTCTGACAGCACTAATTCCTGCGCTTTAAGTTCCCTATATCGGGAAGTCACCATTTTCAAAGCAGTAGGATGAAGTCGGAGGGGTTTTTCCAACGCCAGTGCTACTCCTTGAGCAGTTAGGTCATCATGTGTAGGTCCAAGACCTCCGCTTGTGAACAAAAGATTGGTATGACGTGCCAGGCTTTCTTTAATGGTTTTAGCAATTAAATCAACACGATCTTCAATAACTTGAATCTGGTTAACGGATATATCAAGTTCTAACAGACGTTGGGCTAGCCATTGAGAATTAGTATCTAGAGTATGACCAGAAAGAATTTCGTTACCAATGATTAGAATTTCAGTGCGAACAGTCATTCGAATTCACCGCGCCGTCCACTTGCCCTCTGGCTATATTCATCAGGAAAGTGAACAAATCCCTCTGAAACCGACGGATTCTATCAAAAACAACATATTCATCTCGATTATCCACATGTCCACCATGTCTTAAACCACCAATAACGAATGGTTTGCTTAATGGCAGATCAGCATAGACATAAAATCGGATGCTAGTGGGAAATATGGGCCAGCCTTCAACCTTATTGACGCCACTCTCGTAATCCGAATTCACTAATGTTTTAGCAATTAATGTATTATCACTGGCATTCGTCCAATTAATTGTGTTTTCAAGCTCGATTTCAACTAGCTCAACAAGGCCCAGGTTCTTGAAGAATTCATTAACAACGTGGAAAACTTGTTTAGGAGCTCCATTGAGAATAAGCCGGATAGCCAATTGAGCAGAAACTTTCCACGGAAGTTCAATCGTATCTAATACATTGCACGCATGCAAATTTGAGATCACCCGAGCGTTGATTCAGGTATTAGTGACCACTAAAAAATTCGTGTTATCTTCTCGATAAAAGCACGTCGGTCACGCCATCTATTTATTGGTCATACTTCGAGCGTGTAGCCAGCGGTTTTCCATAATTGAACGGAAAAGCTCTACATGATCTTCATGGCTTGATGCAATTCCAATAATATTTGCAATTCCTCTAGAGGTGTTTCCTAAAATGATTTCCTTAAAATCCCGAACAGCGCCCCAAATGTCCCCACGGGAATCGTGACGAAGTTGGAAGTTAGGATTCTTTCCTACTA
>CAYFXY010000013.1:30645-44266 GCA_964347205.1 uncultured archaeon
TAAGACTCGCAACGTGTGATTGAAAATCCTTTTCTCCAACAACAAACTGGTAAAGGTCAAAGGTACTTGGCTCTATTTCTTTTGACCGTCGCCAAAATTGGTTGATACTTTGAGCTGCAAGGGTCAGATGTCCTTCTGTCTCTTCGAGCATAGCTTTAATTTGCTTATTGACTGTGCTAATGTAATCGTTTCGCCATGCTGAGAAAGTCTTTGGAATGTCATGAGTAATTTTGGCTAAGTAACGCTCACTTTTCTCAATCATCATTTCTACTTGTGGATTGAACTCCTGTGTTCGAAGCTTTTCCAGTTCATCGGGAACCTTTGCTAAATGAGAATCGAGTTCTCGAGCTCGCAGCTTGACCAATTTCATTGAGCCAAGTAAACCATCCATAAAATGATCTTGAAAAGTATGCGTTAGTTCAGCTAACCGAGTAGCAAGATCAGTAGCAGCTTGTTGATTTCGCTGGATAACTTCATTAAAAGCTAAATCTAAGGCGTTTTTAACCCATTCTGCAAGTTGTTCTCTTAATTTGTCAAATTCCTGATGAGCAACTTTTGCTACTTCTTCAAAGCGCTCAATAGCCCGTTGTAAATGGTCCTGTATCGTTTCCGTGAGAGATAATTGAAAGTTGGTCTTCAACTGTTTTACAGAAGTAAGGATATGGTCTTTTGCAAAATTTTCAATTACCCCTTTAAAAGCTCCAAGTCGATATTTAGTCTCCATCAGATCGCCAAGAGATCCTTCTAGTGTACTCATTTCTTGTTCAAAATCTGCCAAGTGCCCTTCAACAATAGATGGCGTGATATTCCAAAGGTCTGAGAGCGTTTCACGGAAGTCATCCAGTTCATGGAGTCGAAAGGCTTGTTCTCTCATGTCTGATAATGAAATGTTTACAATATCAAAGACATCGTTCTTCAATTTATTGAGAACATTCATAAAAGCATCAATTGATTCAAAGTCATTGAGTTGGTTGCGTGTTTCCATTATACGGATATCAACGTCGTCAATTATTTTTGCTTGGAGTTCATCGGTAAATCTTTCAAATGTTGAAGAAATCATTAGTTCTTGGGCTTGATTGCGAAATTCAGAAATCGTGTGATCTAACTGGTCATCGATATTCGTTCTCAATTTTTCTAACTGGTATGGAAGTGTTTCTACTTGTTTTTGTACAGCCACACTTATTTTTGGGATGCCTGAATCTACTCGGTTAGGGAAATCTTTCTGAAGTTGCCGTAAATGGTCTCTTACCCGAGTGAGTGCAATCATCACGGCTTCAATGGGTGCAACTGCTTCATAGGTCTTATCTGGATTACGTCGAACTAGCCCACATGATTGAAGCTCTGCCAGATATTTATCAGCTTTCTTTTCGGATAAACTAAGATTCTCTTGAATCTCTTTTTGAGAATATGATGTTAATTCAGCTGCAAGCTCATAATAGAGTGTCACAGCTGAAGAAGAAACATGTAATAATTCTGCAAGGGAAAGTTGTCTAGCTTGTTCAGATAATGGTTGTCCATTTGCCTCCATAGAATTACCCCGATTTAAGCGAATGGTTGTTTCACACCGCATTCACTTTTAGTGAACTACTAATTATGTCTTTATCGCTCGTGAATTTTATTTATAAATATCCTTAGTTTCCTTTTTTGTAGTATCAGCGAAGTCAGAAACCTACAAAATGAATCACCCTTAGACATTTTAACCTCTTAGAGTCGTAACCAAGGGAACATGCAGACACACTATAGAGTATAGATAAGGATGAATGTGATGCCACCAAATTCAAAAGTGGTGCTGATGCAATCACCTACCCGCAATGAATTATTCGAATTTCGAAACTGATATTCAAGCATTGACTCTTCAACTAGAAGGATTTTCCAAAATTGACGCGGAACTTGTCCTGAACACGTTAATTTGCATATTCGATCCATGTATCTCGTGCTCAGTATATTATCTTCGATCTTAAGTAACATAATCAGGTTTTGAAACTTGTTTATTTACGTTTTAGC
Source organism: uncultured archaeon (assembly GCA_964347205.1). Classification (GTDB taxonomy): domain Archaea; phylum Asgardarchaeota; class Hermodarchaeia; order Hermodarchaeales; family Hermodarchaeaceae; genus Hermodarchaeum. The sequence goes on from CAYFXY010000013.1 coordinate 32,650, forward strand.
TGCATTCTTTCAAAGCGGAGCGCCAAAACCTGAGCGGCCATAGTTAGTGGTTCGCGTATAGGTGCAACTGGTGGAGCATAACAGGTTTCCAAATTAGCAACCTGTCGAACAGTCATCCCTGCTGTTAGTGCTGCACTCAGGATATTCGCACGTTGATGAGCACAAGGTCCAATTATTTGTCCACCCACAAGGCGCCCAGACTCCTTATGTGCAAGGAGTTTGATTGAGACACCGTCTTCACTTGGATAATACTCGGCCGTACGACTTCCTTTGAATTTTCCTGCGAGAATAGGTAGCTGAGCTTGTTCAGCAGCTACCCTCGTGGGACCAACCCCAGCGATTTCTAATCCAAAGAGATGAGTTGTACGTGCCAACAGGACTCCAGAGATCTCGGCCTTACCTCCAGCGGCATTTATTCCTGCGACTTCCCCTTGGCGTAAGGCGATGCTACCAAGTCCAGAAACAATAGTCTGTCCTGTAACTAGGTCAATATGTTCGGCACAATCTCCTGCTGCAAAGATATCGGTGATATTGGTCATCATTCGATTGTCAACGAGAATCCCCCCGCGATCTCCAAGTTTTATTCCCGAATCTGCAGCTAGTTTTGAATTAGCTCGAACACCCGTTGCTACGATGACTAGATCAGCAGGGACTGCTTCCTCTTTTCCTGTTTTTCGATCTGAGATAGTAACATGTGAAGAAGTTACCTCTTTTGCGGCACATCCAAGTTTGGTTACCACACCCTCTTCTTCCATCCGTTCTTGTACAAGGGCTCCCATTTCTTCGTCGATCATTGCAGGAAGAACCTGATCCAGAAATTCGATTATAGTGATGTTTAAGCCTAACGAATGAAGAGCTTCCGCTGTTTCTAAACCAACAAGTCCGGCACCGATGATTGCCACTTTTTTTCCTTTGCGGGCAACCGTTTGAAGTTGCTTGGCATCATTATAGGTATGTAAACGATGAACATGAGCCCTGTCGAGACCGGCAATTGGCGGAGTGCTTGGTCTTGCACCTGTGGAAAAAACCAAAGCATCATAGACAAGGGTATCTTTGTTAGCATCGGCAGTTTGAATGGTTAATTTCTTCTTCTTCGAATCAAGACTTATTGCCTGAGTATTTAGTCGAAGATCTGCTTGGATGAGTTTCCCTGTATAGAAAGAGACCGGATGGATAATAACATCATCGAGTTTTGGGATCTTTTTATTCACAGTATATGGGAGTCCACACCGACTATATTCAGGAAGTGGTTCATCCTGAATAATTGTGATCTTGGCTTCTCGGCTTGTCTTTCGTGCCATCAGTGTCGTTGCAGCACCTGCTGTGCCACATCCAATTACCACAATTTTTCGCGTCATTGGATATCAATTCCGAATAATGGATATTCTATTCATGTTAGAGTCCTTAGCCAAAAAGATTATAGTTTGCCCGTACCTTGTTTCAATCAAGCGGGTTGAGTTACATCCATTTTGCGGTTGCGGTGACAAAATGGCAATAACGAGAGTTGCAGCATTTATTCAAGGTCCGTCTGAAGCTATGAAAAATGGGCTTTCATCGACACCTGAAGCTGATCTTGTTTCAGCTCTCATGTACCTACGAAAACAAGTCCAAGAATCCCTTCCATATGCCTTCCTCGCTCAAATTTATCTGCCCTTTTATTTGGTCCATGCGTTACCAGGTCGAAGCTTGCTAATCAGTGGAGTGGGAGAGCCTACAATTTCTATTCGCCATTCCTCCATTCCGTCTTTAGTTCAAATGCGGGCAGAATTACGAAATGTTGAGAAAATTGAATTGGTACCCAAAATGCTGGGAGAATTTATTCAGGCATTCGAAAATCCACCCCGAGATCTAATTGTTATTCGAAATGCAATGATGCCCACAATGATAGAAAGTATCCGTATGCTTGTTGATCCAGCAATTCCACCCCCAGACGATGAGATTGTTTTACGATCACGACTATCATCAAAAGAAATTCATGATGTAGGCATCTTATTCCGAAATGAACGAGCACGCCTTGACAGCAATCTCGCTCAACTTAGTCAAGCTGAGAGTTTAATTGACGAGTTTGTCGAAGAAAACATACGACTTTTGGATGCACGCAGAGACCGGATGTCCCATGGTGCATCTCTTCGATGGGAGACAACACAGATTGAAAGTGAACCAGAGCCTCCGTTTTTTGGAGATGAACCCACACAACAACTGGATAAAGAAAAGGAACGGATATCCCAAGAGCTAGCAGAAATAGTGAGCAAATTAGAAAGCACGCTTGGATTATCGACTGAACAATGTCGACGCTTAATCAGTCAAATTAAAGCAAAGCCCTCAGAGGTCGAATGGCATCTGGCAAATGTTAAAACAAGATTAGTAGAACTTGAAAATACTGCGAATGTGTTTCAACTCGCTATTCAACAAGGTTTAACAGATCTAGATGAGAAGACAGAAGAGCTGAGAGAAGCAGAGAACCGATTTCAATGGCGTCAGGAACAACCAAACCTTCAGTCACCCGTGTCTTCGCATCCCTCACCTTTTCCCAGTGGCACATTAGTGTATTCGGACTCGTCTAAAGAAATCACAACTAGTTCTCAGTTATCAGAATTGGATATGATCCGTGAAGCAACCATTAAGCTACATGCGGAATTAAAAGAAATAATTAAGAATTTGAAAAACAAAGTTGAGCAAGAACATCGACGCTTCGAAGCCATTAGTGCCCCAGCCGATACGCTTCAGGGATATTTACCACTTATGCAGCTGGCAATTCCAGTTTTTGTGGTCAAAATTGGACAGGGTGAAGGTCGCTATGGTGTAATTCCCCCATTACTTGTCGAAGAAGAAATTGCTGGCGAATATCAAATGAAAATGTTTGATGAAGTGTTTGGTGAACAATTGATTCAGTTATTACGAACTGAAATCAGAACGAATCCTCTCTTTCGTCAGAATCTTGATAATATTGCTCAAACAAATAACTGGGTCCGGCGACCCTTTAGTGCAGAGCATGTACAGCGTGGAACACGCCAACTGGCTAATTATAATCTCCTTTCGTATCAAACTCGAGAACAAATTTCAACTTTCTGGAGCAGCATTTTAGAGTTGTAGATTTATTGACCACGGGACCACGCATTAAGACTTTGCTGCTGTTTACCATTCTTAGCTTGCAGTAATCGGTCAATCACGTTACTGACTCGGGTCTCAGAAAACCCCCGTTCGGTGCAAAGAAACTGAATCAACCCATCCCTATTGATTGGTTTAGAGGAAATGTCATATTCATCAGAGATGGGATGATCCAGGAAAATACGTCGAATCTTATGATAATTTGGGGGTAATTGTTCAAGAATTTTACTGGGAAGATTATCGAGACTATTGTTTTCTCTAATTAATTTTAAAGCGGTTTTTGGTCCAACTTGTGGGATCCCCTCATTAAAATCGGTTCCTATGAGTAAAGCCATATCGACTAATTGTTCTCGGGTAATTCCGTTCTCACCAAGGACTTTATGCAAATCAATTAGTTCCGGTTTCAGTGGGACAGTGGTTCCTTTACTGGGTAAACGCTTACGACCGGTCAAGGTCAGATAACGGAGCAGCCGCGGAGTGCCAAAAAGAAGTGAGTCAAAGTCCCGGCTTGCGGTCGCCCATGCATCGCCCCTTTGCACTATATACGCAGCTTGTGCTTCGCCTTCCCCAGGTGCCTGGATGTTAGGAATCCCTAGAAAAGTCAGGACCTGTTGGGCTTCTTGCGCCATTTGCTGTGTTAATCGCCCCGTTCCGACAGCCTTTGACCAAGCAGTTTTCATATCCCCCTTTGCAACCGCCTCCTTGTACTCTCGATGAGCCCGTTGACGTTGCCCGTGTCGTTTTTCAAGCTCTCCACTTTTCAAATCAGGCGGTTTACCATCGAATACAAAAATGAGCTTTAAATCATACTCAGTTATTAATCGTGTTGTTCGGTAAAGTAATCCAACCAGATGAGAGGTAATCCGTCCCTCTCGATCCTTGAGTGGAACACCATCTGGTGTCCGAATAAGAGCAAGAAATTGATGGAGTTGATTCGCCGCATCAACTGCAAATGAGCGCCCACGTAAATCTTCCAATGTCAATTCTTGAGGATGAATTAGGGGCGCGAGTTTTACACCCAACAGAGTTGACCTCCTTAAATAGTGTTAAGACAGTTTCTGCATCACTCCTCTAACCGTACACCATAAAGGTTCCGCCCAACCCTTCTAATCACTTAGAGTTCCCAAAAAAGAAAAAAGGAACGACCTAAAAGCTTACAGCTCGGTCGATTAAGCCTTTTCAGAGGGAATAAATGCCGCACCAATCAGGACCAAAAGACCTGGAAAAAAGCCAGTAAGGATAAGCCCGAAAATACCCGTGACAATTAGACCAGTCTTGTGAGCACTGGGATCATAACGCCAGCGAAACCATAGAATCATAAAAATGACTCCGAAAAAGGTTATGAGGACATAGAGTCCTGCAGCCATGAAGAAAACCAACAAAATCAACAGATCCCAGACCGGCAAGAATAACATGAAGATAAAGGCAATCATCCCAATTCCAATTAGCCAGAAAACGAGCTAAAGCCAAGCGCCAATCGTAACGAGTATTCGAGCAGTTCCCTCATCTGTCATTTCTTGTAATTCCTCCTATATAATAAATGATAGAACTCCCAGAAGGCGTTTGAGCAGAACTATCTGAATCATCTTAAATGCTTTTGTTTTGTTTCGAACGAAAAATCGATCTAGCTCAATTTAGTCATGAACCTTTTAGCATAGTCATCTTTCAGGGTCGAAAAACGAGCTAGCTTTAGTGGAAAAAATATGGGAAACGACCTTTAGCCGAAGCAAAAGGTCGCTCTCTAGCTAGGATAAATTGCGGCTCCAATAAGAACGAGCAAGCCAGGAAGTCCGCCACCTAAGAATAATCCAAGAATACCAGTTACGATAAGGCCTGTCTTGTGGCCGGGAATGTCGCTACGCCAACGCCACCAAAGAATTGTGAAAATGATACCAAAGATACCCCAGATCAAAAATAGACCAGCCGACATTATGAATAGCATAAAGAAGAGTATTCCAAAGAGCGGATCCATAATTAGCGGTAGCATTGAGTATGTATTCCATGCACCATAGATTAAGAAGATAATGAAGAAGATAAGCTGTAGATAGGCGCCGACATTAACTAGTGTTTGTGCTGTTCCTTCATCTGCCATTTTCATTTTTCCTCCTATAGGATATATTGATGAAACTCCAGTAAGGAGCCTGTGCGCTTCTCTTTGAAGCGACTTAAAGGCTTTTGGCTGTTTTTGAACAAAGAAATCGACAGGTTCCACACTTTTCGATTAATCTCTAAAATCGTCTAATTAAAATCCTAGGATTCATAGCGATATTTAGCGCTGCAATTAGAAGGATAAAGCACCCTTTTCAAACTCTCTGATGTTTTTTACAAGTTGGGGAGGATTTCCCCGGCGCTGAGCTGTATCCCACAACATTGAAATCATGAGGGATGTCACAGCAAATCGCAATCTGTCTCCATTAGGTAAGTGTCGAATTGTTGCATAGTCCCTAATTACTCTCTGACAAAGTTGAAGCTTGTTCTTTGTAAATAAGGGAACTGTATCTAAAATGGAAGCGCAAGTAACGGCAAGATCTTCAAGATAAGACCCGATATGACACTCTTCAAAGTCAACACCAACGAGATGATTTGGCTGAACAAGAAAGTTCCTAATTCGGGCATCTCCCTTTACAAGGACTTGATCCTTGCTCCTCTGGAAAGCTGTATGATAATTTGCAAGCCATGAGGCTAAAAGCTTGCCAAAAAGGAAATCAGGTTTCAGCGTAATTAAATCACAGAGATTTGGCGCATCGATATACTCGAGAACAAGAACATCAGATGTTGACCCAATTACCTTTGGAACCGCAATATGGCGTTGGCGAGCTTGTGTAAGAATTGTGCTTTCATGAACGATGCCGGGTTGATGATAGAATTTTGCTACGTATTCAATCAGATTGGGTTGAGAGGCGCGTGAACCAGTAATTTTGAATACTTCGTTCCGTCGACTTGGTAGCCTTTCATATATCAGAATCTTAAAGTCTTCACCCAAAATGACTTTGAGCGATTTGGCAACAATCCGAGAAAGCGGAGGTGAAGACATAAAAAAGTTCCTCATGAAATTTGTATAATTTTGTATCATGTTAAGTTAAGAGCTTTTGGAGAATGAGGAACTCCTTACATTAGTTATATGAGGTAGAGTTGAATCAATACAGGTATTAACGCTAAAGTCTTCATGGGGCAAAAAGCAGTATTAATTCGATAGGGAGCATACAGAAATGCCAATCAATACACAATCACTAATTCGAGAATTGAAACCGAAAGCTAAACTCTGGTTAGAATTTAAAGGCAAATTAATCTTAGGGCGTGGGGGAGCTTTACTTTTACGAGGTATTAGCCAACATGGATCTATCAGTCAAGCTGTGCAGGCTATTCCCAAAGATGATTTAGGAGAGATGGAAGTGCCCTCCTACCGATTTGCGTGGGGATATCTTCGAAAAGTTGAGAACCGTTTGGGTGCCCCAATTGTGGAGAAACGCAGAGGCCATCGAGATGGCGTGGGAGGTACAGTACTGACTGAGCTGGGAGATCAGCTCCTTGAACTCTATGATACCTTTGAACAGAAATTAAAACAAATGCTAGGTCCATAATTAGGCGTAGGAAGTTTTATGTGGATAAGCCTCAAACACTCTTATAAGGAAACTTACAAATATATGGCTAAGGTTTCCATTTTGGCGGTATGGAGGTTGAGCAGTGAGTTCAAGAATACCTGATGAAGAAAAACGATTTACAGCCGTTTATAAAATTGTGACCCTCGGAGAAGAAGCAGTTGGTAAAACAAGTCTTGTAACCAAATACGTAACAGGTAAGTTCCAACGGGAATACCATCGTACATTAGGCATTGATATCAGCACCTATGATGCAAAAATAGATGACAAGCTCTTCAAATTACTAATTTGGGATTTGGCAGGTCAAGATATCTTTCAGGATTTGCGAACACGTTATTGTCAAGGCGCTTCTGGTGGAATCCTTGTATTTGATTTAACCCGACCCCAAACTTTAGAAACAATTCCACGGTGGGTTAACGCATTTCGGGAAGCTGTTGGCCCTGAGCCAACACTAATGCTGTTAGGGAACAAAGCGGATCTTGAGAAGAACCGAAAAATATCTCCACAACAAGGAGAAAAAATTGTGAAGGATCTAGGTCTTTTCAGTTATAATGAGACCTCAGCGAAAACGGGTCACCATGTTACTACAGCTTTCACAACTTTGGCTCAAGTCATGTTTGAACAACTATCGAAGAAACGAAAATAATCGCATTCCCTTTCTTCTTTGCCCGAAGCTCATTGCGAGGGAAATAGCTAATTTATTGTGATATTTGATAGAAGCGAAAGTTTATGACTGGGATTTCAAGAGGTTTCATAGAACATCGAGTACTAGACAAGAAAGACAAGTTTGCAAATTTACTCAACAGGAGAAGTTAGGCTATAGAGGTGAAGAAAATAATCCATTTTTTCAGTCCAAAACACAAAACCACTTCAACGCTGCTCATAATTCTGGTTTTATCAATTTCATTGTCATTCCCCTTGAGTTCAATTACACTGAATATAGCTACTAATTTTGCTAATATCGCTCCTGCTTCAATGCCCATTGCGGCACGCGTGGGCATTGATGGACCTCGTCCCCTCGACGTTTCCTATTCCTCTCGACAGGCTATTGGCACTTATAATTTGATTGTCATTTTGGTTGAATTTACTGATGAGACGAGCATCTTTAGCCCTAGTCAAGTGCGGAATAATGCAATCAACGAACTCGATAACTACTATGATGAGATTTCATATGGCCTAACACAGGTTGACGGGGTTGCAACGAATTGGCTTAGTCTTGGTCAAGCACGCGAATATTATGTTGATGGAACCTCATTCCCAAGCGATCCTAAGTTTGACATGGTTCAAGATGCAATATCATTAGCCGATCCTACAGTAGATTTCACACTATATGATGGGGTAACAATCATTCATGCCGGAGAAGGGCAAGAACTAAGTCATGACTGGAAAGATTATTGGTCGAGTGAATGGTGGAATTTCAATATTCCAACCAATGATGGCGTAAGTATTACTCGTGCATCGGTTAGTCCTGAACAGAGCACTCCAGGAGACCCCTCTTATGTAGGTGTGCTGGCCCATGAGTTTGGCCATGATTTGGGTCTACCGGATTTGTATGATGTAACATATTCAGGAGCCGAGTATGTTGGATACTGGGGCCTAATGGCAAAGGGTTCTTGGAATGGTCCCTTGGGTGTTGGAGATCAGCCGTCACATATGATGGGGTGGAGTAAAGCAGAATTAGGATGGATAAATGGCAGTCGGATTAGGGAAGTGGGCACGGATTTAACTACAGTGATTGATCCCCTAGAACTTCCTACTTCGGGAGTTCACCTAGTTCGAATAAATGTTACTTCTCAGCGGTACTACTTGTTGGAGGTTCGCCGGAAAATCGGATATGATGCGTCTTTACCGGGGATTGGCGCTGGTGGCGAAGGAGTAGTGCTTACCTATATTGATGAGACTCTTCAATCAGGTAATGGAATTGTTAAAGTAATTGATTCGCACCCGATGACTCCTTCAAAAAGTGATGGCGCTTTTGGAATTGGACTCGGTGAAGTTAATTCATATGTATCATCCTCAGGACAATTTTCAATGGTAGTTGAAAACGCGGTGGGATCTTCCTACAATGTGTCGATAATTCGAGCATTCATGGAATTTATTACACCCTTAGATGGGAGTGCAATTTTGAGTCCAAGTTTCACAATTGAGTGGACAGGTAGTGCAGCGGGTCCGGGTATTGATCATTATGAACTATATTTTGATGGCGTTTTGAACTATACAGGATTGGGTACAAGCCAAGCAGTCTCAGGGGTAACTCCCGGCTTACACAATGCCACGCTTGTTATGGAATTAGCTGGTACGGGTCGTCGGCTAAGCATTCAATCCATCTTCGTTGTTGATTTAGCTGCTCCGAATATCACCGCAGTTAGTCATTCGCCCGACATTCCTGGTTTTGGTGATCCAATTACAGTGAATCTAGAAGCGACAGATGACACATGGATTGTAAATGCGACAATCTTCTATCAACGCCAAGGGGATACCCGGTGGTATCATGTTGATATGACCAACATTAGTGGAAGTGAGTGGCGAGGGGTTATTGGTACATTTTTACCAGGAGTTACCGTCACATATTATGTTGCGGTTACCGATGCAGGTGGTAGAACTGTTTCTGATGATAATTCTGGTGCATATTATTCGTTTATTATCTCAGGAATAGGGCTAACCGTTTGGCTTATCATTGCAGCCGCAGTTATTCTCATTGCGGTTCTATTTATCTGCTGGCAAATTCAACGCCGAAGACGCCCAGCAGAAACGCTTGAATACATTCCCCCGAAGGAACCACTTATTCTGAGGTCACGCCCTTCAAGGGAATCTCCAGATGTAGAACCAAGTGCGCAACCACCCACACCGATTCGGACTGGGTTTTGTTATCATTGTGGAGCTCCCTTAACTCCAAATGCCATTTTCTGTGGATATTGTGGACGACCTACTGAATAGCTTAAAGTTCAATTGCGTTAAAACCTTGCTTTAATTTCAGTGTAAACGCCAATTAGGGTTAAAGAAATGGTAAAACGGAGGGGGCAAACTTATGCAAATCCTCTTCAGACTCGATCATTGGTGCCAATAGCCCAAGCTTTCCTGCTGTGGAACTGATATTAGTGGACACCCCTGTGAATTCAATGGCTGTTATAGCATCTCCTCCACACTCATAGATAGTAAGATCACCATTGTGTTTTCGAACATTTGTCATGAACTCTTTAAATGGTTGTCCAAATTCGTCAAAACGGTTGATGTTAAAGGGACAGCCATTGATAATGAACAATTGGGCTCCCGCAACAACATCAGAAAAGAATGAAACACTATCAGGACCTATGCCTTGAACGTCTTTACGAAGTGTAGTTTGGGGTGTGAGGGCCATGGTTGTAACTTCGTCTGCTGTGGATAGGAGGAGATCTTGAGCCAAATGAATACGAGCGGGGTCAAAGTGTTGATTGAATTGCTTTAATTCAGTCTTGCCAATGTCTTTGAAGAATCGTTCTTCGTTTACTCCAAAATCAAGAGAGGGATTTTGACTTTTCAGGAAAATAAGTGTGAGTAACGACCCTGCAATGAATTCAATGTTATCTTGTTTTTCATAGAGCGTTAATACATCCAAGTAGTCTTTAACTTTGGCACCAAATAACGCAACGACCACTTTCTTGCTTTGATGAATCAGCTCATTTACAGTGGCATATTTTTGCATCTCTTCCACAAAATGTCGCGAAGGAAAGACTTCGATACCTTGAGTTTTAAGAAAGGTAGGAAGTTCATACATGGATGTATCTCTTTTATTACCTCCTCGATGAGCGGAAGCAAAGGCGTCTTGTACATAAGCAATCTGATGACCTGCTTTTTGGAGTTTCTGAATTAACCGAACTGGAGGGATAATTTCGAGATTAGGAGGCGTATTGAGTTCCCATGTAGCAAATCGAATATTGTTACTAAGGACATTGCATCCACGAGCTAGATATTCAAATTGAGATACTCCCCAGCAGGATTCATTGAAGACGTATTTCCAGTTCTCAAAGTCGTTGGGATGCTCTTCTTCTAAAATACGATTCATAACTCGAGAATGTTCGATTGTAGGGTAAAAGTCTGATTTCCCGATTCGTGATTGATGAGATCCATCAGTAATAGCCACAGCACCAGCTTTGCGGAGTTCAATAGAAGTTCGAAGGGCTTCTCGAATTCGTCGTTCATTTAGGATTTTTCCTGATGAGGGCATAACCGAATTAATGTCACACCGTTTGAGAACAACTGGTCCACCCCTAATAAATTCGTAGCCAGCTCGCTGTGTTTCGCCTAATTGCGATAAGAAGCGTCGCATCAAGACACACCCGTTATTATAAATGCATTAAAGCAAGGAGATGTTTCGCTTCCTCTGAAAGTCCTTTTATTTCTGCCTCCAAACGGGTCTCTTCAAAACCCTTGTTATTATCGATTAATGTGTTGTCAATTAATAAGTTATTATCAGAATGATTGCCCTTGAAATCGTCGAAGTAAGAAGATGCTACCGATTATTGCAAAAATTCCGATGATTCGAAAATAGGAGAAGGGGAATAGAAGAAATCCATTGATTGGGGAGAGGAGAGAATCCCCAAATACGAGCACTGCAACAATGATAGGAACGATGGTCGAAAGTGAGTTATTTACTGGAAAAGCAATCGAGACGCGGCGATGTGAGTAAGCACATTGAAGAAGAAAATAGGCAATAAGGGAACTGGCGACGTATAACCAAAAAGAAGGGCGAGTTAATAAAATTAGGAGCGAGACTGGATCGAGGATGCTAAAATAGCCAAGTACTTGGATAACTTCAATTGTCATGGCTTTAAGAAAAATGGAGGCAATTCCATAAAGTGTTCCAGCACTGAGAGCAAACAAGAGTTCTTTTTCTTGGGTAGTCCTTCCCAATTGTGATCCAATTAATGCAA
>CAYFXY010000014.1:0-1555 GCA_964347205.1 uncultured archaeon
TAAGGGAGGGGGAGCGAGGGGAGGGCGAGGAACGATGCGGACACAACATTACATCAAATCCCTTCGCTTCCTTCACGAAAAGGATTCATTAGAAATTATATAAACTACTCAATCAAAATGCAAAATTTTGTTTGTTTGCTCAGATTCAAAGTGGAACTTTTTGTTCCAAGAATTAAAAAATTAAATTTCAAATGTGTAAATCTAATCTTTTCGGATACTATTGGAGACCATGAGTGTAAGCGTTTCTTTAACCCCCTCTGTTGGGCGAAGCTTCTTGAAAATGAAATCATTCAATTTCTCTTCATCTGCTACCTCAATAAGACAGAAGATGTCATGTATGCCATATACTGAGGAGATTTCCTTGATATCAGGTAAATCCTTCAAGGTATTATATACCTGATCAGTAAGAGGCGGATCAACGTCAATTAGGATAATTGCTTGTAAGGTCATTAGATGGGAACCTCCAACACTATCAATCTACAGTTCAGTAACCGTTTAACATCCTTATAATTCAATCTAGACCTGGTTGATACTGAAATTAAAGTCACTAACTAGAACAAAGTAGGTTTGATAAAAACCTTCAAAACATAGTAAATGCATTTGAAACAAAATCAAGATTGTCTAGCTTCAGGGCTTAGGCTCATATTTGAATTTCTGGAGGGATCTTCATGGATTTGAAAAAGTCAGATAAAATTCTCGTAACCTGTGGGTTGCCTTATACAAATGGGCCCGCGCACATCGGTCATCTGCGCACATACATCCCTGGTGACGCCTACGTAAGATACCTGAAGCATTTTGGATTCGATGTTATCTTTGTTTGTGGATCGGATACTCATGGTGCACCAATTGAACTCGCGGCTGAACAGGCGGGTATTACTCCTAAGGAGTTGGTAGACAAGTATCATTTGCATTACAAAACCATATTCGAAAAAATGAACATTGGTGTTGATCTATACGGAACTACCGAAGCACCATATCATTATCAAAGGGCATCAACAATTATTCGAACTCTTGAAGCAAATGGATATGTCGAAACTCGCGAAATAGAACTTCCTTATTGTAACACCTGTAAGACCTTCCTTGCCGACCGATTTCTTGTTGGGACCTGCCCATTTTGTGGAGCGCAAGCCCGAGGCGACGAATGTGACCAAGGTTGCCAAAGATATCTTGATGCAGATCAATTACTTGACCCACGTTGCATCACGTGTGGATCTTCAGCATCGAAACGAAAAACCCGACATCATTTTCTCAAACTTCCCATGTTCACGGATTTTCTAAAAAAATTCAATGAGCAATTGAAAGGGACACCTCTGGCAAAAAATTATGCATTAGGATGGATCCGACAAGGACTAAAAGACTGGGGAATTTCACGTGATTTGAAATGGGGTATTCCGTATCCTGGTGATGAAGATTTGGTTCTGTATGTGTGGGCAGAAAACTACGCGGGATACATTTCGTTTACGGAAGAATTTTCCCGCCAAACCGAAGCAGATTGGAAAGACTATTGGATTCGAAATGGAAAACTCATCCACTTTATTGGTGCAGATATCGTTTA
>CAYFXY010000014.1:1565-7633 GCA_964347205.1 uncultured archaeon
TCATCACGCTGTCTTCTGGCCCGCAATTCTGAAAGGTGTTGGTTATAATACACCTTACGCTATTGTAGCAAGTGGCATGGTCAAAGTTGAGGGACATGGACTATCCAAAAGCCGAGGATTTGTAATCGACATCGATGAAGATTTCATCCAAAACGGAATCGACCTTGATACAGTTCGATACTACATCCTCTCCTATACTGGGTTTACTAAAGATCTTGACTTTGTCTGGAAGGATTTTCAAACAAAGGTAAATAACGAATTAGTGGGAATTCTTGGAAACTACGCATATCGAGTCTTATTATTTATACACAAGAATTTTGAAAAACCTCCAAAAGGAGTTATTACACCAAAAATAAAGGAGCAAATATCCAAAGCTCTTCAGGAAATTCAAAAAGCAATTAACAATTTTCGCTTCAAAGAAGCTGTAGATTCCACAATTCAGCTTGCCACTCAAGGCAACGTATTTTTCCAACAATCTGAACCTTGGAAATCCATCAAAGAAAATCCAAACCAATGCCAAAAGGATTTGTTTCAATGTTTACAACTCTTGAAAGCTATCGCTATTCTAATTGAGCCAGTAATCCCCCAAGTTGCTGAACAACTCTGGCAACAACTTGGCCAACGGGGTATCGTTCATGAAATCAAAATTGAAGAATGCTTGAAACCATTTACTACAAAAAATTCATTACCCAAACCAAAGGTCCTCTTCGAAAAACTTCCGGATGAAACTATCGCCAAAATGAGTTCGATTTTAAACAACCGCACCGAATCTGCAAGAGAAAAAACCAGATAACCAAATCTTGCATGAGTTCATAGTCGACGAGAAATAGTTGACGTAATTACAATAAAGGAGACATAAAGGGGCAGTGATATTGATTTACGCACAGAAATCCTCTTTAGTGAACCACGGACGACCCGCTGTAGTGTTTAGTGGACTTCGGATACGATTAACTATATTCAAAGAAGTTTCCTTTCAAAGGACTTACGAAGATGAATAGAAATACCTTGAGATTTGGTGTCTGAAATCTGGTGCATAACTTTTTACTTCTCTAATTACTTCTACACTTATAGCGTTTTATTGAAATAGACGCAATAGGGGCATAAGAGGTTTGCAACTTTAAACTGCAGACTTCTTTCTTATGCACGTTTTCCTCTCCTACCCAAAGGAGTTGGTGAAGAACATGGGTGGTGCTGATCCTTCGATTCCATTGGTAGACATTACTAACCTACCAGCTACACTGCGGAAAAAAATCGAAGCCCACGGTATCACTGACATAGCTCAGTTGTTTATCTCAGAGAACAAGTTACAGGATGCCATATTATTAGCTAAAGCAACTAACCTTTCGATTCGCGACATCTTAGAAGCGCGACAATTCAGTCGCCGTCACATGGAACGCATCCTCGCGGATATTACCGCAAAACGTAAGGCTGAACCAATCGGATTATTGTGGAAAGTCCATTGGTTGCTAGGTTCTGTTCCAGAAGGGGATCACCGAAACGAGCTTATAGCTCTTGAATCCTCGGCCCTAGCTACAATTTTAGAAAATTTAGAGACCGCTAAGGCACCAACCATTGAAATGCTACTCCAGATACTGTTTCATCGGCTACTTATCATTCCGGATTCAATACTCAATGCAGAATTAGAACAGATCGTAAAGTTTTCGGAAAGATTCCAACGGAGTTCACTTCTAGCGTATCATACCGCCAAGGCAAAAAACATCCTTCTCGCATTGGAAGCTGATGATGAACCAACAAAACGTGTCGTCCATTTACGAAGGCTTACTAAGCAATGGAAAACACTCCATCAGACAATGGAACAGAGGGGGGAAGAAAAAGGAAAGATGATTCTAACTGCTCTCCAAGCAAAAGATGCTTTGAAGGTGTTAGATATCAGCGAACAACATCTGA
This sequence comes from uncultured archaeon, assembly GCA_964347205.1. Taxonomy (GTDB): domain Archaea; phylum Asgardarchaeota; class Hermodarchaeia; order Hermodarchaeales; family Hermodarchaeaceae; genus Hermodarchaeum. The sequence goes on from CAYFXY010000014.1 coordinate 3,474, forward strand.
AAGATCGAATTCAGCAAACGATGACAATTAAGAAATTGCGGCAATCACAGCTTAAGCATATCACAACGGCAATGAACGCGGCTGTAGAACTCAACGACGCATACTTAGTAGCAAAATTTGCTTCACGGGCAAGTCAAACTTGGTTTGAGCTGGCACAAACCAGAACAGGTCACGTACTTGGCGATGATCTGTTACGAAGCTTACGTTTTGCTCGAACAGCAATCTTTCATTTCCGAGCACAAGATAATCTAAGTGGTATTGTTAAACGCCTAGAACACATTCTTCATCTACTAGGCGAATTTCCAAACGAACCCCATGAAACCCTCGAAGAAGCCGTCACCGGTGCTTTAAAGACCCTCATACGAACAATTCCATTACTCGATCGACCTGTAGACCAAAACCTAATTTTAAGACTCTCAAACCGATTTGACAACCGTACAACCCATTTATTGACACAATTGACAACTAATGAAAAGCGGTATAATCTCGCCAAATTACATGTTAAATTTCAACAAATCGCAGTTAAACAACTACAACAACTCGGTGCATCTTCAGAAACTTATCAAGAACTCAATCGCGAGCTTATTTCCGCAATGTTGCGCCTTATTGAAGCATCTACAGATGATGAAAAAACCACATTACTGAATAAGACTGCGGAATATGCATTTCAACTCATCCCACAAAAAACGCCATCTACGAAAATATCTGAACCCGATTTAGAAATTGTTTCTAATGTAGCTCAACGTTTAGTGCTGTTTCCAACTGAATCTTTGAGTGACGTCGCGCATCAACTTATCAATCAAAGTCATCAACTCAATGAGCAACTTTATTTCCAAACGAAAGATCAGGCGTTAAGAGCCCAGTTAGCGTTACAATTATTACTTTCAAAAATCGTTCCTAATCCATTGGGAAAAATCGCTGTTTCATTTCCTGAAAAAGAACTTGACAAACTTGAAGATTTCGCTACAACAGCCTTATTAGCCCAAGTAAGGGGAAAGCAACATATACAGGCACTGAAAGCGGGTTCAATTCTTGTATGGATAATACTACAACGAATCATTAACCTTAAAGAACCACAAGAAATTCAGAAATTGAAAGAAGACGCCCTTGATTTCGCTGAAAAAACCTTCACCTTTATGCCGACACCCAGCAAATTAGAGAACCAAACTTATCCATTTGCCTTCCTTTTACTCCGAAATATAAACGCCCTGGTTCATGATGAACGCCCCACAGACGATTCACGATGGGAACAAATACTTACTCAAAGCGAGCAGTTGGCACAAACGTTATCAAAAGCCGCAGAAAACCGAGGAGATACAAGCAATCAAATCCTTGCTCTAAGTGCCGCTGGAACAGCAACCGCACAACTCGCAACCATTACATATTCCAACAACCAGCGTTTACGCTTACTAAGAAGAGCCGCTACCCAAATTCAGAAAGCGCTTCGCGTAGCAACGAACAAAGGAGACCCCTCTGATATTAAGGCAGTAATTTCTCAATATAATCAGTTGAGTCGCGCTCGCCTTATTGTAACACCAACGATAACTGCCCAATTGTCAATTTTTGAGGAATGGAATGAGACTTATGAGGAAGGAATAGCTGCATTACGAAGCGCTGAAATGACGGATTTAGCAAATCAAATGCACGCAGAACGGATTCTCAATGTACAAGTCCCTCTCAGTTTTTCTATCCTCAGTAGAGATGAGAAGTCCTTAGATAGGTTACGTGGGCGACTAACAGAGATTTTGCATGAAGCAAGCGAAGTAGGTTCCCAAGAACAAGCAAAGCTAGCACAACAACTCAATCGACGATGGGCATATCAACTCGGCGAAGACTCGGTTCTTAATTCTGGATTCAGGCTAGAGGATGTTGAAACGATTTTCACCCTTGCAGATGAACATTTTCGCGTTAACCTTCAAGTGGAACCAGAAGTTGCAGTCGAAGGACTAGCATTAAAGAAAAGCAGAAGCGTTCCATACCTAAGACCCTCACAGAAGCCCAAGGACTTAATTTGGTATGATGAAACCCCAATCCTTTATACGATATATGAAAGTGAGAAGTTGAATACTTGGCTCACTCTTCAAGACCCCAAAGAAAAGAGTGTCACGATTGGTTTTTGGTTGTTTTCATCAGAAGAGCTCACTGCATCAATAACATTCCAAATACATGCAATTGAAGCTTTATCACAGAACACTGAAGGTGTAGTGATACAACTCGCAGGAGCCCAAGTTCATTTGCCCCGACGACCCGTAATAGCAGAACAACGAGATGCCAAAGGCATTTTGATTTACGAAGCAGCGTTATCTCCAGGATATCCGGAAACAATTTCTCTGAATATCCAAATTCCCTAGCCTCTCAAACAGTTATGGACACTGCGGGAAATCCCCATAAAAGCCAATAAACACATGCAGTTACAATAATTGCAGTTAAAATTCCACCTAGTAACTGAGCAATTGTATGAAGCTTTTGTGTCCATCGAGCCCAAGCAACAATTCCAGCTAAAATTAGGAATGGATAGAATAGCAGACCAAACACCCAGATTAATCCAGTAATGGGTCCAGCAACACCAGCAGAATGGGCGGAAACTTTCCAAAACAGACTGGTTATAGCAATAGCGGATGTTACTGCGGCATAGGCAATGGCAATTACCGCCATAATATGATTTTGATAAAACCATGCAAGAAAGGCACCGGCTAGATACACGAGAATGGCTGCAAGATAGAGTAGTGGCCTATCACGTCGGTTTTTGACATCAAAAGTGAGTTTGCCAAATGCTACCATAGTAGATAATGGAAGAATCGGACCTATAGCAACAAAAGCAAGCCCAAGCAGAAACGATTGCCAAGGCTGTAACAGTCCCGTTCCTATTGGAGAAAAGAATCCAAAGATCATAACTGTTCCCAGAGCGATTATTGGTGGAGATAAAAGTAGTGAAAGAACCCGAGCTAGACGGTTTGAAAGCGAACGAGCGTCATCCATTTCTGACATTGGGGAACCCTCTTTGTGAATAGCTCGCCTTAGCTTCTTGTAAGAAAAAAGCCTTCGGCCTATCTAGTATCCTAGAAGGTGGTTCTAACTTTAATTGAATTAGAGATTAAGTTTCTTGAGTTGTGATTTTGTGGGCTGGCCATTTTTATCCCATCCCCGAAGTTGGTAGTATTGGGGTAGCATCTCCTCAAGGTGTGCGATTCGGAAACGAGACCCACCCTCGGGGAGTGGTGATGAGAATCGTGGAGGAAGTTGATCATCTTTTGCAGTAAATCCTTCTCGGAGATTGAACAGGCGCTCCAAGTTCCAGATTCGGTCACCAATTCCAAGGAAATCTCTTCCGGTTAGCGAGAGTGTTGTTGCGGCGGAGACCAAATCAGCGTAATCTTCAACACTGAATGCAAAAGTAGTGAAGCGACAGAGCACGAGTGAATCCATTCCTGCAGAAAGATTTTGGAAAAGAATCACTAATTCTGCTTTCCCTTCAGTTCGATCTCGATCCACTAAAACGGGAGAACCAAGGATCTCAGGACCAATTAAATATGCTCGTAAATGACACCCGCCACGATTTGAGGTAGCATAGGCTAAAGCATGTCCTTGAACCCCGCGGGGATCATAAGCAGGAATTTCAAGACCTTTCACCTGCATTGCTAACTCGGGCAAATTATGCCGTATAGCCAAGGATTTTGATCCTTCCCCAAGTTCCTTACCCAACCCTCGTGCAAAGGCAATATCATCAAGAAGTTCAAGCAACCCAGCGGTTTTGCCAAACTCTAAATTAGCATCAATTTTGCCTTTTTGCACTAACTCCATCGCACAACCGAGTGTACTTCCTACTGAGATTGTATCCATCCCTAACTCATTACACCGATAATTAGCTTTAGTTAGCCATTCAAGATCGTTAATACCACATTGTGGTCCAAGTGCCCACAAAGTTTCATATTCCGGTCCTCCTCCCTCTTCTCCATAAGCACGTGAGATTCGACCACAGCCAATAGGGCAACCATAACAATGATATTTCTTAACAAAGAGCCGTTCTAAGAGTTTTTCTCCGGATACTCCTTCAGCGTCGTTAAAGGTACCTTCTTGGAAGTTATGAGTTGGCAACATTCCATACTCGTTAATCAGGTTAACTAAGACGGGGGTTCCATAAACAGGCAATGATTTGTTGG
>CAYFXY010000014.1:7643-9939 GCA_964347205.1 uncultured archaeon
ATTTGTTGGTTATTGAATCCTTTTTGATCAATCGTCGAACTCGTGTAACAACCATGTCGAGCTGTTCAGGATTTGCTACCAATACTTTTTTCGTCCCATGAAGAACTAGAGCCTTCAAGTTCTTAGAGCCCATTACTGCACCCACCCCGCCTCGACCGGCAGCACGATGTTTATCATTCATAATAGCAGCAAGACTAATCTGATTTTCTCCCGCAGGTCCAATACAAGCGACTTGAGCTTTATCATTTGTTTCATCTCGAAGAAAGTCCGTAGCGGGGCTAACTTCCATTCCCCAAACATCTTTTGCTGATCGAAATTGAATATCCCCATCATCGACCCAAAGGTACAACGGAGAGGAGGCACGCCCTTCGAGAATAAGTGCAGCATATCCTGCCCGTCGTAATTGTGGTCCAAAATAACCACCACAATGAGAATCAAACATTGTACCAGTTAAGGGCGATTTAGTCGTCACAACAAATCGACCTGCAGTAGGTACAGAAGTTGCTGTCAAAGGTCCGATTGAAAATACTAAGATATTCTCCGGATCCAAGGGCGAAACAGCTGGTGTAACATGATCATAAACTAATCTAACACCAATCCCTCGTCCTCCGAGAAATTGTGTAAAAAGTTCAGATGGTAATGTTATTTCCTTTGATTTTCGTTTTGAAAGTGATATCCAGAGTAGTTTTGTGTCTGTATATGGTTGTGAAATTGAATCAGACATTCGATGACCTCCTAATCATTGAAGATGTTTTGGTCACGGTGTGGGCAAGTCACACATCTTTGCTTATACCAGAGATACACCTCTTTGGGTTGCTTGGCTAAACTCGCTTGACGACTTGGACACGTCCAACAAGGCCTATCTGGTTGTAACCAAGTATCACTATAACCAGCCCACCGATATCCTTCAACAATGGCAACTCCGGAACTGGTGCCTAACCGATTGGCACCCGCATCGATCATGCGTAGAGCGTCTTTGAAATCTCTTATGCCACCAGCTGCTTTAACCCCCATTTTATTTCCCACCGTTTCACGCATCAATCGAACATCATAAGGTGTCGCACCCATTGGTCCAAATCCAGTAGAAGTTTTTACAAATTTCGCACCTGCTTCTTTACTTAATAGACACCCCTGCCTTTTCTCGTCATCAACTAAAAAGCCAGTTTCTAGAATTACTTTCACAATGGCGTCACCCGCAGCACTGACAACCGATTCGACATCAGCCCTAACCAAATCATAATTCTTATCGCGCAAGGCACCGACATTGATCACCATATCAATCTCAGTAGCGCCCGTTCGAACGGTTTCCTTAGTTTCAAAGGCTTTCACTTCAGATAAAGTAGCACCCAGGGGAAAGCCAACCACACAACATACATCCACCGTAGAGTTGCGTAAGAGCTCGGCAGCGTATTCGACATGGGCTGGATTAATGCACACAGACGCAAATTCATATGCTAAAGCTTCTTCACAGAGCTCTTGAATTTTTACTTGTTTTGTTTCTGGTTTGAGTCTAGTATGATCAATTAACTTGACGAGTTTTTCAACAGTCAACGTCATGTTCGATGAACACTCCTTATTGTCAGAATTGTTCGTTTATAGTGAATAAACCTGTTTCTTCTTGAAAAAAACGCTTATAACAAATGTTTTGCACTCTGAAAAAAACTTATCTAGCTCTTAATAAGAAGTCGTGGAAGGTGCCACTTATGAATAAAATGCGTGTTGAATTATTACAAACTCTTGTCGATTCTTTTGGTCCCAGTGGTTTTGAACGCGATGTCTCAACAATTGTTGCTCAAACAATGCGTCCGATTGCTGATGAGATTACTATCGATAAACTTGGGAGTGTGCATTTCATCAAAAAGGGAACCGCTGAACGCCCAAGGATACTTTTCGCAGGCCACATTGATGAGGTGGGATTTATCGTTTCAGGTATCACAAAAGAGGGATTCATCAAAGTAAATCCGTTGGGAGGTTGGTGGAGTCAGGTAATTTTAGGACAAAAGGTTAAATTACGAAATCGCAACAAAGATTTGTACTTTGGTGTTTTTGGAGCTAAACCTCCCCACCTTCTTCGACCAGATGAACGAAAGAAAGTGGTTGAATTGAAGGACATGTTCATTGATGTCGGAGCATCTTCAGAAGATGACATTAAAGAAATGGGAATTCGGATAGGTGATCCCGTCGTACCAGATACAACCTTTCGCCTTATTCGTGATAAAAAACTTGCAGCCGCAAAAGCCTTTGATGACCGACTTGGAACTTTTGTGGCAATGGAAGTTGTACGTCAGTTAAAGGA
>CAYFXY010000014.1:9949-12013 GCA_964347205.1 uncultured archaeon
TCGATCACCCAAACACAGTAATTGGAGCAGCCACTGTCCAAGAGGAAGTAGGACTTCGAGGAGCTCGTACAACGGCGCATGTCATTGAACCAGATGTTGGATTTGCAATTGAAGTTGATATTGCTGGGGATATGCCTGGAATCAAACCCGAGGAGGCAGCAACGAAATTAGGTAAAGGCCCCGCAATTTGTACTATGGATCGTTCCATGATTCCCAACCAGCCTTTATTAGATTTTGTCACTAAAATCGCAGAAAAGGAAAAAATCCCTTATCAATTAAGTCACGCCTATGGGGGCGGTACTGATGCAGGGGTGATTCATATCGATCGAGCAGGATGTCCTAGTCTAGTGGTTGGTGTACCAACTCGACATATTCATAGTCATACTGGAATTTTAAACTTAGATGATGTCGAAAAAACAATTGACCTATTAATTGCAGTAGTGAAAAAGCTAAACAGTAAAACTGTTAAAAGTTTTACCGAACTCTAGCCTCCTTTACCTCACCTATGTTGCGAATATTTATGAGGGACCTAGCGTGGCAATTCGGCTTGTCATATTTGATTTAGATGGCACCTTAGTAACAGCAGAGATTGATTTTCATGCTATGCGTCGAGTGATAAGAGATCTTCTTATAGAGCAAGGGTTCCCTCTTGACGTTCTTCCGATGAATAGTACCCAAGATCTACTCCGGAGCGCTTTTGCTTATGCGGGTAAACAGGGTATGTCACCAGTAGAAATTAGTGAGATACGCGATAAAGTCTACGCTGCGGCAATGAAACTTGAATGGGAAGGCGCAAAGAAAGCCCAACTAGTACCTGGGGCAATAGAAACACTTCAAGAACTTAAAAACCGACACATGCAAATAGCTGTGCTCACAAATGATAATCGCGAGGTCGCAGAGTATCTGTTAGCAAAACATAATTTAAAACACTACGTGGATCTTTTAATCACCCGAGATGAAGCTCCGCACATGAAGCCGTCGATTGAAGGATTGGATTTTATTCTAAATTATTTCAACGTGGACCCTGCCCAAACTATTTTGATTGGTGATTCGACTGTTGATGTGATGACCGCGAAAAAACGCGGGATTAGGTGCATTGCCCGACAATCAAAACTTCGAACAAAGGAAGAGCTGTTAGCCGAAGGGGCTGTGGCAGTGTTTTCTTCATTGACACCCATTATTTCTTATCTTATTCAAGAACGATTACTCCCCAACAATATTGAAACCGAAACAAAAGGCTGATATTTGAACATTTGTGTTAGTTTGAGTAGGTAAATACAACTCAGTGTGGTATCTGCGTGCCAACCGATTTGAATCTTGAACAGCTTTTAGCGAATGGAGAAACCCGTAATACTGAATTCAAGCGGATCTTAACTGAACGGGATGGCCGAGGGGATCGTCGTGCAAAACTAATTGCTCAGTTGAAATTAATTACTAGTGAAGGCGAAGGGCAGTTTGTAATTGGTATTGAAGATCTGCATGGAAAGAAATGGGAAGTGTTTGGACTCACCAATGAAGAGGCGGAGTCAAGCCAAGGCATTCTTCAGATGCTTTGTAAAGAGGCAGGTATCGAGATTCTTGAACAAACGTTGATTCATACAAAAAAGGGGATTGTAGTAAGTTCCACGCTTGCACGGATTGTTACCCCAATTGTCCCTGAAACGTTAGGCATCAATCTTGTTGGTCGAGTCAATAGTGGAAAAACAACGCTAGCAGGAGTGTTTATTCAGTGTCAACTCGATGATGGAAGCGGACAAGCGCGAGCTGTACTTCTAACCTACCCTCAAGAATTGAAACGGGGACAAACAGCAGATCTTCACGTTACTTTTGCAGCCGTTGACAAAAAGGGCGATTTCATACCAATGCAAGCACCCCTAGATAAATCAAAAAGGGCGCGGATATTAGATCAGGCCAATCGTATAATAACGATTTTCGATGCCCCTGGCCATAAAGAATATGCAAAGACAATGATACGAAGTGTGCTCGGAGCTTCAGCCCAATATAGTATGGTGCTTGTTCCATGCCAAGATGAATACAAACTTTCAGTGGCAGAAGAGCAACGTA
>CAYFXY010000014.1:12023-15230 GCA_964347205.1 uncultured archaeon
TTCTTCGACTGGATGATATCACCCGAGAACATCTTCTTTTAATCTCTAACCAACAACTTCCTTTTCTTGTGGTAGTCAATAAGGTCGATGAATGTGATGAAGCAACACGAAATCACGTCCGGAGCCTTGTTTTTGAAACAATTAAAGAAATCGGACATGTTCCACTTCGCATTACCCGTGAAGACGACATTCCAATTATTTGTCGAGAAATTGGTCATCGAGTAATCGTACCAATAATAGAGGTTAGTTGTGTAACTGGGGAAGGGCTAGATCTTTTACAAAAGATTCTGGTCGTCCTTCCTTCGCGAATTCCGGATGAACGCGTTGAAAAGCCAGCTTTTGCCTATGTGGATAAAGTGTATCGAGGAATACGAGGAACCAATGTTGTAACCACGGGAACAGTTCAAGAAGGAATTTTCAAACCGGGACAGACAATTTTATGTGGACCTGATAAAGACGGGCGATTTATGCCTGGACGTATTGGCTCAATTGAGGTGTTTAAAAAACGAGTTGAACGAGTAAAAGCTGGTGACGTGTTTGGATTTGATCTTAAACGTCTACCCCCTCAAAAAGTACGTCGAGGCCAAATAATTTGTGATAAAGATGCTGAAACAAGAGCAGTTCAAGTCTTCGATGCAATGATTATCGTGACAAGACATCCGACTCGAATTCGACCAGGCTATGAACCAGTATTTCATAGCGCAACAATTCAACAACCTGTTATCTATGAACAAATTTTTGATAAGGAGTATCTTGTCGTTGGTGATATTGCCCGAGTTCGAATGGTATTCAAGAAGGGTCCTGAGATGATTCGGGTGGGTGCCCGAATTGTAACACGTGAAGCTAATACTAGATGTATCGGAACAATAACTTCCCTCGTACGTTGATGAAGATGGCTTGCTACAATTCAGCAAAGGCTCTGGCAAGTTGAGTTATTTTAAAGTGAAGCTCATCCACAGAAGAGACTGCCGCAATTGAGCTTTTATCCCAAGCCAAAAAATTCCGTTGAGCAACAGCTTCTAACTGCTCCGGTAAAGCTCTTGGAAAAGTTGCTCGAAGTACAACAAGCCCATATTCTCCTGATCCTGTGGTTTTAGCAAGTAATCTGGTAACAAGGAGTCCTTTGGAATTGATTTTGGTTACATACTGTCTACGAAGTCGGAGTTTTGTTGTAGGTCCAACTCTCTTTAGTTCAATTCGAAGTGTTGCATCAACAAGTGATGGCATCCAAATCGCAAAATAAATTGTGGTACCGATTGTGAGGATTAGTGCAATAGTTGTCGCAAGTGCAGCAGGCCAGACATAGGGGTGCTGCATGGCGAGGGATATCCATGTCCACCATGTTTGATCTGGGGTTGGAGTCCATGGTGGTCCTAATGATGGTAAGAGTAAGACATTGGTTATGAAGATGTAAGCACAGATGACGCTAACTGTCCACAAAATAGCTAGAAAGATCCACTCGATTATGTACATTTCACGGACCATGCCAGTCAAAAGTTGTTCATTCGTTTCCTTCAACGGATGTTCCATCCTCCAAAGCCTGAATGTAAAGTTCCATGGTCTTCTTGCCATGCGTTTGAATGAGTTCGATTAAGTAACCAATGAGGGGGTGAAGGTGATTGACACGAATCGAATGAAGTCTTGGAGTCAGGCGATCAACGAGAATGAGTTCTTCTTTCTCAAGGCGTTCAAGTGGACCGCGATACAAGGATTTTGCTTTCCCGCTGTAACCAATTAGTTGTTTACCTGATGCAGCACGGGGGTAAATGTGGGCTAGCGAGATGAGAATTCGTCGTTGAATTTCACTAAGGGACAGAAGAGACATCAGCAAATCGTATGTATCTTTTCCTCGGGCTTTCGACACGCCTAACCCAGCCAGGAGTGATATCAACTAGTAAAAGTGATTTAGTGATAAGTGTAGAACGGTCTTTTTGTTCTTATGGGTTTTCGTCACTGTTATTTCTTCATAGTTTATAGTTGTCAGTTCTGGTTGCAGTAATCATCAAATTTTCTGAAGATATACTTTGACGGTCCGCGTACGTATTTATGCCACAAAGTATATATTTAAGAGGGGAAAATAATAGTATTTGAGTTGCTGACTAATCTTGGACGGTTTAAAGAAATGGCTCCAACAACAGAGAAAGTATTACGCCATCGTACCCGACGAGAAATTCTACTAACTCTTAATGGGCAACGAACATTCTTGCGTGATATCGCGAGAGCTTTAGATATTCCTCCCAGTACAGCCGCTTATCACTTGAAGCGGCTTTTATCAGCAGGACTTGTTGAACAACGCCGAGGCGTATACCATTCCTTCTATTTCTTAACGGAACATGGTACGCGGATCGCCGCTGAATTCTAAAGGATAGCATTTGACTCGGGTCTTTGCATGTATTTCAGGTTGTATCAACAACCAAGAAGTAGCCATAAGTGCAAGTTAGGATTCTAATTCTCGAGCTTTTGCTGTTGCTGTCCAAGTTGTTTGATCATGTATTTCTGCTTTCGCGAGAAATCCTTGTGCTTCAAGCTCATCTAAAAGAGAACGAACCTCTTTTTCTTTGAGCGGTGTTTTTCCAACCGGAATTCGTGTACTATTAACACCTTGTAAAATGCTCATAAAGGATTGATGGCCTCGCTGACAAATAAACAAGACTGCTTGTTGATCAGCGGAAAGTTCTGGTTCTTTCTTTTGCGCTTCAACTGCTTCAACTTTTTCTAACATCTCTTTGGGCAGCGAAACTTCTTGCCGTTTGATGCTTACTGGTTTAAGTTGAACTTTCCGTTTGACCCTGTTCTCGTTGACGAGCATTTTCAGCACCTTTTTCATGTTAGTTGATTAACCGAGTAAATGTCTATCTTATTTTTCCGATCAGTTTTGGTGAATGATGTGCACATGAACGCCCATTAGGCTTTACCAGTATAATTACCTCTTGTGGAGTAAGGGTTGGCAAAAAAGGTTTCTTTAATTGGTCGCCTTGACTCCATTTAGAAAACGAGAACTTCTTTCGATAGCGCCTCAGCAGCAAGGCTTCGCCGGAAACGAACGCGTAAAACGCCATTACGACCATGGGCTGAAACGATTCGACCATGATTTGAGGTTTGTTCATTGAAGTGTAAGATCACTGATCGACCAATAAAGCTGGCAGCCTTTGAGATTGAAGTCACTCCTTCGAGTTTGATTAGCCCATATTGGTTACGTTGACGAAC
>CAYFXY010000014.1:15254-25977 GCA_964347205.1 uncultured archaeon
AGTTCCACGTTGATAGTTCATTAACACGCCTTTCACAGGTTTTTCGAGAGGAAGGCGTCGAGGTTTAGATTTCTTGGGTTTTTCTTCAACAGGAACTCGAGACTTACGTTTCTTTTTTGCTTTTTTAGATGGCTTAATGGTTTTTTTCGGAGCGACTTTGGCTTTACGTGCTGTTTTTTTCGGTGCCGCTTTTTTTGTCGTTTTAGGTTTTGTTTTAGTCTTAGTGGCTTTGGTTTTTGTCGTGGTTTTGGTTTTGAGTTTACCAGAAGGCTTAGATTTTCGACCTGTCGCCTGGGTTTTTAGTTTGCCCTTTGGTTTAGTTGATTTTTCTGACACGTTTGGCACCTAACGTTGAAGGTGGACAAGTTGGATTCGGAGTAGTTAATAAAAGTATTGGCAGACCGACACCTGTGAACTAAAAAAGCATTTAAAATAATTAGAAATTCCTTGGAGTCTGAACGTTGCGGGAAACACTAAAAGCTTCAATTTGAGTGGTGAACAGTATGCAAACGTCTGCCGATGCAACGGTTATGTCAAAAGTGGAACACTATCTATCAAAGACTGTTAACCGTGAACCTTCAATTATGAGCGCGGCAGTGATGACTACTGATGGACTTCCGCTTGTTCTTCTCATGGGAAAGGGCGAGGTTGAAAAATTGGAGCTTGCAGCAGCGATTGCTTCATTAGGTTCACTCTCTGAACAAACGGCAACACGTTTAGGGATTGGAAAATACAAAGATTTGATGCTAAGGTGTAGTTCAGGGCACCTTCTCTCTCGGAGAATTGGTGGCGCAAATGTATTAGCCATTTTAGCTGATCGTAATGCTCCTCTTGGTGCTGTTACGCTAATAATAGACTCTATGGCAAAACGACTTCAACGATTGTTAAAATGATAGACATAGAATGAGATCATAGAGCATCATATTGCTGTAGCCTTTTCATCTAGAAGTTGACTCAGGTATTGACTAATTCGAGTATGTGAGCGAGCTTCGCGACGTGTAAGTTCTGGTTCGTGAAGGTTCCAATAATCGGTAGCAAGTTTAGCTAAAATACGATGGGTTCCGGAGCCATATTGGACCGCGCGTTTAGGCGCATGAATGATATGAGATGGAAAGCCAAGTTCTTTTGCTAGAATTCGAAGGAGATATTTTCTTACTATTTCTTTTCGAATGCGATAGAGTTTGCATTTAAAGGGAAGAGCGAAGGAAAAATCGATGAGTGTTTTATCTAGGAAGGGGGTGACTAGTTCTAAGTTAAAGTGGCCTACAATGGTGTGTTGAAAAGGAAGCGTTTCAGTTTGTAATTTTTGGAGATCGGATTTCATTTCTTTAAGTGCGGCTTTGGATCCTAAGCTAGAAAATTGCTTTTCATGACGTGCGTAGCCTCCAAAAAGCTCATCGGCGCCCAGTCCGCTAAATAGGATAGTTATATTAAATTGCTTGGCACATTCTGCGGCAAAAAACAAGGGGATGGCAAGTTCAACTTGTAATACATCAACTGTTCCCAATAGTGAAAGAATTGTGGGTAGTCGATCTTCTAGTTCCATAGGTGTGAATATCCGAATGGCTAATGGGAGATTAAAATGATTAGCAGCCTCTCGTGCCGTAGTAAGATCTTTTGCAGATTCAATTCCTGAGACAAAAAGGGGAAATGGTTCCGGGTAAACGTTCTTTATCATCGCTGTAATTATGCTACTATCCAAGCCCCCTGAAAGAAGATGACCGATAACATCATCGGATGAAAAGGATTTCAAAATGGCTTCCTTGAGGTATCCCATCAGTGGCTGAGTGTATCTTTTGACTTGAATCGCGGTCATATTGAGCCACGTCTTTGCAGTGAATGTACGGGATATCGGCAGGTTTATGTGCTTCGTTAACTGAAAAATCTCTGGTCGCTTCCACGCGATGACAGGAAGGCATTTGAGTGACCGCGTCAGCGGGATGAATTATCATAGTTACCTAGAGCGTGAGGGCGGCTGAGCTTGTGCATAGTTTGCGCGCGCTTAATGAGGATGAATAATTTTTCGATAACTATGATGCAAGTAGGTAACAACGAACTAAGCTGAGAGACTTGAGATTTTGGTACTGTTCACTAGGGTATGTTGTGAGCGGACACTGTAGCAAAGCTAAACGATGGTGAAACCCCTTCGAAGAACAGAAATGCACAAATCAAAAACTAACTCTCAAGAAGATTAGATGAACAAATCACTGCCGACTTAAAATAGGATTTTTATGGAATGACGTGAAATATTGTAGGAGGCGGGTTTTTTCGTGGTTTGTGTGGTCTATTCGAGCAGAATCTGTCCTCGGTGCGAGGTGCTTAAACAGTTTCTGCAGGAACACCGCATCGAACACACTTTGCGTATGATTGAGGAGCCCGATGTACAAGTCGACGCCCTAATGCTGAACATCTATAGTACTCCAGCAGTGGTTGTCAATGAAAATGTGCTTCAGCAAACTGATCTTTTTTCTAACAATCGCCTCGACGAAACGAAGTTACTAGTATTTCTAAGGAGTAACGGGCATGGCACGGCGTAAAAAAAGACCAAAAATTCGAACCCGAAAAACTGTACCTCTAGATCAATGGATTCAGGCTGTTCGTAAGGAGGATGCTGGTATGCCCATGGTGCGTACCAGCGATTCGCTCATTCGAAGCTGGAACAGGCAACGAATTGTTGATGCACTAGTTCGTGAAACGATGCTTGTCCAACAACAATTTGATATCCCTTCAATGACACATACCGAAGCTCGAACTATTGCGAAAGAAGTTGAACAACGCATTCAACAAATGCAGCTTCCCTTTGTTAGTGCTCCACTCATTCGCGAAGTTCAAAACCAAGTCTTACTTGAAAAGGCGAAACATAACCCACGCTTTGCCGTCTACCGAAATGCTCTGACCCGTGTTGGCGTTCCGATGTGGGATTTTAATCATATAGTCTGTGGCAGTGGATTTGAAGCACAAGAAAACGCCAACATGCAACCAAATCCTGAAACAATACACAAGAAAGCTGCGGACCGACTGTGCAAAGAGGCCTATCTTCTGATGCTTCCACCAAATATTGCAGATGCACATCTTGCAGGAGATATCCATATCCATGATCTCGAATACTTTGGTACCCGTCCCTTCTGTGCAGATTATGATGCACGATATTTCTTTAGATATGGGTTGATGTGTGATGGTCTTGGCGAAAGGACAGCGGTTGCGAAGCCGGCAACCTACCCCACAGTGGCTATACTGCACCTCATCAAAGTCTTGGCAGCCGGTCAAACAAACTCCGCCGGCGGTCAAGGACTCTTCAATTTTAATGTATTCTTGGCGCCTTACCTCAAAGGAAAATCTTCTCGAGAGATTGAACAACTTGCTCAAACCATCCTCTTCGAAGCCAACGAAACCTACGTTTCTCGAGGGGGACAACTAGTTTTTTCTAGCATTCAACTTGAAGCAGGTATCCCCAAAATATGGAGAGACGCCCCTGTTGTCTACAAGGGACAAATAGGTCCGGATACCTACGGGGACTATGAAGAGGAAGCACAAATCTTCTTGAAAGCTATCCTCGAGCAATACCTTAAAGGGGATGCTTGGGGCAAAATGTTCACCTTCCCTAAGCCCGAAATTGTCCTCCGAAGTGAATACTTCAAAAAGAGTGAATATGAAGAGAATATGCTACTGGCAGCAAAACTTTCTGCAAAATATGGCAGTAGCTATTTTGATAACATGATTCCAGCATGGCGCGATGAAGAAAATGTTGAATGCTATCAATGCTGCGCCTTTAGATTAACAGAGGGATTAGACAAAGAAGAGACTATGAAAAAAATCATGTTTGAAGATGGGGCGCATTTTGCCATGGGAGGCTTGCAGGTAGTTACCATAAATTTACCACGATTGGCATATATTGCAGAAGGTAATGACACTCTACTGCTTGAGCAACTACGCAAACAAATGGGCCTTGCAAAACAGGTATTGATGATCAAGCGACGATTTATGCAGCGGCAAATGGAGAATGGCATGTTACCTTTTCTGATGCAGCAACCACAGATTAATGGTCAGAAAGCTCCACCTCTTTTTGATATTCCCAATATGTCTCCGATTTTTGGTTTTGTTGGCACAAATGAAATGCTTCAATATCATACCGGATCACAATTGCATGAGAGCAAGGATTCTCTGCGATTTGGATTACGTGTTCTTGCTGAAATGGAACGCATTCGAAAAGAGTATGTGGAAGAAACAGGCCTCCCCTTTGCTGTTGCACGTACACCGGCGGAGTCATGTTCAACCCGTTTAGCAATTATGGATCTTTTGCATTATAATGGCGCTGCAAGTTCAGTGGTAAAGGGCGATATCTCAAACTGGCAACACCAACTTGAGATTGGCGGTCGAACAGCCGTGCCCGCTTATTATACGAATGGCTTCATGGTCGATTATGATGCACCAGTATCTTTAGCCCAAAAGATTGCAATAGAGGAAAAAGCCTTCCCATTGTTGTCAGGTGGAAACATATTCCATGTCTTTCTTGGAGAAATTGCCCCCGATCCGGAAGCCTTAGCAAAGTTGAATGAACGAATCGCATTGAACACCCAATTAGGTTACTATAGTTACACTCGTGATTTATCAGTGTGCAAACAATGTCATCATACAGCAGGAGGTTTGTTGCAAACCTGTCCTCGTTGTGGTAATACCGAGATAGATTGGTTCAGCCGGATAACAGGCTATTATCAAAATGTTGCGGGTTGGAATGCCGGGAAACGTGAGGAACTCAAGCGCCGTCACCGTTATGTAAATGGACTGAGTTGGACTCCATCTCAAGAGGGATCTCAATTAACGCGTACTCAATCAATCCGTGCAGGTGACCACCTTTAGCTCAATACCTAATTGCAAACAATTAGACCTTGATCTGCTTGGTAGGACTAATCCTTTTATTTTCAAAGAAGAATGAAGATTCTGAAGAGGTTATAATAGTGGCTTTAGCTGAGATGACTTGTCAAAAATGCGGAGGAAGAAACTTTCGCCGAGTAACAGATGAATGGATGCGTCGCTCCATCCCTTGGACGGCACAAGGAATTGTTAGACAGTGTGATAATTGCGGCGAGAAGCATTTCACCTGCCCTAATTGTCAAAACCTGCTCACTCGCGTGAATATCACCAATCTGCGGGTTATGAAAAGTATATGTCCTCACTGTGGTCATCACGATGTCCGGATTCAGACCTGGATACAAGAGCAGGAAAGATGAACGAGTAATGTCCAGTCCATCACATTTTTGCATGAGAACCCTTATTTAGCGATGAAAGTATTCGCAATATAGGATTTTATAGGAGCGACTTGTGTTGACACCCCCCAAATCAAAATCCAAGATTGATTTAGAAGAACCATTCATTCAAATTGTGCCAGTGGACGAGAAAGTAAACTTGGTAAATGAGCCAATTCTTGTAATTGGATTTCCAGGACCGGGTTTGGTAGGAATGATTACCGTGGGACGGATGATTGAAGGATTAAATATGAAATTAATCGCAGCAATCCGATCACCCCTTATTCCACCAATCACGCCATTTGTTGGAGGTGTTTTACGACTACCAATTCGAATTCATGCCAGCGATGATGGGCAATTCCTTACAGTAATTTCGGAGGTTCCATTACCAGTGGAGACTATTTTCTTTATTGCAAGCAAAATCTTAGATTGGGCAACAGAAAAAGGTGTCAAGAAAGTCGTGTGTATTGAAGGAGTTGGAGTGAAAAAACGAACGGAAACTCCTGAGGTCTTTGGTGCTGCTGAACCTCATCTATTATCTGAGCTAAAAAAATTCCACGTTCCACGAGTTCAGAAAGGTCTTGTTGCAGGTATTGCCGGTGCAATACTCAACGAATGTCTGATTCGGCATTTGGATGGTTATTGCCTTTTAGTGAGTGCAACCTCAGAAGCACCCGATCCTGAAGCCGCTGCGAGCATGCTTTCTACTATTAACCGATTTCTTGATATTGATATTAGCATTCAACCATTAATTCAAAATCGATCATTAATTAAGGCCCAGCTAAATGATTTAGCTAGGGAAGCACAAAAAGAAGAACAAGCTGCCCAAAAACATGGGTATCGACCAATCCCATTCTATGTTTAAGTACAGTTGATGGGTAAACCCCTAAGATCTGATTTGTGCAAAATTAGTAAGAGTGACTTTGAAAGGGTATGTTATGAATCCACAAGCTAATCTAATCTTCAGGAAAATGGTCAAGCATTAATTCTAGCATTTCTTGTCGTTCATCTTCGTCAATTTCACGCTTCTTCCGTTTCTTATCCTCTTCTCCCTCTTCAACAACGACAATATAATCCCGTTCTGAGTGTCGTATAGGGAACTTGACCTTATACCCTTCAGTTTCTTTTGCTGAGGATTTATAACCACAGGTGCACTTGAGTACAGTTTTTCCAGCCTTATTTTTTGCTGGTCGTAATAGACTACCACATTTCGGGCAGAACTGAATACTCGTTACCCCCGAAAATATTCATTGCGTGGGATGCCGCGAATATAAAACACTTAAACCTTTCGCATTACGTGCACATCAAACCTTTAGATATCGGGTTTCGAAACCATTTTTTAATGCTCTTTTTTTAGTTGAGCAAGTGTTTCTCGGGTTGAGCGAATTAATAGCGTGCTAGTAAGTTGAAGTGACTCTTGAGATTCTGCGATTCGTATTGCATGCTTTAGAATTCGATTTTGGAGATGATGAATTTTTCGGATTTGTTCGCCCTTAATGCGATCATGGGCTTTGAAGAGAACAGAATCCAATACGCCAGGAAGTATATGTCGGAAATATTGTTCAGCATCCTCCGTCATTCTACGTTGCCAACGACGCATTATTTTTGGGGTAATTGGCTGAGTTTGAAAAATATTCCATGTTTCGTTCAACCGTATTGTACCTATTTCATCAAACCGTACTCGAAGAGCAACTCGTTGTGGTGTTTTTTTACGAGATTTTTTTTGTTGAATTTCATTTACTTCTAATATCACTCCGAGGTCGTGACGAGGACTCAGAAGCCATGATCCCAGTTTAACTGTTGTATCCGTAATCCCATGAATTTGATAGGTAAATTGGCGTTTCCGCAAATCTGTTTTGGTTTCTCCCATGCTATTGCCATCAATTAACATCACAATGCGTCCAGTGCGTTCATGTCTTTGTTCAACACTAATAATGCGAAAGGTCCCTTTGGGCTTTTCATCGCCAATTGGCGGAGTCGGCGTAGCGGGCACAGTAAAAGATTCTCCAGCTCAACAAGCCCTCAAAGGCACCATAAATAGATTTCTTTTTTTGATGGACTTTTTCTTATTCAGCTTTAATGGTATGAAATAAGACGCTTATCAGTCGAGTTGTTTGTTAAAAATAGAGCTCGAGCTTCTCGACGAGTTGTGGTTGTTCGCTTATAATATATAGCATATTTAGAATTGCTTTTTCATCAGTCTCTAAGATTTTTAGAAAGGTTTTGGGCCAAATACCCTTTATGCACCCGGCGCCACTTTCAGCTAATTCCCCGAGAAGAGTAACCGTTAGTCGTGTTTTTGTAATGAGGAGAAGCAAAAATGGAGCATGAAGACTCGCCCCTTGTGGTCCACTAACCGAATTAATAACACTCAGACTAATTTGATAAGCGGATTCTTGCTTGATATGTACTTGTAATTTTTTAATCCACTCAGGTTGCAGTTTATAATATTGCCCCAAAATCTGTGAAATATCATAAAATGTTCGCTTCGAACCATCTACAAGATTCACTTGCCACGTCGCCATTATTTTCACCAAAAAAATGGTCGGTACCAACCAATCAATCCAGAATTGATTAAATCCTTCGTATTCTGGCCAAAGGAGAGTGCTAAAATCGTGTGGCAATTTGGTGACGCTTCGCAAATTCTCGAAATCTGTCAAGTTCTTCGAATGAAAAGGGTTTACTTATTTTGGGATCAAGAACCGATTTCGTAGAGCAAAAATTTTGGAGGACATAATTTTTTTTGCCCACCCATCTGATGATCTGTTTTAATTGAGCGATATTGTCAACAAGACCGGGAACGAGTGTAGTTCGAAACTCATACTCTACTTTAGATGATTTCAAAAGAGTAATTGTCTGGTTTATAGCATCGAGTAAATTGTTGGATGTTTGCGTTATTGCAGCATATTGCTCTTCTGAAGGTATAGTTTTGATATCTAATGCAACATAATCAAGAAGTGTAGCATCCAATAATTCTTTGATAACATTCGGTTTTGTCCCATTGGTCATTAGCCCGAATTCGAGGTCATGGTTGTGTGACCATTCAGCGATAGCAAATAAGGGATTGGGTTGGAGAGTAGGCTCCCCACCTGTGATTAATACCCCATCAATAAGATATTGGTGATCTTCTATTTGCTGATACACCTTTGTTAAATTAACATTGTACGTTTCATTAAATTCTAATAGAGCCGAATTGAAACAAAACCGACATCGCAGGTTGCAGCCAACAAAGAAAATAACACAACACACTTTCGAAGGCCAATCTGTAGTACTTATGAGCGGTTTCCCTGCGATTAAGGCTTTCACACATTCCACCATTTAGATGATGTTTTTATTTTGTGATTAGTGTGATTCTACTTGTAGGACATTCACGGATAAAACTACTGTGACCGTGAAACTCTCAAAAGCTGAGCTAATTGGAATATAATATGCCCGAATTGTTTCGGTTACAATTCTTGTGAAAACATGTGGTGTTCTCGAAGTCAAAGAATGCTAACAGCTGGTTTCTTGTCTGTCAAAGGTGCAGTTTCATGTAACAGGTTACTTGATATATTGTTAACTTGATTCAATGGACCTTTCTAAAACTTGCCATCTCGCATTGATTTCTTCTTTTTCCTTTGAACCGGAAACGCTATTAATGGTAAGTGAAAGGTTCACCGCAGATAGTGATTGTGGTGGAGGCTCTGAACTCGTGCGTCCGCCTTGTGAAACTATGGTTGTTAAACTGCTCCCAGCTCTCCGTGCCTTAATTAGTCGTCATTTAATTAAGGATTACAGCTTTACTCAAGACCAGACAGCCCAGGCGCTGGGAGTGACGCAAGCAAGTGTTTCTCGCGGTCTTTCGCAATTGGATCGATTTGAACAATATTTCACACCGAATGTTCGACAATTTGCTGAAAATTTCGCAAGACAAATATCACAAAGAGAACTCGGGGTCGAAGAAGGAATTGCATCCCTTTGTTCATTTTGTTCAAGTCAAAAAATCGGTGGAACTTTATGTCAACTGCATCGAGCAGAGAATCTAGAACTGAAAAATTGTTTAGTATGCGCAAAGGGATTCACTTCCGATGATCGTAGCGCTGTATTAGCTAATCTTACCCGAAGTCTTGAACTATTAGTTGAAACTCCTGAATTTGTTCCCCTGATTCCACAAGTTCGCTCACAGTTAGTTATGAGCATCCCTAATCCTCGGGATATCAATGATGTTGCTGGTTTCCCTAGCCGAATTGTTACTCACCATATGCGTCCTCATTCCTTTACAAGCCCAGAATTCCGAGGGTCATACCATTTATCAAAAGTTCTGTTGCTGATGCAAAGGCATATTCCAAAACTACGAGCAGCAATTGTCTTCAAGTATTTTGACGGATTAGATACTGTACTCAAGCAACTTGATTACAAATATTTTGAAGTGGTCCGTGAGCCTGTAGAAAATCTCACAGATATTGATGAGGCTCTTTTTGCCGGTGTTAACAAGGTGTTGAAACAAGTTGAATTCATTGAAGTTCTAATTGATAAAGGTCAAGTGGGAATTGAACCTGTTGCCTATTTGTTTGCTCCGGATGCAGAAACAGCGACAAATATGGTAATTAGAATTGCGAAAATACTTGAAGATTAAAATCATCGGGCTCATTTTGAGAGTGATTTAATTTGCGGTGATAGCAGTTGTGAATTGGCGTCTTATTTCAAGCGGAGAAAGGGGGATAATTGGCACATCTGCGTTTCCAGGTTTCGCTGGGATATGGACGAAGTTTGGCCCGTTTTCAAGATGAGATACTATTGTATCAATCTGTTTAGCATTTGACCCACGCCATACTTGATCGATACCTAATTTTCTAGCACATTCACCTAAATCGGTCACAGAACCCGTGGCCGTAGGTTGATTACCTGTTGAGCCATGTACACCATTATCAATTGCAAAAATGGTGAGGTTCTTAGGAGCAACCTGGGCAATAGTTGCAAGAGAGCCAAGGTTCGAAAGAAGACTACCATCTCCATCAATAACGATAACAGGTTTGGGAGTGTGTACGGCGACACCCAATCCTATTGGAGAAGCCATCCCTAAACTTCCAAGCATATAAAAATTAGAAGGTTGCGGAAGAATGTGGTACAGTTCTCGGGAAGGAAAACCAATATTACAGATAACGAGCTTCTTCTCTAAAAACGCCGCTAGATTCTTTAGAATTTGAAATCGGGTTAGAGATCCCCTTCTAAGTTGAGGCATTCGAGGAAGTCGTTTAATTTTCTTGAATTTAGATTCTGTCGGTGTACGTCGAGATGCAACATATTCGTTTTTCCAAAGTTGAGGGCTCAAGAGAATAATTTGAATTGATGACTTCACGAAGGTCTTCTTTGCTGCTTCAACAATTTTGGGTAAATCATTCTTATCCCGAACGATATGATAGTCAATACCAATTGCTTGAAATATACCTGTCAGGCTTCTTCCAAGAGGAATTTGAGCAGGAATAGTCTCATCATAAACC
>CAYFXY010000014.1:25987-26738 GCA_964347205.1 uncultured archaeon
TGCGAGGATCAGAAGAGGTAATTCGAAGGTTAACGTCAATGAACAGAGCGCATTGATCATATTCCCAAAACCAGTGCTTTGGATCAGCATTGCAGCTTTAGCTCCTGCTAGGCTAGCACCAGCAGAAATTCCAACTCCCTCTTCTTCTTTTGCTACGAGGATACTAGGGAATGTTTCATGAACCAAATTAAAGAGCGATTGGAATTTTGCACATGGATAGGTGGAAAAGAGATCGATTTTGGCATTTAGTAAAATGCGATTGATTTGTTTAACAATCGTCACGGATTTCACCTAGTGTGGAATAGATCTGAAATTTCCATCAGTTGATAGATTCTATTTAGCATAAAGAGTCCTTAATGCTTCCTTCAGGTTTAATTTGATGTAAACCAAAATCCTCTTTAATACGCTTCATTCCCCCACCGGTTACATTGAGAAGAATGAGATCATTAGGTTTAATTTTATTTGCTTTAACGGCCTGAAAAAGTGATGCTACCGCGACCTCTGCAGCAGGGAGTAAGTCTATTCCTTCAAGTGATTCGAACAGTTTTCCTGAGTTCCTAGCTTCTTCATTAGTTATGGCATACATTTCACCACTAGTATCCTTGAGAGCATCATATACTCCACCTCCGATGGAGTATGGAGGAGCTCTGTTTGAAAGAACAACCGAATGCATCGATTCAATGTCAAATTCGGCATCGGGCATATCCTCAACTGAAATTTGTTTTCGCCCGGCTTTCCAAGCATTGTAGAT
>CAYFXY010000014.1:26748-27787 GCA_964347205.1 uncultured archaeon
CATCATACCCTTCCAATGATGTTTTTTAAGGCGTTGAGCCATTTCCCAACATGCGATAGCACCGGTACCTGAACCGATTGCTTGAAAGTAATGAGCAGGAACACGTTTCATTATAAATGCAGCATCTAGCAAAACCGTGCCCATTCCATCGCGTCGTGCAACATTTCTTGCTCCACCTTCTGATTGGATAAGGTGATTTTCGCAAAATTGCTTAGCCATTTTGATAGCTTCAAAATAGTCTCCAGGAACCGAAAATAGATGAATTTTTTCTGTGGGGGGTTCGGGCGTCCATAACATCTTGAGAGAAGATTCGGGTACAAATAAGTAAACTTCAAAGCCAGTTTGATTTGATACCTGAGCAAATGCCCGCGCAGTGTTTCCTGCGGAAGCTATCACCAAGGCAGGAAGTCCAACTTCCTGAGCCATAGCAATGGTTGGATTAGCTTCTAAATCCTTGAAAGACCCCGTCGTGTTATAAGCCGCTTTTTCTGGCCAATAACCAGAAAACGAAATGAATAGGTTCTTGAGTCGAAGCTCACGAGCTAAAAATTCGCTTTTGAAAGTAATTGGACCAGCATTTGTATCCAATGGCACCTGGCAGGGCAACCAATCAATGAATCTCCAAATCCCTGGAAAAGGTTGAAGCTGGATTTCATTTGTATACACAGTTTGAAGAAGGGTGTTACATTGACATGAAAGTGCATACACGGAGTATTTAGTATGACACTGGGGGCACACTATGTGGTACTGACCCA
The DNA here is from genome assembly GCA_964347205.1 of uncultured archaeon. Taxonomy (GTDB): domain Archaea; phylum Asgardarchaeota; class Hermodarchaeia; order Hermodarchaeales; family Hermodarchaeaceae; genus Hermodarchaeum. The sequence continues at coordinate 27,504 of CAYFXY010000014.1, forward strand.
TAATTCATGACCTGCTTCAATCTTCCCGCCATTTCCTTTCTTATGCATTGTATGAATACCGCACTCACCACCACACTTATTTGTGCCGTGCCAGCGCCCTGCCCGTTCGGTATCTGAATCCTTTCCAAGATAAGTACAGGGAGCACAACCTAAGCTGCGGTATCCATTTCGGTATGCGGGATTAACAGGTATTCCAAAAATTGCAGTATAGCGCCAAATATCAACCTCGCTCCAATCAAGAATGGGATTAATTTTCATTGTCCCTTTACAGGGTTCAACAGGTT
>CAYFXY010000014.1:27797-28660 GCA_964347205.1 uncultured archaeon
GTCCTTCAGTCCGTCGTAGTCCTGTTATCCAGGCATCAAGATTTTTTATTGCTTGGAGTGTTGGCTCCACCTTGAAAATCTGGCAACAGCGATCAGGATTAGTCTGCCAGAGGTTTTCAATTGGCTCTTGATCTGCCATATATACAGTGAGATTGAGATTCATTTTGCGTTCACAATAGTCTTTAAAAGCAAAGGTTTCAGGGGGTTTCATGGGAGTTAAAACCGTGAAGACGGGGATATCAGGTTTGACTTCGCGAGCAAGAGCAACCACGACCATGCTGTCTTTCCCAAAACTACAGGCAACTGCTATTCGTGGATATTTTTCAATGGCTTCTCGGATGATGCGTTTGCTTTCTTCGATTTTTTCGATGAGGTTTCCAGGAATAACGGGCATGCTTGAACACCAGGCTATCATGCTTCCTTCGGGTTTAGTTTAAAAAGTTTTTTGATACAATTACATCATTATTTAATAAATCTCAAGACCTGCTTTGCATTTATTGCTCTAATGACATACTTTTATGTCAAAAAAACGATAATTTAACCGTATTATTTTACGCATATTGATGTGATTAAACATTGCCGATATCAACGAATCTATCTAAGTTTGACCTGAAACTCCTTCAACTTCTTTCGCAAAATGGACGAGCACCAGTTCGACGCATTGCTAACCTCATGAACGCTAGTGAAGCTACTGTGCGATATCATCTTGCCAAACTTGAAAAGGACGGCGTCATTCAAGGCTATAGTGTGGTAGTCGATTCAAAGAAACTAGGACTTCCGATTTATATCACGGTAGGAATCCAATGCGAACCAGCACACACTAAACGCATAGCCAAAGCCATTGCGAAATCACCCTATTTTTA
>CAYFXY010000014.1:28670-29058 GCA_964347205.1 uncultured archaeon
TGGATTGTCACAGGGGCTCATAACATTCATGCAAAAGGCGTGTTTCAATCTGCTGAAGAAATGCAGCAGATAGTTGGTGATGTCATGAGTCAAACTGAGGGCGTGCTTAGCTATCATCTGTCCCTTATGTTTGACAAGGTAAAGGATCCGTATTTACTTTCATCTGATATCATAAGAGCCAGCCAGAAATAAAACACCCGGATGGAGTTCTCAGCCAAAAGACATTAAACGGTATCTAGTTTACATGCAACCCTTCTACTTGATGTGATAGTGATGTCAAGAAGAACTATTATTCTAACTGGTTGTGGTGGAGTTCCCACACAAAATATTGTATGGAGCCTACGTCATGAGCCAACAGACCTGCATATTATTGGAGTAGATTGTGATC
>CAYFXY010000014.1:29068-30778 GCA_964347205.1 uncultured archaeon
AACGCCAATTTTTTGCATCCACAACCAGATGTTGAAGTAGGTGTTCTAAGTGCAAATCGCGAAAAAGTCAAGGTACCACTGTTTTTACCTGATAAAGAAGCTGTTGCACTATCACATAACAAGTATAACCTTCTTGTCGCATTGAAAAAGTCAAATATTCCTTGCGCCCAAACGTTTCTAATAAAAACTGAGGAAGACTTGAACGAAGCTTTTGAAGCAATTAACGCGAAGGTGTGGATTAGAAACATTGGATTGATTATTGGGATGGGTGGGGTAAATTCTCAGCTGAGGAATATTTACCAGGACGTAATCTTGCATGGCAGGGAATCTTTAAGCACGGAGAGCTCATCGGATCTATTGCATGGGAAAGAATTCGTTATATTATTCGACATGTTTCACCAAGCGGAATAACAGGTACACCTTCTGTAGCAAAATTCATTGACGAGGATGAGGTTTACGAGATAGGTCTAAACACCATTAGAAGTATTTCTAAAACGCCCCACGGTGTTTTTGGAGTCGATATGCGGGGAAATGACGAAGGAACACCTTGCGTAACTGAAATAAATCCAGGTCGATTTTTTACCCCATCTTTTATGTATGCTAAAAGCGGGTATAATATTGTCAAAACATTTTTTGAGATCGCTCTTGGAAGTACTTCAAAATCACAGCTTAAACAACGTGCGCTTGTCGCGAAAAACATCTTTTGGATTCGAGGAATAGATTTAGAACCTACTATCATTCAACTCAATAAATTACCATCGCCTGGAGAAGAGGTGCTAAGTAACTGAATGTTGTAATTGACATCTTCCCTTAGGAACCAGATATCACATTTCGATTTACTTACGTAACATCTCGTTTCTCAAGAACCGCTTTGAATGCAGATGGGGATCTAAATGTTTGTAATGTCAATTTTCCCGTTTTATGGAGTTTTTCTAAGACCGAAAGCATTTGTTGTCCGGTTGTACCATTACCGTAAGGGTTCGGAGACGATTTTATTTTGTTTCGAATTTTAGGATCACTAAGTAATTTTTCCATCAGAGCTCTTAGTTCTTTAAGTTCATAACCCCCAAGAAACAAGAATGTGTCAAGGCCTTCCCATGATCCAGTTGATGTATGGAAATATAAACAGGGCTTCTGAAGAGTAGCTACCTCTTTTTGAATTCCCCCTGAATCAGTAATAACCAATTCGCAATTATTCAGTAATTGCAGAAAATCAAGATATCCCTGTGGAGGTATGATGTGTGCAATTTCTTCAAATTGACTAAGTAACTTGAATTCTATGATTTTTTGTTTAGTTCGGGGATGGACAGGAAAGATAATCTTGTAGCCCATTTCATGTCCAAACTTTAGAAGTTCCAGTAGCAGCTTCAATCGTTTCGGATTATCAACATTTTCTGACCTATGAGCCGTGACAATGATGTAAGGGACATTGATGTTAAGTGAGGTTAAGATATTGCGAGATTTGGCTAGCTGAAGATTTTGGAGGGAGGCATCAACTACTGGATGACCAACGATAAAGATACGATCTTGGGAAATACCTTCTTGAACCAAATTAGCCTTCGTTGCTTGAGATTGGGTGAATAAAACCTGTGAGATGTGATCAATAATGATTCTGTTGATTTCCTCAGGACGTCGCATATCAAAGGAACGGTTTCCAGCTTCGATGTGAGCAACCGGGATTTGGAGTTTAATGGCAGCAAGCGATGTGGC
>CAYFXY010000014.1:30838-32759 GCA_964347205.1 uncultured archaeon
TTTATGTTGCGAACCAATGATGGCTCGGATAAAAGAGGAAGTATTAATTATCTCAGGACGTGTACCAACTTCAACTAATACTCGCAATCACAACAACCTAAAAGCCAGTTATATTCAGACAAAAAAATCCGTGCTACGTTATTTATGTTCCGTTCAGAATCGCATTTAGTAAAAGTTAAGGCTACTATAAAAGGCTCATGAGTGGACTAGGAAATAAAGTGAATATGTTGAAAATCTGCATCATAAATGAAATCGCAAACATGGGTTTCCACCTAGCAAAAGGATTTGCTGGGGCTGGTCATCAGGTGTTAGTGATCCTTGATGCGGATAAACAAGAAAAAAAGGAACTTCTCTTTTCTCAAGAATCGATACCTGGTGTGCTAATCCATTGGGTTAGAAAACCAAAATCACGATTTTCAGTCATCTTTTTAGCTCAAGATCTGATTCGAGCTATCCGTAGATTTCGCCCAGATATCATTCATGTGAATTATTTATGGACTCACTTCTTCATTTCTGCGCTAGCTGCGAAATGGATTCGTGCCGCTATAGTGGGTGTAGCCCATGGTTGGGATATTCTTGTTGTTCCACGCCATCCTTGGCGAAGATGGTTCCAAAGACGCATGCTCTGGTTAGCAGATCGAATTATACTTACTGCGAAATATTTCACTGACATTTTAGACACGGTACCGTCCAGAAAACAGGTATATTTTCCAAGAACCATTGATACAGATCGATTTCACCCTGGAATTGAGACACATGATTTGCAAAAACAATATGGGGAAAAAATCGTCACTGCAATAGCACGATTATATGATACAAAAGCTTACGATAAGCTTCTTCAGGCATTCAAAATTGTGATTGATAAAGTCCCTAACGCCCAATTATTGGTAATCGGAGATGGACCAGAGAAAAGCAATCTCCTTAGACTACAGACCAAGCTCGAGCTAGAGAGAAGCGTGCATTTTCTTGGGAAAGTTCCGAATGTGAAAATTGCTTCTTACCTGAATGCTGCAAAAGTAGAAGCTCACGGATTTGCTATGCCGGCGTTGGGTATCTCACATTTAGAAGCGATGGCTTGTGCAACACCTGTTGTTACCTATACTGGGGACGCCCGGTATGAAGGAGTATTATCTGCCTTCACTATTGAAGAAATCGCGCAATCCATCATCAAAGTACTCCAAGATGACCGATTTGCAAGAGAGTTAGGACAAAAAGCATACCAATACGTTAATAAAAACTATAGTCTCGAAGCGGGTGTACAAAAGACTCTGACTTTGTATAAAGAAATTTTCAAAGAACGTGGTCAACTTCGCAGTAGGTAATTAGATCTCAACTATGATGTGGTTGTTTTAAGTTTTGTAGAAACTGGCTAAGGCATACATCAAGTTATTAACAAAGAATGTTGCTGACATTACAGACCAAAAAAATGAGCAGTCTGAGTTTTTCGCGTATAAAAGTAGATCTATTTGGGATTTTAACGTTAACTACAAAACACGAAATATTGAAAAGAGAAGTGATTATGGGTACGAGGACAATAATCCATCAAATGCAGGGAAAGCCGTGAATGCTATCTAATGGATTCAAAAAGAGATGGCTTAACGACTAACGATTACTATAACTAACTTATTGAGATGCATTCTAGTTTTACCATTGAACTAGAGGTTTTTGATAGGAAATTTTATCTAACGGGGTAACACTATCAATTAGACGAGCAACTGCTTTTTAACAGGTGAACCATTTGCAAAAGATCTTCTTTAATTCAGTACCAAAATCAGGCACAAATCTGATGTTAAAGTGTTTAGAGCTCTTAGGTGCAAAAAGGGTTGGAACTTTATCAAGAGCTTTAAAACCGATTATCAGAAATAAAACAACAGTTCACCGATTTAAAGCCCATTTCTTCTGGAGATTAAGAAAGCAGTAT
>CAYFXY010000014.1:32769-38438 GCA_964347205.1 uncultured archaeon
ACATAGCAAATATCGATTTAAGTTACACATACCCCAGCCCATTGAGGTAAATCGGTATTTGGTGGATTATTTGATAGATAATGTGAAGAATGGAGAGGTGATTCAGGCACATTTAGGTTACAGTGATGAACTTCTTTTAAAATTGAATTCAAAGGCGTTCAGAATTATTATGTTGATTCGCGATCCAAGGGGAATTTTGTTATCTCGACTTCACTATAATTCTCGAATGAAGCAAAAAAAGCTGTATTCGCTGTTTCAAAACATATCATTTGAAAAGAAAATCGAAATTCTATTGAATGGGCTAAATACCAGCGAAATAAAGGTTCCATCCACGTATTCTTTGTGAAATGCATTTACAAGTTGGACTCGGATAAAATCGGTTCTGCTAGTTAAATTTGAGGAACTTGTTGGACCCAAAGGTATGGGTTCAGAGAAAGCACAAATTGATACCATTCGGAAGATTGGTGAGTTTATTGAAGTAGATGTGAATGAAGAAAAGGTTAACTCAATCATAGAGAACCTCTTTGGTGATACTCGAACTTTTCGTAAAGGAACGATAGACTCGTGGAGAGAGGAGATTCCCAAGGAGCTTCAAGAGGAAATGAATTTGAAGTTGGGCAAAATCCTTGTTGAATGGAATTATCCGAAAAATTGACAATATATTGATGATTATGGAATGACTTTGTAAACTTCTTTTCAGATTTGTTTAGAAAGGCTTTGGTGATAATGATTTGCAAACACTGAAAACAATTAAAGGTTTGATGAAGTGTTCAAGACGAATGAAAAAACTAGAATCAGGAACTCTTAGAAAATGAGTTTAGTTGTTATCATTCCGGCTCGGAATGAAGAAGCCTTCATCGAAACAACCATTAAATCGGTACAAAGTCAAACAAGACTACCCCAAGCATTTGTAATCGTTGATGATGGATCCACCGATGCCACTAAAGAAATAATTCAACGTTATCACGGTATTCATCTGGTATCACGTAAAGATCGCGGATTTCGCCATCGAGGTTCTGGAGTTGCAGTTGCTGTAAATATTGGAGCAAAAGAGGTCACAAAGCTTGTGCCTGATTGGAGCTATCTATGTAAATTAGATGCAGACATTTCTCTCCCAACCGATTATTTTGAAAAGATATTGGAGATATTAAGCCGTCCAGAAAATACTCAAATTGGTATAATATCCGGCGTGGTAATCGGCGAACAGACTAATCCAGAACATCCTCGAGGTGCTGCACGGATTTACAGGAGGAAATGCTGGGAAGATATCGGAGGAAAACTTGCTGAAATTCACGGTTGGGATACTTATTCAGATCTTCGGGCCCGACAATTTGGTTGGGAAACCCGTGGAATTCCAGATCTTAGAATAATTCAAAGTAGACCAACTGCTGGAAGAGAACAACCTATGAAGGTTGCTTTTCAAGTTGGACGGATCATGGCACTCTTGGGATATCATCCGTTAGTTGCGATGGCTCGATCCCTAAAATTGTATTTTCGAAATCCTATTGGTTTAATCATACTGAATCTAACATATTTACTAACGCGAATAAATCAGCAATATCGGATTTTGCCACCAGACTATTACAAATATGTAGAACTCGAACAGAAACAACGAGTTCTGAACGCAATTTTAAAGCTTCTTTAGAGCTACTTAGTTAATAAAAAATGGCTAGGATTAAACTTCAGAATATTACCAAGTCACTCACTGATTAAATTACAGTATCTTAGTTCACTAGTTATTAGATTTTCGAACAAAGAGGCGAGTTATAATATTCGCGAATGATGAAGCCAAACGCTTAGGTAAAAATTGTGAAGCTTTCCGAATTTCGGTTTCACTAATTAAGCGAAAATATCGAATTGGGAGTAGATAGATGATCATACTCATAGGAATAATAATTGCAAGTTCAAATAGCGGAGGTAAATATAGAAAATGTATAACAATTGCAGGTGGGATAATCAAAAACCCTATGAGAAGAAGGGGAAAAACGCCCCGTATGCCTAACTGGATTCCTATTTTTTGTTTAATCAAAATTGTTAGAAGAACTAATGCAAAGAATGTACTAGAAATATAGCCAAGAACAACGAGTAATAGTGCATTATCAATAAGTCCTAATGAAACAAAGAGCGGACCATATATGAAGAACAGGAACATCAACAATCCACTAAGTACCGAAGATATAACTTGGATAATCAAATTTAGATTGGTTCTCCCGAAGACGTTTAAGGTCTGAGTATAGGGCTTTTTAAAAAGGAACATAATGATTTGCGCCATAAGGATAATGAAATACTGATAGGCCCAGTAGTAATTCTCAAACAAAAGTAGAAAAAGGGCAGGAGAGATTACCATACTTCCAACAATCAAGGGGAGGAAGAGGAAAACAGAGATTTTTAGAGTCCACCTCAAATCATTCTCTACACTAGTATTACTACCCCTTCCGTACGACTGTGCATAATATGAACCCAAAGTGGCATAGAACCCGAGAGTAAGTGCATTTACATAAGTAGCTATTCGAACTGCAAATGCATAGAGTCCGAGTTCCATCGTGAAGGGGTCCAAAAATAACCTTACTAGAAATTCGGAAAAGAAAAACATGACTAGAAATGAGAGTAGTAATGGAGTTGAAAATTTTAGTAGAGGCTTAATAGGATAGGTGTTACCTTTGAGGGTCCACATTTTTCGAACAGCAACACTCAACAATATTACCGTTAAGAACCCCACAATGATCCATTTGAGCATCAAGACCTGAATACCGAGAGTGATAATACCCAAGTACCCAATTCCTAAAATAAGCAATAAACTTACTGCAATTTGTCCGATGAAATTAGAAACGACTTGTCCAATACCAATTACTCCGAATTCCTGATTTCCCTTTAAGGCAGCGGTGGTAAAAAGCGAGAGGGTAAATGCTACCACTCCTAAAGCACAGATAATGACATCAAGTTGGATATATTGACCGCTGAGGAATAGATAATTATCAAAAATGAAAGGAATTGCCAAAAAGGCTATTATCCCACTTAATGGAGCTAACACTAGTGCAAAAATCGTGTTAGTCTTTTTTAAACTCTGTAATTCTTCTTCATGACTTGCACCTTTAGCCGCCGCGAGATAGAAAACGATTGCCATTGGTAGTCGGAAGGCAATTAAAGTGGCAAAAAGAGTATAGACCAGAGTGAACCATGAGTAAAGGGCATAATTTTCTGGGGGAATGTAAGCATCAATTAATAGGCTAATGATGATTCCAAGAAATAAGGCTGATAAAGGGCTAAGGGACATTAGAATGCTTCCGCGGAGCATACGTTGTTTATCTCTAGCGAGAATCTGGGGATCTAATGTATCAGGCATATTTCAATCAACGTTGATTAATTATCTAGATTGAATCTTGCAGAAGATTGATGACATCCTAATAGTGTTTCCATCTTGAACAAAAATGCTCACGTGCTCTTTTATACTCTCAAATGAGTCTGAAACCGTAGATGTCTGAATTTTTTGTGATTTGGCAATGTAAGACAACTAGTAATCAAAGCACTTCTTGTTCATACTCAGATGCAATGTAACGCGTGTCGTTAGATTGGTTCTAGAACAAATAGTGATTGGATAGCATGTCTAAGATGTGGAAGGTTAACATCTGTCAATTTTCCTTTCAGATGTTTCTATTGCAGTAAGTTTGTAACTTTCTTATGAAACGTGCAATTTCTCTAGCATAGAAGAAGAGTTAAGGAGAATGTACGAATCTTAATGCGAGTGAAATTTAATACAGTGGCAGGCTATGAAAGAATCTCCGAGACTTTTTCTTATTGGTTTAGATGGCGGAACTTTTCGTGTTATAACTCCAGCAATCCAAAATGGCAAGCTTCCTAGCTTGAAACAGCTTATTGAAACAGGAGCCAGTGGGGTTCTTACCTCAACAATTCCCCCAGCAACCCTGCCTGCTTTCCCGACGCTTATGACCGGGATGAATCCCGGAAAACATGGCATATTTGATTTCATGCAACCAAATGGTGTTCAAACCAAACTCGTAGATGGAACAAAAATCCGAGGGCAAACCTTGTGGCGAACTTTAAGTGACCAAGGCAAAAGATGTATCGTTATTAATGTGCCTCTTACTTATCCACCTGAAGAAATCAACGGAATAATCGTATCTGGAATGATGACTCCAGATGGTCGATCCTTTACACACCCAGCAAACATTGCCAAACATTTGGAAAAACTAACAGCGGGATATCCTGTTCGATTTGACGCATCAATCGCTAAAAGAGATCCTAAACAATTTTTAAACAACCTTTATAAAATGATTAGAAAGCGTAGAAAAACGATTCAGTATTTCTTGGAACAAGAAGACTGGGATCTTTTCGTTATTCTATTTCGTGCAACTGATATAGTGCAGCATCACTCTTGGCGAGACCAAAATTCAGTGATTGGCATTTATGAAAATATTGATAAAATAATTGGAGATTTACTAAAACAGGAACCTAAATCGTCATTTTTCATTTTTTCTGATCATGGCTTTGGTCCTCTGTTTCGAAGTTTTCATGTAAATATTTACTTACGATCATTAGGTCTTCTCTCAATAAAAACTCTCGAACCCTCTCGAGAAGCCATTAAATCACAAGAATCTAGTCAGCCATTTTATGAAAAAGCAATAAAGCGGTTCTTAAACCGTATCAGATTAACGCGTGCAAAAGGTCGTGACCTTCTACCATCCAAAATCACACGAATAATAAGTAGATTTCTCGGAGCTAGAATTCGAAACACAAAGTATCATGCTTAATACTGAGAGTCAAGAAGAATATGCTAAGCTTGTTGAAATTGTAAAAAAACAACTCACTAAAGTTCGTGATCCCCAAACAGGAAAACCGGTTGTAAAGGAAATATTCCATCGGGATGAAATTTATCATGGTCCTTATTTGAATCAAGCTCCGGATATCATAATGCTTTTAGAGGAAGGTTATAAGGCGACGACTACGCTGTCTGGAACAAAAATAATTGAAGATGTTTCAATTTTACAGGGAACTCATGAACGAGAGGGAATCTTCATTGCTGCTGGACCAACAATTGTACAAAATATTAAGATCGATGAGATACATATTCAAGATTTGGCGCCTACAATCTTACACTTAATGCAGGTCAGAATACCAGATAATGTAGATGGAAAAGTCAGGAAAGAACTTTTCAAGAAGAACTCTGCTCCTTTTATAAATGAGCCCCAATACTTTAAATCTAAAATAGAGATCCGCCGACCAAAGCCTCTTTCACTTAGTGACGAAGAAAAAATAAAAGCACGACTCCGAAACCTTGGATATTTAGACTAATTGTGATAAATCAGCTTAATGGCTAGGCTTTTGTGTAGCAAAAACAAACACTTAATTGAGGAATTTAGGTCGTGTCAACTCCATCTGATGCAGATGTGTTATTCAACACTGGACGTGAATTCTATTCGAAAAAAGAGTTCAAGGAAGCCTTGAATGCTTGGAAAGCCGCCCAGGAGTTGTATCAAAAAGAGGGGAAAAAACGCGAAGTAGGCATATCTAGTTCCAATATTGGAAAAGCATTGATGTCTTTAGGGCAGAAAAAGGAAGCCCTGGTCAGCTGTACTCAAGCAGTTCGCCTATTGCGTGAGGTGAATGATCCTCCTGCGCTCCGGGAGGTCGTGGAGCGCTGCCTTTAGCGC
>CAYFXY010000014.1:38448-38804 GCA_964347205.1 uncultured archaeon
GGTGGAGCACGTGTGTGGGGCGCTCCGCGAGGCTTTGTTAGTAATGGGACGAGTAATGGAAAATCTTGGCTATTCCGAAGAAGCCACACGTGCCTTAAGTCAAGCTAGTGATATTCAGGTTAGCGGGATTAATGAACGAGAGCAAATACTACTCCTAATGGAAATTGGAAGAAGTTTAGCGAGAGTCGGAAAGTATCGGGAGGGCGCAATTCGATTTTATGAGGCAGTGAATCGCGCTAAACAGATCAACGATAGCGAACTTCAAGGAGAGAGTTTAGCAGGATATGCTCAAATTCTGCAGCACCTCGAAGAACACCATAAAGCAAAAGCAACCCTCACACAGTTAAATCAAATCG
>CAYFXY010000014.1:38814-39077 GCA_964347205.1 uncultured archaeon
CAACTTGAAAAAGCTGAATCAAGTGTTCAACAGGCACGATTAGTGTTCCAAAAAGTCTCTGATGAAATTGGTATTGCATTGAGCGAATACCATATTGCTCGGGTTCTTCTTGAGCAGCGGCGCCCTGAAGAAGCGCTAACACATGGGGAAAACGCCCTAAAATATTTTCAAAACCAAAAAAACCTCCTTCCCTATGCTGAGAGTACCTTAGTAGTAGCTCAGATTCTTGAACGGTTAGTTCAGGATGTACGTGCACTTCGATT
>CAYFXY010000015.1:0-3637 GCA_964347205.1 uncultured archaeon
TTCACATATCTGGAAATCGAAGAATAAGACTTCTAATTACAGGACCACCTGGCGCAGACGTCGAATCTGCCACTTATGAAACCAAGCTTAAAGAAATCATTAATCTTCCCGAAATTGAAACTGCCACCTCTTTTATTGAAGTTCAAGCTGATTTCGCTGGATCTGATTTTCGTCTTCTTGGGATTAATCCCTTAAATTATGCCCGCGTTGGAAAATGGGATGAGACAAGTATGGAAGGAGAGGATTATTTTACAGTCTTAAATAGGCTCGCTACAAATCCAAATGGAATAGTTTTACCTCAACACTACGCTATGATTTGGAATAAAGCTGTGGGAGATACTATTGATGTTCATGTTCTTGATCAGCAATTAATCCATCTTGAAGTTAAGACATTTGATGTGGTTGGAATAATTAATACTGCTCCTGGTTTTGGGTATTCGAATCCTTCAAATCCTGGTGCTTCTGTTTCCCCAAGTCCTGGATTCGGCTTCCAAAAAAGTCATCCCTTTGCGTTTTGTCACGAAGATTACTTCCTTGTTGAAGTTCCTTCTTGGGAAGTATATGATTTCGTAAACCTAACTCAAACCTTCTTGGCAAGTGTTCGTTCTTCCTCTTCTATTCAGAGCGCCTTAAGCGCCGTCCACTCTTTAGATTTCGTACATTCTACATGGTCTCCTCAAACTTTTGATTTAGAAAGAGTTTATCCTGATGGCTATCTCTTTTCACAAGGAATCGTTAGCCTCTTATCAGTGGGATTTCTTGCGTGCCTTGGTATCAGTATCGTTGCGTTAACAGTTTTTGTCAATACAATAGTATCGGAACGAAAAATTGAATATGCGATCATGAGGGCTCTTGGGGGAACACGTCGTCAAATTACTGCGATCGTGTTAGGGGAATTCGTGGGAATAATTCTTGCCGCGTTTCTTTTTAGTCTCATAATTGGGATTGCCTTCTCTTGGGTTTTAATGTTTACATTGCTTCAGCTTTTTCCTCAACCTTATGTGATACCTTTTACAATCATGTATCCTTTTGGGGTCCTTCTAACAGTTCTTGGTCTAGTTGTGATGGGCTTGTTAGCTGGAACATACCTCCCTGCAAGACGAGCCGGGTTGGTTCAAGTTAACACAATTTTACGTAACCTATAACCTGCCTCCAGACTCGGGAATGGATTCAAAATTCTTAGTATCACAAGGAGCGAAGACTTAAGGCAAAAGTCAACAGATAACTTTCGGAGTAGGTTGCTACAAATGAGCGTACTTTCAGGCTATGATGCTCTTGTTGCTGAACGAAATCAGGCTCTCAAGGGACTAATTGCCTTGAAAGATTCTCTAATAGGGTATATTTACCCTCATTCACCTCTTGAACTCTTCCTCGCCCATGATTTAGTGCCTATGCTTTTGCGGACTGAACCTACAATCTCTGGTGCTTATGAAGACAGTCTACAAACATTTTGTTGTGCCTACTCACGAAATCTGTTCAGTCAACGTGCGAAGGAACATCTACCTCCTCTCAAGGCAATTGTGTTTCCTGGTGGAACCTGTGATTCCCTTCAAAATCTGGGCGATATTTGGCGAGCCCGATTTCCTGAAGATACTGTGTTAAGGTTAACATATCCTGTGGCACGAGACGCAGCGGCGATAAAATATCTTGCAGAAGAATTACATGACTTAAGTAAACATCTTGAGGTGGAACTGGGAACTCGATTTTCAATGGAACGTTATCAGGAAGCGGTGGCTCTAATTGCTGAATTTCGGGATGCAGCCCAGTTCATCACTGCAGCACGCCTTCTTCAACCTTCAATTTTTCCCTATCTTGAATATACCACACTCATCCGTCAATTCCTCACCAATCCTTCTTCTCAAACGCTTCAGCAGATTGAGGCTGTTGCCAATCAAGTTCAGGTAGAGCTCAGAAAACACCAACTTCTCCCCTCTGTTGAAGCTCTTCGATATGGACTTCTAAAAGGGCAAATACCAGATGTGAGTGCCCGTATTTCTAAACAAGGCCCTCGAATTGCAGTTGTGGGGGGAATGGTTGACCCTGAAGGAATTGCCGTACACTTTAACAATGCTAAAACAATGATGCAGAAATTGTTTTTGATCTTTTGTCATCCACTTTTCGCATAGTATTCACAGTTCCACCAAGCCTTCATGGAGATCCTTTTACTGATCTAGCTCAAAGCCTCTTATCCGCCCCCTCAGAACCAACACAGGAAGGATTACCTAGACGTTTGCAATTTTTAGGAAACTTGCTTGAGGTATTAAAAATTAAAGGGTTAATTCTTTGTGAACAATCCTTCTGCGATCCTGATCAGTTTGAAGTTCCTGATACACTTAAACTGGCTGAGAAGAAGAAAGTTTCCACAGCCCGCCTCCCTACCGATCCTGAATTTTCCGACCGAGTTCGTCTTGAAGGCCGATTACAAAGCTTTCTTGAAACATTAAGTGTAAGAAATTGAACGTTGGTGAAAATTCGTGTGTCCTGTATCTTCTCAAAGTTCTCTCCCCCAAAGAGAGAAAGCTTATCGGAAACTCAATTCAAGTAAGCTCCTCCGAGAAACCATGACGTTGCATATTCTATGTACAAAAAACGCATCCCAGGAAGGACGGCTTGCTTGGGTAACGTCAGGGTTTCCTGTTGAAATCCCTGTTGCCTTCAATGTGGTTGCTGCTTATCCGGAACAATATGGAGCCATTGTGGGATCTGAAAAATGTGGACCCCTTCTGTGCGGATTTGCTGAAGAGCTTGGGTTTTCTCAAGAACTCTGTTCTTATGCTCGTTCTAGCATTGGTTCAGTAAATAAGCCAGAACAAAGTCCGCTTACTGGGCTTCCACTGCCACAAGCTCTTCTAGCATGTAACAACATCTGTGGAACAGTTCTTCCATGGTATGAAGCCGTATCCCAAATGACTGGCGCTCCTGTTTATCTAGTTGATACACCTCCGCTAGAAGGGAACCAATCACATCATCATTTGGCTTATGTGAAATCTCGCCTAATCGGGTTGATTGATTTTCTCGAAAAAACCTTCAATCAAACCTATGATAAAACCAAATTACTTCAGGTTGCTGACCTAGCAAATGAAGCAGTCAGTCTCTGGACCAAAGCGCTAGAAGCATGCCGAAATAAGCCATCCCCTCTGAATTGTGCGGATCGATTTCTTTCCATGGCTCCAATCGTATCGCTACGGGGGACACAACAATGTATAACTTTCTATCAAGCTTTCCTTGCGGAGGTCAAAGAACGTGTAAAGCAAGGGATCGGAGCGATTCGAGACGAACGTGTTCGCTTACTTTGGGATAATATACCGCCTTGGTTTACCATCTATAACTTCTTCAATAAACTTGCACAAAAGGGCGTGGTCTTTCCCGCAGATTCCTATACCCATGCCTGGTCAGCAAATATCCCAAAAGGTGAAATCATTGAAAGTATCGCACAAGTCTATTCTAACGTTTATCTTAACAAAGGGCTTTCGGCAAAAATTGACAAAATGTGCACACTGATTAAAGATTATGATTTGGAAGGGTTCGTACTCTTTTCTGTCCGTTCATGTAAACGTTACTCACTTGGACAGATGATTACTAAAGAGGAAATTACCCGACGGACCGGAGTTCCTGGCGTCATCATAGAAGGGGATAT
>CAYFXY010000015.1:3685-4881 GCA_964347205.1 uncultured archaeon
CAATATAATGAAGCTCAAGCTGAAACCCGCATCGAAGCCTTATTAGAAATGATTGGTTGAGGTGCAAAAACTTTGGTACCGAATGTCCCCTTTGGCATTGGACTTGACGTGGGATCTACAACAACAAAAGCAGTGCTCATTAATGCAAGAGGTACTGTTGAAGCCCGGTTTTTATTGGCTACAGGGGCTTCGGCTCAGAAATCTATTCATCGATGCCTTCAACAGCTATCAATCCTGTCAAATCGGAATTTGGAAAATATTCCAATGATTAGTACCGGGTATGGGCGGCGTCAGGCAGTTAATGTAACCAAATCCCTTACTGAGATAACGTGTCACGGCATTGGAGTCCATAGTCTGAATGCCGAAATCCGAACTCTGATTGATGTTGGAGGTCAGGATTCAAAGGTTATTCGCATCGGAACCGATGGGCGTCCTACCGATTTTGAACTGAATGACAAATGTAGTGCAGGCACTGGACGGTTTCTAGAAGTCATGGCGCGGGTACTCGAGTTGCCTATCGAGAAATTTGGAGCTTTAGCCCTCCAAGCCAAACGCCCTTCGGCTATTAGTAGCACCTGTACGGTTTTTGCAGAAAGTGAAGTTATTGGCAGGATTGGAGCTGGGGATGATCCTGCAAATATTGCTGCGGGAGTGCATAAGTCCATGGCAGCAAAGATAGCAACTCTTTCACAAAGAGTAGTAGTAGAAGTTCCTGTTGCTGTTACGGGGGGAGTGGCGCTAAACCCCGGATTCCGTCACTATCTAGCTCAAGAACTTCAAACTGAACTGTGGGTTCCTGAAGCTCCTCAATATACTGGGGCGCTTGGTGCTGCAATACTAGCTCTAAACTCAGGTGAATGAGTAAAAGTTATGGGATGAAATTATCAATCAGCCTTAAAGATGTCACAGTGAGTAACATGCCAGTATTATCTTATCAAGGAAAGAAACCTAACATTGCTGACGATGCTTACATCTCTCCTCGCGCATCTATCATTGGATCCGCAACTATCGGTGCACGGAGTAGTGTATGGGAGTATGCCGTTGTCCGTGCAGATTATAATACCATTACTATCGGTTCTGATTCGAATATCCAAGACAATTGCACAGTTCATTGTGATGTACGCTTTCCAACTCTAATCGGAGACCGGGTAACACTTGGTCATAACTCGGTAGTCCATGGGTGCACAATTGAAGAT
>CAYFXY010000015.1:4891-7373 GCA_964347205.1 uncultured archaeon
CTAGTGGGAATTGGAGCTATCATTTTTAATAAGGCAACAATTGGTCACCATTCTATTCTTGGGGCAGGAACTGTAATTCCTCCAGGCAAGGTAATTCCACCCAAAAGCCTTGTAATGGGTGTACCTGGCGAAATAGTCCGTTCTCTTTCTCCTACGGACTTAGCTGAACTTGAAGCAAATTGGCAAATTTATGTAGAACTAAGTCGTCGTTATCTTTCCGAATTGAAAGATAATTCTTTGGCAAAATGATCCTTTTTCAGTTGTAAGGAGCAAATATATTTAATAATGATAAGATATTTGCCATTCGTGAGCAGCAACACAACATTATTAGTTAGTTGTCTGCCAACACGTGGCAAAGACACCCCTACAAGGTGGCAACCATGAAAATTACAATCACGCTAATCAAAGCGGATATTGGAAGCATTGGTGGTCACATACGAACATGTGATGTGACAACCGATGTAATCTGTCAAGCAATCGACGCTGCTCAACAGTCCGGACTCATAATTGATTACAAGATCTGGAATGCGGGTGATGACAGCGAGATTCTAATGACTCACACTCGTGGCGTTGATGATGAAGAAATCCATAAACTTGCATTTGATGCACTCATGAAAGGTGCCGAGAACGCAAAAGAACGCGGTCTTTACGGCGCTGGACAAGATATTCTGAAGGACGCCTTCAGTGGCAATGTTCGAGGAATGGGTCCCGGGGTTGCAGAAATGGAATTTGAAGAACGCCCCGCTGAACCATTCGTAGTCTTTACAGCGGATAAAACCGCTCCTGGTGCCTTCAATTACCCCATCTATCGGGTTTTCGCTGATCCTTTCAACACCGCCGGCCTCGTTATAGATCCCAAGATGCATGATGGTTTCATTTTTGAAGTCTATGATATAAAAAACGACAAAATGGTCAAACTTGAAACTCCAGCTGAAACCTATGATCTTCTTGCTCTAATTGGCTCGACAGAAGATTATGTCATAAAACGGGTTTTTTCAAAAGATAAATCCCGAGGTATTGGAGCAGTTATTTCAACTGAGAAACTGTACGCTGTTGCAGGCAAATATGTCGGAAAAGACGACCCAGCGGCTGTTATCCGCGCTCAAAGTGGATTTCCCGCTACTGGTGAAGTCTTAGAAGGATTTGCTTTAGGACATCTTGTCACCGGATGGATGCGAGGCAGCCACAATGGACCTCTCATGCCTGTCCCTCTTCAATACTCACAATGCACAAGGTTTGATGGTCCTCCCCGTGTCACAGGACTTGCTTTTAGTATGAAAAACGGTAATCTGACGGAACCCCTAGACGTCTTTGATGATCCCGCCTGGGATCTTACTCGTGATCAGTGCATGTATGTAACTGACTATCTCCGACGTCATGGTCCCTTTGAGCCGCATAGATTACCTCCCGCATCTATGGAATACACCACGCTCCCCAATGTACTCAACAAATTAAAGGACCGCTTCAAACCCGCAAAATAAGCTTAGTCTTTCCAAATTAGCAACTGCTATCCGAAAGCAAATGTATCGTGTTATTAAAGCCCACCACATAATCCTATAAGTGTTTGAGAGCATATAAGCGACTTGGCTAATTGGGCTGCACACATTACAGAACTCATCGCTTGTATTGAAAATCAAATGGCGGACCCGCAGGGATTCGAACCCCGGATCTACAGGTCCGAAGCCTGTCGCCTTATCCACTTGGCCACGGGTCCAATAAGTAGAGACTAGGCGAGATAAAACACGCCCCGCTTTAACCATTTCGTTCTTGTTTTGCATTTAAGCTTATGTTGTAAAGTCGAGACGAAAGAAAAAAAGGCTTGCTTCGCGTACCATCAAGAGGATTCGGATTACAGTGACCGTGACAAACCCTTGGGTACAGTTCCGAGAACAGGTAATTGCTGCCCTCAAACTCACCAGTGGAATAGATTTAAGCCAATATCTGGAAATTCCCGCTGACCCACGATACGGAGATTTAGCTTGCACAGCGGCGTTCCATTTAGCTCAAGATATAAAAAAGAGCCCGGTAGAAATTGCCACAGAATTAGCAGTCATTGATCCTTCCCGATTTCCTCTAATTGAAGAAGTAATCGCGCAAGGACCCTATGTGAATTTCTACATCGCTATTATTCCTTATCGACGCTTGGTTGCTGAAGCCATTCGGGAATTAGGAGACCAGTATGGCACGTCATCAACCTTTGCAGAAAAGCATGTTGTTGTAGAATATCCTGCGGTGAATCCAAACAAACCTCTCCACATTGGTCATGCCCGAAATGCCGTTTTAGGTGATACTATTTCTCGATTATTAAATGCTGTTGGTTATAAGGTAACACGCATGGATTATATCAATGATCTTGGGCTTCAAATTGCAATAGGCTATTGGGGGTTAAAGCACATCAAGGATACCAAATTAACTGGGAAATTTGATCAGGCTTTAGGCCGGTTATATGTGAAGGCTGAAGAGAAACACAACGAACCCCAAG
>CAYFXY010000015.1:7383-26696 GCA_964347205.1 uncultured archaeon
GGAACAGGGAGATAATAAGACCTCTCGTGAAGTTCGTGATATGGCTGAACGGACAGTTAAAGCACACCATCAGACCTTCAAACGGCTAAACGTGAAACACGATATCCTTGTATTCGAAAGTGACATAGCCCACACAGGGCTTTTTTCCACTGCGCTTAATGAGATAATGAAAGCACCCAAAATTCAACGGGTGACCAAGGGTGAAAAGGCTGGATGTATCATTGTAGATTTAAGTGCATATGAGGAATTTCGCCAACTAAAAGAAACTGACAAAGTTCTTGTTCGCTCTGATGGCGTTGCAACTTACACTGGAAAAGACATTGCTTTTCATTTCTGGAAATTTGGTATTATTCCTGATCCCTTTTGTTACACAGTGTTTGCTAAAGATGATGACGGGAGAATCATTTGGTCAACGCATTCCACAGGAGAATCCGGCAAATATCAACCTGCTGATGCTATCTTCAATGTCATAGGTATGGCGCAAAGCCAACTTCAACGCACTGTCTATATTGTTCTTGAAAGCCTAGGACATAAAGATGCTTCTGAAAACTATTTCCATTTGGCTTACGAATTTGTTAATCTACCTGAGGAACGTTTCTCAGGGCGTAAAGGTACATGGATTGGTTTTAGTGCTGATGATGTCCTTCGTGAATCAACGCGTCGTGCGCGCAAGGAAGTAAAAGCCCGCAACCCCAACGAGACCGCAGCCTTTTATCGGAAAGTTTCTCAAATAATAGGTTCCGCCGCCATACGCTACGCTTTACTCAAAGTAGCTGTTGAAAAACAAATCGTGTTTAGATGGGATGAAGTTCTCAACTTCGACGGCAATGCTGCACCTTACCTACTTTACACACATGCTCGTGCTTGTGCAATTCTCCGAAAAGAAACACCTCCAAAAACTGCTCGGCTTAGTGAACTAACTAGTCCCTATGAAACTGAAATCTTCAAATATCTTGGGAGATTACCAGCGGTCCTTCTCGAAATTGTTCAAGGAATGCAGCGAGAAAAATGGGGCACGCGAATTGAGCTCTTTCACCTCGCCGAATTCACTTATTCCCTCTGTGTGGCCTTTAACTCATTCTACAATCATTGCCCTGTCCTAAAGGCTGAAACTGAAGAACTAAAAGCAGCGCGGCTCTATTTAGTTAATCTCTGCCGACAGGTCATCTCGAATGCCCTAAATTTGCTTGGAATTACACCTCTTGAGCGTATCTAATTTTACTGGGATTTAAGCTTCTCGAAGAAGCTCTTACGTAATTTTACTAATTTTGGAGCAATAATCACTTGACTATAACCTTGATTTGGGTTCTTCCTGTAATAATCCTGATGGTATTCCTCAGCTGGATAGAATGCAGAGAATGGTTCTACAGTTGTTACTATGGGATTTGCAAATTCTTTTGACTTATTCAATTCTGCAATCATTTCCTCTGCAACTGTTTTCTGCATTGCATCATGGTAAAAAATCACTGACCGATATTGTGGTCCCACATCATTTCCCTGACGATTCAACGTCGTAGGATCATGTGTTGAAAAGAAGATTTCAAGTAATTCATAAAAACTAACTTCATTGGGGTCAAAGGTGATTTGGACTACTTCAACGTGCCCTGTACGGCCCGTAGAAACCTGCTGATAGGTCGGATTCGCATTAGCTCCTCCAGAATAACCTGATACAACTTTTTTAATGCCCTCCAAATTTCTAAAAATAGCTTCTGTGCACCAAAAACATCCTCCACCGAGAGTGGCAGTTTCCAGTTCTACTTTGTCTTGCTTTTCCTTTTGCATACTCAATCTACATGATTTATGACTTCAAAAACACACTGAATTGACGAGAAGGCAAAAAAGAAATCAATATTTCACATATCAGTCCATATTAATCCCAATCCAAAATTAAATCTTACCAGGTTTTCAAAATGCCTGCAACAATTCCCAATTTTAATTTTGATGAAGCCAAAAGATTTGTTCTAAAATACGAGAACACGTTAATCCGTGAATTTGTTAAACTATTATACCTCCGCGACATCGAAAAGCTTTCAATTTCAGATCCTACCTTTCTAGATTTACAAAAACAATTATTACCCCATCTTAAACCAGCTTTAACGAGTTGGCTGGAAAAAAATCTTCATCGTCGCTTTCTTTCAATCGCAGAAACTCTTTCATTTTTCGGATATCTTGGTCTTAATGGAACTAAAATCCCCGCACTTGTAAATGCGGTAAATGAAACCTTTTCTTATTACACACGGAAGGAAGGAGCATTCCGTGCTTCAAGTGGGAAGGTTAATAATTGTGGAAATACCGCGTTCTTTCGTGCTATTCTAGCTCTTGGATTTTCTAAGGAGGATTTTGTGAAAGAAGCTTGTTTTGAATACTTAGACTTTATTAGAGACCGTGAAGGTGAATGTCATGTTCGAACCGATGGAAATCCTTGTGCCTATGTTCTGGTTAAAACATTACGTTGGCTTAATGAATTCCCCGTTAAATGGCAAAACAAGGATTATCACACCGTTGTAAATAATATCCAAAACTATCTACTCAATTATGATTTGTCAAAAGCCGACTATCCTCGAAGACGTCCTGCTCCTAATAAAAACTGGTTTAAGTATGGTTATTTCCGCTCATTTCAAAGCAGCATTTTTGAAGCTACAGAAGCTCTAATCCTCAGTGGTGTCAAAAAACATCTCGAACTTTCGAAAGCCCTCGCTCTGATTGGATCTCAATGTGTTGGGGGAGTCACTTGGAAACCGCAATATGTCAATCCTCATTGGCCTCTGGCCTTAGAAATTAAAGCAAAAAGAAAACAACTAGGAAGTCCTTGGCTCACGTTACGTGGGCTTCGAATAATCCATGGTAGCCAAATTGTGTAATTTCATAATCTACCTTTTCCTAAATGGTTACTATACCCTGCGTTCAAAAGTTTGTGTTCTAATCTGTAGGATAATATTGGAAGCTTACTAGGTATTTCAAGGGTTGTCAAATCGATTGGCTGATTGCTCAAACTCCTCTCAATCATTGGTATAGGGCACTCTATTGGATGTTTGATAGAAGATGTCATTTATTAGAAAAATCCACTCAGCTCTCACGAACGCAATTGCATATCTTATACCTTTAGTAACCCAGATTCCGCCTTTAGGCGTGTATGTGGGGTTAATGACTCTACCTGTGGCTCTGTATGTTGTCATTCTTTTCTCGCAATTTCCTGCAAATATCATCTTGGTATTAACTAGTTTTATCCAGATGGCGATGTCATTGCATGGACTATTATTTTTGTTCATCACTTTTGGAGGTCTTGTATTAGTTCTCTATTCATCAATTTACCTATTTTATCACCGTAAAGAAGGGCTAGTCACTACAGGACCCTATCGATTCATTCGACATCCCCAATATACTGGATTCATTTTCTTCACACTTGGACTAACAATTTGGAGTCATCAAATACTTGTGAGTACATTTGGTATAGGCTGGCTAACACCCGAAGCAACGATCTTACTTTGGTTTGTCCAATTTGCTACCTACATGTTACTAGCAAAGATTGAAGACTTGCACTTAGCAAAGAATTTTGGAAATGAATATCACTTTTACAAGCAGAGAACTGGATACCTATTTCCTTTAGGCAAAATTGGCAAATTAGATATTCCCCTATCAGTTGTCCTAATTAGTTTGCTTCTATTTGGTTTACTGTTCACTATGAGTTCCCCACTCTTCGCATAATTAGGTAAAAAACCGAGAATTCTTATCAAATGACACGGTCTTATTCTCTTCTGAAATTAATTTCATTAGGTCTATTCTACTTGGGAAAATTCTGGAAAACATCTTCAAGAGTGGGTTTACCGATTTCTTGGAGCTCATAACGGACTCGAACTGATGGTTTGTTAATCTTTATTATACGTTGCAAATCAATTGGGGTTCCAATAACAACCACGTCTGCATCCACCGCATTAATTGTCTTTTCAAGTTCCATGACCTGATCTTTGCCATATCCCATAGCTGGTAAGATTTCACTTAGGTGGGTATATTTTTCAAAAGTGGCTTTAATAGATCCGATGGCATATGGACGCGGATCAATGATTTCTGCTGCTCCAAACTTATCTGCCGCAACCCATCCTGCACCAATTTCCATCTCCCCGTGGGTCAATGTGGGCCCGTCTTCAATGACAAGAACTCGTTTTCCACGAATCGCTTCAGGGTTATCAACAAAAAGGGGGGAAGCAGCGTCAATAATTACCGCATTAGGGTTCACTACACGTGTCGCCCTACGGACCTGTTCAATGCAATCCGGTTCAGCTGAGTCCACTTTATTGATGATTACCACATCTGCCATCCGAAGATTTGTTTCTCCCGGATGATACATGATTTCATGACCCGCCCGATGGGGGTCAGCAACAACGATGTGAATATCGGGTACATAGAAGGGAAAGTCATTGTTGCCTCCATCGAATACGATGACATCCGCTTCCTTTTCTGCTTCGGCGAGGATTTTACCATAGTCGACACCTGCATAGACGATGGCACCCCGAACAATATGTGGTTCGTATTCTTCCATTTCTTCGATTGTGGTATTGAATTTCTTCAAGTCCTCGAGTGACTCAAAACGCTGACATATTTGTTCCGCTAAATTACCATAAGGCATGGGATGTCGAATTACCACGACTTTCAGTCCTTTGTTGCGTAGAATCTGTACGACTCGTCGACTTGTCTGGCTCTTTCCTGCTCCTGTCCGTACAGCACAAATGGCTACAACGGGTTTATCGCTCTTAATCATGGTAGTATCAGGTCCCATTAGTCGAAAGTCAGCCCCCATGGAATGGACCCAAGATGCAAGGTGCATGATATCAATATGGGCAATATCGCTATAAGCAAAAATAACCTGCTCTACATTATGCTCTTGTACAAGTCGAGGTAACAAATCTTCTGGATAGATTGGAATACCCTTTGGGTAAAGTTTTCCTGAAAGTTCAGTAGGATAGATCCGTGATTCAATTCCTGGAATTTGGGTTGCTGTGAAAGCTACAACTTCGTATTCCTTATTCTCACGGAAATAAACGTTGAAATTATGGAAGTCACGACCAGCCGCCCCCATAATTATTACTCGTGTTCGGGCCATTACTGATAACACATCCAATATTGGGCACGGAGGGATTTACCCAGTAAAAGCATTACGTTTCATCCGTTCTAAAACTTGGCAAGAAGGAACGGTTCCCTTGGTGCAGTTATAGGTAAATTTTTCCGGTTGCAAAAAACGTATTAGTTCGAATACCTCACTTGGCGCCTAAATTTTCCGCAAGGAATCGGTTTTTGCGAGGTTCTAGATGCTGCACGGAGTGAAAATGTCCGACTAAAAACAAATAAAAGTCACCGTTTACCAGCTCCAGCTAGTGGGGGTAATTTTCCATGCGGGGTAAAAGCGGAAAAGGCGTCCTCCTCCTTGGTGTCACACTTGTAAAGATTCTCATCTCGCCCTTTCTTCGAAGGTCGAGGCGATAATTCTCCAATGACCCTGGGATGAAGCATTCTTCCTATGGGGGCTTCATCCCAGCTAATTCTCTTTTTACTGCTTATCGCTAGGTCAAGCCATATATGATGGCAGAGCCACCTTATCCTAAAGGTCATTCAAGAACGGAAATGAATATTTTAGCCATAAAAACCACTTCGGATGGGACTCCCCAGAAGACATCACCAACGATTAGAAAGGTATCTTCTCATAATCTGAGATAAAATGATGTGCTAAGAATTGTGTTTTGATGAGAGAGACAAACTTTTATAACTCCACACTGTGAACGTGCTTTTACCAGGGGTTGACCTAAGATGATGGAAAGAAGTCTAGCCTATGACCGTGCAATCACGATTTTTAGCCCGGAAGGTCGCTTGTATCAAGTTGAGTATGCTTTAGAAGCGGTTCGCCGGGGGAAGACAGCGATTGGAGTGAAAGCCGCAAATGGCGCCGTTATTGGTGTCCACAAGGAAGCGACCTCACCTTTAATGGATTTAGAACAAATTCAGAAAATTTACATAATAGACAAGCATATTGGGTGTGCTATTGCTGGATTGCACGCAGACGCTCGTGTGCTTGTTGATTTTGCCCGGGTTCAAAGTCAAATCAATCAAATCACCTATGGCGAGCCGATTGACGTTGAAGGGCTCACTAAGAAGGTCTGTGATCTAAAGCAGAACTATACTCAGGTTGGGGGTATCCGTCCTTTTGGAGTTTCTCTTTTAATCGCTGGAGTTGACTCGCAAGGTCCCCAAATCTTTACAACTGATCCTTCAGGTTCTTACTGGAGCTGGCGTGCTACTGCGATTGGCTACAACTCGGAAGCTGCCAGAGAATATTTAACAAAACATTACAAACCTAGCATCAAACTGATGCCTTCTGCGGTTAAACTCTGCATTGACACGCTTAGGCATGTTGTAGAAGAGAAGCTTGATGAGGAAGCCATGGAGATATCAATTGTCGACACAGATAAGCGAACATTCGTTGAGTTGTCTAATGAAGAAATTCGAGGCCTCCTTGAATAGAAAAACAAAATTCCCAACACAAAACCCTAAATGAACATTTGGTGTCTTAAGTCCAGTCATCTTCATCGTCTTGCTGGTCGTCTTTTTTCTTATCTTTCTTCTTTTTACCTTTCAATTGGCTAATCTGAACATCTAATGGTAGATCGATTCGAAGCACATTGTCAGCGGCATTCTGGACTGCAACGCTAAAACCGGGTTCAAATCCTATAGCGAGAGTTTCGAGGCCATGTTCTCGTGCTCGACGGAGTATTGACGCGGTTCGTGCATGACGACTAAAGATGATAAGGAGCTTAGTTGCATCACCTAAGACAAGATCCATTGAGTCAATAGCCATATGAAGGTGAATATCTGAAGTCGTTATAATCGGAGTAAAACCACTATTAGAGATGGCTTCAACTAGTTTAGGGCTTGCCCGGTCATTTAAATAGACTTTTGCGACTCCAATTTTACCAAGTCCTTCAATTAGGTTCTTTAAATCATCTAGACGGACTTCAAATTCGCGGCGAAGGACATTGGGTCCGTCAATAAGGAATGCAACACGTCCAGAACGACGTAACCGAGATACAAGTCGTACAAGGCTTCTGATTCGTCCAGTTCGGGATGACATGGAAAGGTTTCACATTCGAGAGCGGATTTTTTTTTAAAGGAAAAAATTGTTCTTTCCTCAATGTTCTATGCTATGCCTTAATTCTTTTGTTTTTGAATCGGAAAGTTTAACTGTTCGTCTTTGATGAAAGGCAGAACGGGGATAAATGCCTTGAAGCAAGTTATCGCGCAAGAAAAAGCATGGGAAATGATACGTGGCGCAAAAAGTGCGGGTGGACAAATTGTTTCAGCAACAATTCATGTTCGGGTCTCTGAAGGAAACAAGCCTGTTGATTTCCAAAAAACTGTCAACTCGATCTTAACAAACGGATTTAGTCAACCTCGGGGTCGCGCTGTTGTTGTATGGGGCGAACATGCTTCAGGAATAAACAATATTGCCAATCTTTGGCTGCATTATGGTCCTATTGAATCCTCAGTTATTTTGACTACCTGTCGGAATTTGGCAGGAAACACGGGCTTTGGTGAAACAGGGCGCCTTCGATTAACATGTACTATTGAATTTTCTGAACGCAATCGGGTTGTAACCCTTCACGATTTAGCATATCCCGCGCGTGGTGGAGAAGCAGTTGTCGATACTATTGCTCTCCGACCTTACAAAGCCGTCAGTGAAAAAGGTGAATACACTTTCAGAACGGTTCAGGAATTGAACGACTTCCTTGTTAAAGTTAAAGATGCAGAGATACACAAATTCGAGGATAAATCAGGAAAATGGGTTCGATGGGTTGAGATTGAGCAAACTGAAGACAAACTTCTGGTTAATATCCCCAGTCAAAAGGGTTCTCGAAAATTACAAATCGATTTAGAGACGGGGAAAGTTGAGGAAAAGAAATAATTCCTTCTTTCTTCAATTAGTTAAA
The DNA here is from genome assembly GCA_964347205.1 of uncultured archaeon. GTDB lineage: Archaea > Asgardarchaeota > Hermodarchaeia > Hermodarchaeales > Hermodarchaeaceae > Hermodarchaeum. Next base: position 15,357 of record CAYFXY010000015.1, read on the forward strand.
AGGAGCAGCCTTTAAAACCTCAAAGAACCATTGTGTACTTCGCACCCTATATCAACGATTTAATGAGGGCATTCACATGTCAGAAGAACAGAGAGATGAACAGGAAGCTAAAGCATTAGAAGAAAAACGAAATGTCGCCAAACAGCTGGTTACCTCGTTTCCTAAATTCATCATAAATGGATTAATCGTAATTGGCCTTGGATTATTCTATATCTTTGCAGTGCCTCTCTTTATTCTTCTCGAGATCTACCCTATTCTTGTTCTACCAACCTTGGCGATGCCCACAGGTGAGGTAATCCTTACAGGGTACTCCCTCCTTCGTATCGGAGTCTTGTTAGTGATCCTTTTATTTGGAATCGAAGCTTTAATTCAATTTGCCAAGTCAGCTGATGCCTTTTCTGATTTTATTATGAGTCGGCTGCCTGGTATGCGTTCAACTGATCGCGCTCATCCACGGCGAATTCCTTTAAATCTCATATATATTTTCATGATCTTAGCTGTGTATGTTATTGTCTCACCGATATTCCTCCCAAATATGTTTCCAATCCCTGTGCTTCAGCCTTATTTCCAAATTCTAGCTGTGGCTCTGGTTCTCTTCTTTGTACTTACTTTCATCTATGATATTGCCAAATCTATTCAGAAATCAGCAAAGCGGGGTATCGATAATTTCGGTAAACGGCTAGCTAGTAGATATGAAGGTGATGAAGAACCTGAAAAAACTGACTCCGACTATTAGAAACTACCCCCATGACACACCCCAATGCTTGCTCAATTAAGTTATAACTTACCTTGAAGTCTTGGCTGATATATCCAGTGCTGCTGCCGTAGTTTTTCGTCCTGATTTTTTCGGAACAATTTTGGCAATTTCAGCTAATATTTCCGCGGTTTTCCGTAACCCTTCTAGACGAATGGACTTCTCGGGTGGAGGATCAAGACCCACTAGAATTTCTGTTTTTGTATTGATATTTGCTGCTCGGACAAAGATCCAATGACTCTCCAATTCTTTCAATTGCGGTTGCACATTTTTCATGAAATCGCCCTCGGAAAATTTTGGAAATTCCATTCGAAGATACCAAGTATCTTGCATATCTTTGAGAATCTGTACACCTAAGCCGTGCATTTCGATTAGAAAGGTAAGCAATGGTTCAAGGGCCCCTCTTCTAACAATATCACCATCAGGATCTAAACTAACCACGCCTCGTTTCAAATCTACGATGAAAATGCCATTTCCAACAGCAAAGTACCATCGGTTTTCAAGTGCATATTTATGAACAGTTTTTTTAGTTTTCGATTCTAGATATTCTTGAAATGAATTCAAATTTGCATCAGGATTATCTTTTTTAAATTGGATAAATCGGCGAAAATATCTCAAAGGGAATCGTGGTTCATGCGGGTGTTCACGGGTTGCTCCCGATTTCAAATAAGATTCTAAAGAACGGAGATGTACTTGATAGCAAAACGCAGGTAAATCCGCTCTACTCGCCCCTAAAGTTATGAGGATATTCAAGAAGACTCGATCAGGACATAGGGGTCTTAGAGTACATCGCATCCTATCACGCTGGCAATCTTTACAGGTTGTAGCCATTTTTGTAAGCACTTGAGTGAGCATAAACCGGCCCATAGTTAGATTCCCTAATTCTTCTAACTGTTCAAAGCGATCCTGATATTTCATGTACACAGCTTGTCACCAGTGATTATTACAGCCGAATCCAGCATCTCACCCTTAAATTATGAATCGTTTCCGTTAAACGGGCTCTACAATAGATTAGACGCTTCTAAACTTTTCGGTAACCAAACTGGCGATTCTACAACTTATGAATACATTTCGTCGCTGAGAAACGAACAATCCGATAAGGGAATCATTTTCCCCCGATGAGCAAAGCATAAAAGACTTGAACCTCTCCATCGATTCTTGTTTACCTCGAAAAACAAATCTGTTAGGTGCATATTTTTATGACGACAAAAATCATTGACCTTCGTTTTCATGGTCGTGGAGGACAAGGCGCGTGGACTGCCTCGATTCTCCTTGCACGTGCGGCAATTATGGAAGGTAACCACGCTCAATCCTTCCCGTTTTTCGGACCCGAACGAAGTGGTGCACCTGTGGAAGCCTTTGCACGCATTAGTAATAGAGAAATTGAAATCCATAGTAAAGTTTACAACCCTGATTTTGTGATTGTTATTGATCCCACTCTCCTCGCCCAAGTCCCAGACACTATAATTGCTGGAACCAATAAGAAAACCAAGCTCATTGTTAACACTCGGGAGAAAGGCATCATCATTGCGAAACGTTTAGGCTTTAAAGGCGAAGTGTGGACAATTGCGGCAACTGATTTGGCAAAAGAGTTTCTTGGACGCCCAATTGCCAACACAGCCATGTTGGGTGCTTTAATTCGAGCGACCAACCTTGTGAAACTTGAAAGCCTATTCACTGAAGTCAACAAGCAATTTGGCGAACGAATAGGAAGTCGAAATATAACCGTTATTCGACGCGCTCACAATGAGGTGGAGAAGAATGCCTAAAAAACTCCCCGGTTCAAAAGATATTCCCGCCGCCGGCGTCACTTGGAAATCTGCCACAGAATATAAGACTGGCGACTGGCGCAATAAACATCCCGTTCTTGATGCCGAAAAATGCACACGTTGTCTTATTTGCTGGATCTTTTGTCCAGACACAGCGATAAGTTGGGATGGGACCGATATTCACTTCAACATGGATTACTGTAAAGGTTGTGGGATCTGCGCGGAAGAGTGTCCAGTTGACTGCATTGAAATGAAGGATGAGTGAGAAACTTTGCCTGCTAAGCAAATACTCATGGGAATTAATGGTGACGAAGCTGTTGCTTATGCAGCTAAACACGCTCTAGTTGACGTATGTGCTGCTTATCCAATTACGCCCCAAACTATTATCGTTGAAAAATTCGCGGAGTTCGTGGCGAATGGTGAAGTGGAGACAGAGTTCGTCCGGGTCGAATCCGAACATAGTGCTCTCAGCGCTTGTCTAGGTGCTTCTGCTGCGGGAGCCCGTACCTTTACCGCAAGTGCCGCTAATGGCATTGAGCTCATGCATGAAGTCATCTTCCTCACATCTTCAATCCGCCAACCGGTCATCATGGCGGTAGCTGACCGATCTCCCAGCGGACCCATCAATATTCATGGTGATCAAACAGTGTCTCTCGCCCAGCGAGACACGGGCTGGATCATGATGTATTGTGAAAATTCCCAAGAAGCCTATGATTCAACACTTCAAGCATTCCGTATCGGAGAACATCCGGATGTCCAATTACCAGTCATGACAATGCTTGATGGCTTTGTACTCACTCATACTCTCGAAAACGTCTACATACTGGATGAACCCAATGCCCACAAGTTTGTCGGGCGCCGTCAACCTATGATGATCACAATTAACGACAAGCAAGTCCCCCTCAAACTGGACCCCAAGACTCCTATCACCATCGGACCACTACAGCTATTTGATTACTACATGGAAACAAAGGTTCAACATAGTGAAGCCATGGAAAAGGCTCGTCCAGTAATTACTCAAATCAATAATGAATGGGCCGAACTGACTGGACGCAAATACGGCGATGGGTTTCTCCAATCCTATAAGGTCAATGACGCAGATGCTGTTATTGTTACCAGTGGTAGTGCTGCAGGAACTGCACGTTTTGTCGCCCGACAACTCCGTGCCCAAGGCAAGAAGGTGGGTCTACTTAAACTCCGAACCTTCCGGCCTTTTCCTGACAAGAAGATTGCAAAAACATTAGCTAACGTCCCTGTTGTAGGAATCTTTGAACGCACCCACACCACCGGCAGCTTTGGGGGTCCCCTTTTCAACGAAATTCGCAGTGCACTCTATGAACATGACCCTCGTCCCATAATCCTTGGCTATTACGGAGGTCTCGGTGGGCGCGACGTTACCCCCGACCATTTCAATTCCATATATAGAGAACTCCTAAAAATCAAGGAATCGGGCAAACCCCGGCGACATCCCGTTAAATACATCACAGTCCGGAAATGAATCAGGAGGAAAAAAGATGACGACCGAAAAACCTCAATGGCGACCACGCCTTAGAGATATCGCAGAACAAGAAGAACTCTTCACTAGCGGTCAACGCCTTTGCGCAGGCTGTCCTGCTGGCACTATGGCTCGTATGGCTATGCATGCGCTCCCTCGTCCCAAAAACACCATCGTAAGTACTGCTACAGGTTGCCTGGAAGTCGCTTCCACTATCTACCCCTATTCAGCTTGGCGAGTCCCATGGATGCACAGTCTCTTTGAAAACGCCCCTGCTAATGCTTCGGGCATCGAAGCCGCTTACAAAGCTCGCAAACGTCAAGGTCTTGAAGACGATCTCCCAGACCTCCTCGTTTTTAGCGGCGATGGCAGCGGTTTCGATATTGGCATCCAAGCAGCTAGTGGCGCTATCGAACGCCGCCACAACTTCCTTTATATAATCTATGACAACCAGGCCTATCAAAACACCGGAATCCAACAGTCTGGAGCCACTCCCAAATACGCCTGGACGACGACAAGTCAAGTGGGGAAAATAGAACCAGGAAAGCTGAATTGGAAGAAACCAATTGCGCTTGTATACGCAGCGCATGATCCGGAATATTGCGCCACAGCATCGGTCTCTCACTGGCGGGATTTCATGTTGAAAGTGCGAAAAGGTATGGAAGTACAGGGTCCGGCCGTGATTCATGTATTGTCACCGTGTCATCGAAACTGGCGGTATCCAGAAGAGCTTGGGATAAAGATGGCGAAACTTGCCGTCGAGACCTGTTTTCATCCCCTTTGGGAATATGATGGGGCCACTCGAACTTACACAATCTCCTTGCCTAGCCAACGCTATGTGAACGATCCATCAAAAAAGAAGTCCATTGAGGTATGGTTAGAACCACAAGGTCGATTTAGACACCTTTTCCGTCCGAAACGCCGTGATGATCTAATTCAAGACTTCCAATCTCTTGTAGATGAGGATTGGGCATTTATCCTAAGACTTACTAGCATGTGATTCATCCTACAATTCCCCCACTTGAGGTGGAACGATTCACAATTGATATTTAAAGGAACTATAAATAGGATGTCTGGGTAGTACAAGAATGCGTATTCGATCTTTCCAGCAATCGGATAAACCCGCAATTTTAGAAATTTCAAAGCATACATGGGGTGGCTATGATCATCTGCCCTTCGAGTTAGATGGGTTGATGGCTGATAAAAAATCTCACCTTTTCGTATTAGTGCATCGAAATCGTGTTGTGACTTTTGCTAACCTGAAGGTCATCGAGAATGGAAAGACGGGCTGGATGGAGTATATGCGGGTTCATCCTCGCTTCCGGAAGCGAGGATTCGCATCTACGATGATGCAACACCTTCTTTCTGAAGCAACAAAATTGGGAGTTGAACGTATACGTCTTACAACCGTCACAGAAAATGAAGCCACAAAACGAATTGCCAATCGTATTGGAATGCACCAAGTTTTTCAAATGAAGATTCTATGGAAGCGAAAATTCAGCCAATTACGTTGGAAGGATACCTCTGTACCAATATATTCATGTACGCCCAACGAAGCCTTTGCATTTCTACAATCTAAACCTGCGCTCTTACCTGCAGATATAGTTCTCAATCATTGGCATGCGTTTGATGCAACACAAGCTTCATTCGAAGCAATAGGTCATATCACCCAGTTTTGGAAAAGCAAAGAAAATCGAAAAGTTGGTGCATTATCCTTTGGATTTCTACGACGAGTACGCGATGGATCTCAGTGGTGTTCCACAATCTATGCACTTGATGAGCCATCGTTTCACTCAGCCCTCTCTCACCAATTTCAAACCGCAAACCAACAAAAGGCTCAATATTTCATGTGTTTTCATCCGATACCTTACCAAGCCGCGTTTAAAATACCTGGTCTAAAAACGAATACCCATGAAATGAAGCTTGTTCTCTTTGAAAAACAACGACCATTTGTACAGCGCCGATAAGGAAGATTTGTTGGTTTATATGGGTTAGGTAACGATTATTTTTTCTGTGCTATTCCAATAACTAAAAAGGGTGAATTCTAGACCATTAAACAGATAAACTACATTAGGGCTGATTTGTGAATGGGAAATACTGAAACAGCTTCAACTTTGGTTTTAGTAGCTGCAATTTTACAAATTCTATTTAGTCTGTTTAACATGACCATCGGATTTCTACCCTTTCTTATGTTTATGCCCTTTATGATGGATCCCTTGATGTGGGGCTTCATGGGCATTTTCATGATAGGAAGCATTATTGTCAATTTGGTATTTGGAATCATAGGCCTCGTTTTTGCAATTTCATGGTTAAACTGGCGGGCAATTCCAGGTGAACATAAAACTGGATTAATAATCACTGGAATTGTTGCATTATTAGTAGCAGGCTTCATTCCTGGTCTATTGGCTCTCATTGCTGGGGCAATTGTGTCATCAACTCCTGAATACCCTGTCTACGAAATGACAAAAAGCGCTCCAACCCGATCTATGAAACGATGTCCCAGCTGTGGGGAGGAAAGCATCGGTGATGATGATCAATTCTGTTGGAGATGCGGCTCCAGACTCTAGAGGGCTGAATAAGCAAATTGTTCTAACCAATTTTTGAAACAAGATAAGGTCTACCTATTGAGTTTGAGTTTCCCGCCTCTCATTCCTACTGAAGAATCTCAAAAAAGGGTGAGGAAAATAGTACATACTGTCTTTAAATAGCAAAAGGCAATAAAAGAGGAGTTTACGAGGGACCAATAATGGTAGAAAAACGATCTCGTGGCTATTTAGCCTTCCTCATCATCTTCATGGGTCTCATCGGGCAGATGGATGTCTGGCTCTCACTCATTGAAACACCAGCAGCACCATACATTCTCGCTGAAGCAGGTCTAGACGTTACTAGTCAATGGGTCTTCGGCTTTTGGCAAGGGGTCTTTGGTATTATAGTATTTCTAGTCTTTTTCATTGGATATTTTTCCGATGCATTCGGGCGTCGCAAAGGAATTCTCACCCTAATATTAGTGATGGGCGTTCCTGCCGGACTCATCATCTTCATACCACCTTTAGCTGTTGGCTCATTGAGCTGGTTCCTGTTCATGATTTTGTACTCCATTGTCATCATGGGAACAACCTCAAATCTTTGGGAGGTTCCAATTACCGAGGAATCGCCCGCGAAACGGCGTGGGCTTTATGGAAGCCTTGCCTTTCTCATAAGCGTTATCCCCCTTTATGCAATTGTCGGAGCCTCAATCATAGATATACCTCAGCTAGGCTGGCGATGGGGGTATGGAATGATGGCTATCTTCATGATTGTTCTCCTTGTCCTCCTAGTCTTTCTGAAAGAAACTCAACGATGGATCGATGTTCAAGAAGGTCGCGGTGAGAAACGGCTCGGAGTCCTTGAAGCAGTCAAATCTTTGGGACGACGAGATTTGATGTACGTTGGTGTCGCATCACTAGTCTATCTAATGTGGACGATTTCCTTCAAACTCGGAACAACCTGGTCTGGCGTCTTTTTCACAGGTTCAGTTTATGCCCCACAATGGAGGTTGATACTTACTATTGGGGGTCTGATGCTTCCAATTAGTGCAATCATTTCAGGCGTGCTTCTTGAACGGCTTGGTCGAAATATCACTTTAATCATAGGAACGTTCGGTGCAATTTTCAGCTTTGTGGGTCTTGGCTTATCTGGATTACCAGCATTCTTCTGGGGTGTCTACTTTTTCATGGCAATGGTTCTTGCTTGGATCTATGTCTATGTTACCGAAATTTTTCCAACAAAAGTTCGTTCCTCAAGTGTAGGTATCGCAGTGACTGCGTCTCGGTTGGGATATGTTCTTGCTCCTCTAATCGCAGCAGGATTATTCCTTTTATTCCCCGCAAATTGGATGGCTTTCTGGGTGGTAGCGGGAGTATTCATGGTATTTCCACTGATATCTTTCCTAACAAAACCCTATGAAACAAAGGGTAAAGAACTTGAGACTATCGATGAAGAAAAGTAAAAAATTCAATAATGATAATGCCGGTTTGACATCTGACCTGTCAACCGGCCTCCTACATTTTTTCTCCACCCGTTATTAGAAATCAATTTCACTTATCAAAGCTAGCTTGGCTAGTCTTAGATAATACAACTAGAGACCCGTATCCTTGATTATTTGTCCTGGCGTTGATCCTTAAGTATCCCTTTTTCGGTAGCATCTTCAAGAAGTTCTTGTGCATAATTCCAAAGTATGATTGATCCGTGTTCCATGTGTTTCTTGGTAGCAATAACTTGAGATCGGATAATGTTGTGGATTTTCCAGGAGCGTCCACCGTTAAGGTACGCAAGTAAAAGCGGTTGCATCGAATCTATTGTCCGTGCAAATCGGGCTTCTGCGGTTTTCATAGCTTCGAACTCTTTCCACAACTGTACAAATTCCATTTTCTGATCTGAGGGTAAAAGGCCAAAGATCCGTTTAGCCGCCTTCGCCTCTCTTTCTTTTTGATTCTCGGCATTAATCTGATCATAGATGAATGTGTCACCTGCATCGATTTCAACAATGTCATGGATGAGCAGCATTTTGATGACTCTTAGAATGTCAATAGAGGCGTCATTTGAATATTCGTTGAGCAGGAACGCCATAAGAGTAACATGCCACGAGTGTTCCGCATCGCTTTCTTTTCGACTCCCATCGACTAACCAAGATTCGCGAAACACTTTTTTTAATCGATCAATTTCTGCAATAAACTTCATTTGTTGAGAGAGACGAACTGGATTCATGTTTAGTATTTGATTTGAAGATGCATATTGCTTTGCCGGACAGTAACATCTAACTATTCATCTTCGATATCCTTACGTGAATTGTTGGTTTCTAGTTCTTGTGAGATAGATTCCTTCGTTGGATGTTGAACTTCGTTGCGTCCTAAGAAGTCAGAGATATCGACATCAACGACAGCCATAGTTGAGAGCTGTTGGGTTCCACGTGAATCCATATATGTTTTAAGATGCTTGCGAAGGCTGGGTAGATATCTGTCATAGGCTAGAATTACAAGCAGTGGCATGTAAATGAAGATAAGCGGGTTCAGCAGGGTAATTAAAACGATAAACCATGGTGGAACCCAGGGCCAATGAAATACGGGCGTAGTAATGTAAATGAATTCCATCCATCCTATGAGCGTGATGTAATTAATTATTACAGAGATCCCAGCATAACCTGCAAGTAAGTAGGTTAAAACGCGTCCCGCGCTGAACAGTTCTTGTGAACCACTTGGAGGCTGACTGTGAAAAAGGATTTTAGTATCATCAATCAACCATGATGAAGGTAGAATGATTCCCAGTGCAAAAAACACAATGGGCACAAGAATTGCTGCAATATTCCATACATTTACAATGTAAGGAAGCTCTACAACCCAAAGATAGAAAATGGGTCCTATGTACGCGGCTGCAGTAAGGGACAAACCCAATGTTATTAATAAGGCAAACCCTGCCCGGCGCAACACGGTTAATGTTGGAGATGGCTTCTTTGTATCAATTCCAAAGTAGTAAACCTCACTTCCGGGGTTAAGGAGACGATTTAAGGGTAAAACAAGCCACCGCGGAGTGATTATTGCCATTAGCAAGTAAAACGGAATCGCTAATACTGGAATCAAGTACCAAATAATTAACCAATCCACAACGCCATTTCCCGCAATCAAGGGGACAAGGTCAATCCAAACAAAAATCAGTAAGGGTAACAGGTAATTGAGAATCGCCCAAATTATATCTAATACGATAACTGTTGCCATGATTCCAAGGACAAGGATGGTTTTGCGGTCCATAATAGGGCACCTCTTATAACCCAGTATCTAGCAAGGCACTACAAGCTACTAAAAGGTTCTTAATACAGGCGGGGTTAAATTAGGGGTTTATGGATTCTTCCTTAAAGCGGATGTCTAGGGTATCAAGTTCATTGAGAATGGGATTATAGAGTTCGGGGACGATAGGAATGTGTACACCTTTCAATTGGACTCTGCCAGTCAGAATTAGGTGCGAAGCAATAGCTGCAGGGAGAGCAACGGTACGACTCATTGAGGAATCACCGTTCGGAATGCCATAATCGATGAGTGTCGAAGTGATGTTTTCTTGGGTATTGTCTTGATGCTTGATAATGAACTTGTGTTGCATTACAATCATATCGCGTTCCCCTAAGGCATATTGAAGTTTGTCTTCAAATAACGCAACTAGTACATCGATTGGTCCACCTAGCTCAAGAGGAATCGCGTTATCGCTGAAAAGTCCAAGCCACTCGTATCGCGCTATGACAGGATCATCGATTGAGAGCTTTAACTGAAAAGCTACTTGTTCTTTCAGATTGGCTCGTGAAGAGAGATTGAGGTGTTTTCGCATAAAGTCTGCAAAGGTCAGATTGCTGAGGTTTTGTTTCTCTAGTTGTAGGAGGTTTAGTTTCCCTAGGTTGTAGAGGGTTTTACACCACCCAGGGTATCGAAGAGTTCCGCGTAACATGGTTTGAATACCTTGGAGTCCATAGATGTCGATATATTGTAGAGAGTTGCGATTTGGGTAACCTTCGAAATCACCAATTCCTGATATGTTCTCGATATGACAGGTTGCAAAAAGGTCTTCTGATGGAATCTGGACTTTTTTACCATCCTGTAAAAATAATGCTGAGTTACGCCCAGCTAGCAGAACTCCTCGTGGGCTCCAGGATAGCTTGTATCCCAAAGGATTTGTATTGGCTTCAGGCGCTGGAAGGCCACCCGTGAAGCTTGTAAAGGAGAGTATCTTTCCACCTCTGGTTTGTGCGCGATGGATGATTTTCATAGCAGACATGTGGTCTATTCCAGGATCGACCCCACATTCATTCAAAAGAATGATTTCTTTGCGTTTGGCTAACTTGTCTAATCCTCGCATCTCATCGGATACATAGGAGGTGGTCACCAAATCTACATTGTTTCGGAGACATTCTTGTGCTACTTGAACATGAAAGATATAGGGAAGCAGTGAGACCGTCAGATCTGTGGGTTTTATTAAATTCTTCAGCTCTTTTCCTTGGCGAGTAATATCAAATGCTCGAGCTTCACCGTTAGGATGATCACCAATTAGTCGTATGGCCTTGCTTAGGGTTCGGCTTGCTACAGTAACCTGATACCCCTGATCAAGCATATACTGGACATAGGGTCTGGCAACCAATCCTGCGCCGAGAACAAGAATATGTTTCATTTCGTATGAATCTCCATTTTTCGGGTTCCCGTCATAGGATCACAAATACTTTTTGAGATACTCATATTCGGGAGTAAGTTTACCCTGATAAACAATAACTGCGTTTTTCACTTCTGGGGGAAGATTGAGTTTATCAA
>CAYFXY010000015.1:26706-37557 GCA_964347205.1 uncultured archaeon
GGTGCGGAACACGCCGAAAAAAGTGAGAACAATCACAATTGGCGGAATGAATTGTTTCAGAGTGTCGCTAAAAGAGGTGGAGGCTTCACGAGGTAATTCGGTAGGCAGATTATCTACTGCCATTACCGCAATTCCTGGTCCCTCAATGCCCATTGAAACCTTTTCGCTTTCTGGATCAAACACAAAAGTGGGGTTATCCGGTTTTGTACACTCTACAGTGAATTCGATGGCACCGTGAATATCGCAACTAATATCTCCTACTATTTTCAAACGTGGGGAACCCTGTGTTTCCTCCCATAATTGCCTTAACTCTTTTTTAGTAATCATTCGGGGATATTTCTCGGTCCAGTATATGCAATTCATAAGGACGCTCAGATGCGAAAGATATTGGAAAAAGTTTGATTCATATTTTGTATTTCCATGTTCGTAGTAGTGTTGAAGCTCAAATTTTGCCAAGGTGTCCTTTGGACGCACAGTATCTTTTTCATGGAAGACGACCTTGTAAAGAAGATGATTATCTGCTGGTAAATCAGCGAGTTCCTCGACAGCCACTATCTTATTCGGGAGTAAATCAAAAATGGCTTGTGCTCCACGCGATGTGTTGCCATAACCAATAAACCCAACAACGAGGGGTGCTAGTTCTTTCTGAAAGCCTTCATTCATGATATGTTTACCCACAGTTCTAACTGCTTGTTTTAGTTCTTCCATGCCCTCATATTCATAAGTGGCTTTTAACATCGCAAAAGGATTTGGGGAGATTCCTTGGACAGTGAGCCGCCTGCCAAGTCCTCGGAGGGTTTCAGCCATCCCCGCATACCCTGCCCAATTTCCGAAAAAGACAAGTCTTCGCCCCGATTCCACCTCAACAATGCGTTCATAATCAATTAGCGTCGCACCCACATCAAGAATGCGCTGTAGCATTGCCATATTGTAAGATTGACCTTTTATGACATGCGCAAAGAAACAGTAAACCTTCGCTGGTTCGAATACTTCTTCTGGTATCTCTTTGATTCCAAAGATGACAGGTACTCTTGACCCATCTAGCTTTCCAATTGAAGCTCCTGCCTTTATGTAAGCGTCTTCGGGAAATGCACGCTGCTCTGATGGCTCCACGACGAATTGGAAATTATGTTCTTTCATAAGGTCTTTTAAATCGTCAGGAATAATTGGTGTGCGTAATTCGAAAGCCTTGTTTTCACGGCGTATTCCAATTCTTCTAATCATAGAATTCCTCCCAGGATTTCTAGTTTGGTCTTGTTCTGGGGGTTTTGGATAATTGACCAGATAGAAAAGTCTAGTGGCTGCTCAAAGAATGAAATCATTGCTGAATTCAGTCAAACTAGAACATTAAAGACCCAACACAGGGTTTAGGATAGGCTTGGTTGATGAGAATGTTTGATGTGGTTATGAAGAAAATTGAACAAAATGCTGATCGAGCCATTGTAGCGGTCAAAGAATTTTGTCGGATTCCTTCCGTTGCTGCAAAAGATCAGGGTATCAAAGAAGCAGCTGAACTCCTTCAAAAAATGTTTACAGACGCGGGTATTGACTCTGAACTTCATGCTACTTCTGGGGCTCCGGTTATAACAGGTCATCTTGATGTTGGGGCAAACCGAACGCTTCTCTTCTATGATCACTATGATGTCCAACCGGCTGAACCCTTAGACCTTTGGGACTCGCCACCCTTTGAACCTTCGGTTCGTAATGGGCGTATCTATGCGCGAGGGGTCGCAGATAACAAAGGTGATATTATCTCTCGAATTTGGGCAGTCCAAGCATTTCGAGAAGCTGGTGTTGATTTGCCTGTTAATGTTAAATTTATTGTTGAAGGAGAAGAAGAAATCAGTAGCCCGAATCTTTCTAGTTTCACTAAGAAAAACAGGGTCTTTCTCAATGCTGATGGGGGGATATGGGAGTTTGGCAGCGCAGGTTTTGATGGCACTCAAGAAGCATGGCTTGGATTTAAAGGCATTCTTTACGTCCAGCTTGAAGTTAATAGCCTCTCCCATAATGCTCATTCAAGTAACTCTGCGATTTTACCCTCTGCACCTTTTCGCCTCATCTGGGCTTTAAACTCACTGAAAGATGAAAATGAACGCATTCAAATCGATGGATTCTATGACAATGTGGTTCCAATGTCTAAAGCGGAACGAAAGTTCATTTCTAAAATTGACTTCGAAGAGGTAGCAAGGAAAAAATTCTACGGAATTGATGCTTTCGTTGCTAAATATGAAAATGATGCATTGAGGGAAGCCTACTATTATCAACCACATTTAAGCATTGATGGGTTAACAAGTGGCTATCAAGGCGAAGGCTCAATGACGGTACTCCCCGCTCGAGCTTCAGCCAAGATTGATTTTAGGCTTGTTAAAGATCAGCATCCTGAGGAAATCTTACTTAAGCTTCGTCAACACCTTGATAGTTATGGCTTTTCGGATGTGAAGATTGCATGGCACGAAGGCTATCCTGCTGCTAAAACTCCCATAGATCATCCCTTTGTTAATGTCATTGCTTATGCAAATGAAGTTGTTTTTGGGCATCCCTTACGCATTCACCCTACTCATCCTGGTTCAGGTCCGCTTTATCTGTTCAAGGAATACGTACCGATGGTGGCGATTGGCGTTGGAGATCACGAATCCCGATCCCACTCTCCTAACGAAAGTATTTCAATTGATAATCTTGTTAAATCCATAAAACGCTTAGCTGTTATAATGAACGAAATGAGTAAGGGGAGGGCTTAGGCTTCCTAGCTTTTCAATTGATTTCATTAAATCGTCATAGTTTGCTTTGGCAGTCGCAATTATTTCAGTTCTGTGACTAATCACTATACCATCCCTAAAAGAAGTCAAAATTTTACCATTGATTGAGAGGATAAGAAAATGTGTTATTTTGTTTAACTTTTTTCTACTGCAACCGGTGAGGGTAAATTCCAATTAAGAAATTCAAGTGAATAGTCCAATAAACAATTCGAAGTTTTGGACTACTCAAAAGTTGTCTTTTCGTGTTATTGTATTGTCTGACGGCGTCTATAGCTGTAAATTGCTCCAAACAGGACTACGATGATTGTTACAACACCAATAAGAACAATTCCACCTAGGTTTCCCAAGTGATTTGAGGGTGCGTCTGGGGACTCATTGATAAGCCATTGGGTGACTTTTTGAAGTAATCCCCATTCACTGTCAGGGTCATTGATGTAATCATATTGGATTGTTCCATCTCGTGAGTCTCCTTCTTCATATTCTGGGTGTGGGCTACTGCAAAAGACAGTTCCTCTTCCATAGCGGGTGAGAAACATGCCTGGTTCATAATTTTCGCGATATGACATGATGGGAATAATGCTAGATGGATTAACGGGAATGAAGAAGGAAGAGCTCCAGTATAGTGTCTGATAGGATTTAGGTTCATCGGAAAGGTCCGGACTGGTTCCTTCACGGTGAACAGTCATTTCAATTAAGGAAATGGTACTTGTCATTCCTGGAATATCCGTGCTCCATGAGCCCGCACACAAACCTAAATAATCAGTTGCATATAGGGCGCCACCGCAGATGCCAAAATATGACCCTCCACTAGCAATAAATTGGCGAATAGCCTCCGAACCCGCTTCGGTGAGGTTAAGTTGATAACTGAACATTGAACCTCCGGGAAACGCAACAATGTCAAGGGTGTTTAATATTCCGCCTCGAATACTTGGTCCATTTACCCATAATACTGTCGCACCCATCCACTCAAACATATTCCACAATGCGATATCACTTCCCGCAGCGAGGGTACCCGCATTAAAGATTCCCACCTGAGTTCCAGCCAAATTAGTTTGGGTTGAGATTGAATTCATATTCCCTGTTCCAGGAACTAGGGGACCTATTAAGACACATGTTAGGAAAACAATTAAAACAGATTTGTGGAGGTTTTGGTCAGTATCACCATATTTCATTTTGATTACCTCTTCTTAATATAATTTGATAGTGTTTTGTAGACAATGGCAACTACATCTCAAAGAAAAATCCTCGGAATCCAATTAGTTCTGAATTCTGCTCATACTTTCAATTCATCTACTAATTTTCCTACCATATAGTTCGGAAAAGATACACAACGATCTTGGTTACGGTGAGATGCACCAAACCGATGATTTAAGTTAAAGAAGACAACCAACCTCATCGGGATATTGCATGAGGATAGTCAGGCATGAACGCAGGGTACTGCAAAGCTATCCGGTTGTTGAATCTGCAATTAGTGACAATGACTTCACAGACCGATCTTTGTTGATTCTAATTGCTGTTTTCTTGACGATTCTTGGGGGTATCATTGCTACGGTTGTTTTTGGACTCCGCCTCTCTTATCAGCTTTTAGTAATTTTTCCATCGCTTCCTCCTTGGATGAGTTACCAAATCTTCAACTATTTCATTTTGGATTGGTTCACTTTCTTAGGTGGTATTTTGATGTTTATTAGCGCCGCAATTATCTATTTTGAGAAATGGTGGCCCCTTGGTGGTGTCATGGCATTATTCGGCGCACTCGTAACAGTTTCAATATTTAGTGTTGTCTTGGGTGTTATTGGAGGCTTCGTTAATCTTTGTAGTCGTCCCAAACCGAAGAGAACATAAGCGATGGACACCCATGAACACACACTTGGTTAACGGGGAACCCAAAATGAACGCAATCATTGATATTTGGGAAAAAATTCGCGAACATACTACCCCTTGGTCACCTGAGGAGCTCATCCGTGTAAACGACCAAGTAATACGCCTAGCCTTATTTGATGGCGAATTTCCCATGCATAAACATTCTAATGCTGATGAACTCTTTTTTGTAGTTAAAGGCCAAATCACAATTCGCTTTAAGGACAAAGCTCCCATCACATTGAAAGAAGGACAAATGACAGTTGTCCCCAAAGGTGTCCTTCATTCACCAAAGAGCCTTGAATCCTCACATGTGTTAATGTTTGAACCCCAAATCTTAAACCCACGTGGCGATTAACCGTCTCTTGGCGGATTTCTGAATAAACTCCAATCGCTTTCAGTATTATAGCGGTTCGATATTGTTTTAATAGCCTTTATTCAGGTTGGGTACAACCAATCAAAACTCATTTGTGCAAAAATTCAAAACTGGGATGGCTCATCATTTGCTGGAATATAAGTGGAAGTATAACGGTCCGATTTTCGATGCCCACACTCACGTTTGGAATAGGTCTAACTTCGTCCAAGTCGTTGAAGAACAGATAGAACTGGGTGTTGAGAGATTACTTGTCATTGCGCATCTCAAAGAAGTTCGAGATTATGCGGCTCAGCAATTCCCTGACAGATTTGTATTTGCCAAGTATCTGTCAACGCAGAATATCGTTTCCTATAATGTTGAAAGCGTCGTTCGGGAAATCAAGGTTATGCGATCCGAAGGCTATTCACTTGCCAAGATGTGGGTAGCTCCCGCTTGGCGGAGATATACACAGAACATGATCGAATCTTTTATGCTAACCAGTCCACGA
This sequence comes from uncultured archaeon, assembly GCA_964347205.1. GTDB lineage: Archaea > Asgardarchaeota > Hermodarchaeia > Hermodarchaeales > Hermodarchaeaceae > Hermodarchaeum. The sequence continues at coordinate 32,186 of CAYFXY010000015.1, forward strand.
CTCTCTCCGATTTTCTTGACATTAGAATCAGAAAAAATTCCCCTTCTTATTCATGTAGCTGATCCAGATACCTATTACGCTACTACCTACTCTAATGCGGAAATCCATGGAACTAAAGATGAACACCTCGCGCAACTAGAAACTCTAATACAGGAATACTCCAAACTCACCTTTCAACTAGCTCACTTCGGCTCTCAGCCTGAAATTCCACGACTAGGACATCTTGGAGTTTGGTTTGACAAATACCCAAACATCGTTGTCGATACTGCGTCATCTCGGTGGATGGTTAGAGAACTTGGTAGGAATCCAGCTAAAGCAAGACGATTCCTTTTAAAGTATTCAAATCGCGTTCTATTTGGCACAGATGGACAACTAAATTCCTCTTTTCGTCATCGAACTGAATCCCCAAATAATGGTGCCCGACCTTCTCCCTATAACTTGCGGTTAAATGCTCAACGTTTACTCTGGGAAACTAAAGCTCGGAAAATTCCCTTACCATTCCCTGACCCTGACACGGAAGCTTCGGGTGGTACTTTCATTAACGGGCTAAATCTTCCTAAGGCCATACTTAGAAACATCTACTGGAAAAACGCCCAAAAACTTTATCGGTCTTAACTGATCAAATTTAAGTCGGCTCTCAATATCTCAATACCTAAGTCAAGTGCATAAGGGCAACTTGATTTTGTCATCTATATGACCCCTTTTAGGGATATTCAAAGGCATTTCCAAAACCACCGAACATATTCTGGGGAATTCAAGATTCGAACATCTGAAGGAATATGAATCAGATTTCCATTACCAAACCTAAACTGTTCATCACCGCATTCATATGTAAATCCACAACGTCCAACGGTAGAATCAGAATTGATACTTTCAACCCAATAACTTCGAACAACAGTGGCCGAACCAAGGCTGTCGTACCATTGCAATTCGTAGGTGATTAACCCCGCATCGCCCAAACTTAGAATCACATCGATGGCCGTGATGACATTCAATTTCAAGCTATCATTACGTATGTTGTGAGCTGTAACTGTAACGTTATAAAATTCTTGATAGAAGGTTTGTCCATCGATTATAACTTGAGGGACGATAACCGTTGCTGAATTATTAGCAAGTCTTGTTATTTCAGCTCGAAACGTATCATAGACCGTGTTGAGGAACGTGGGATTCGTTTGATAAAGTTCGAGATATGCTTCCTCTTTCCAAAGATAGTGATCCATGCGGTAAACGTTTGGTTCGATATGCCCACCACTGTAATGGGCATAATACCACCAGTTGGAATCCCCATTGAGTGAGTCAATAACATAGGTATTCATTGTAGTATCTAAATGATACTCCATATCAATACGACCTTGCGAATCGAGATAGGCAAGAATATCAAACATGGAAAAGTGCCCGGTCTGAAACAGATCAGGTCGAAGAGTCGTAATATCTTGAGGATCGAAGTTATAGATTTCCGAACCAATTACGGCTTGGGCTTGAACAGCGGGTCTAGGAATCTCAAGATAGAAAGCTGCAGCGATACATGTAAAGCCAATAAGAAGAATAAATGCATTTACCCAAAGTCTCCGGATATTTCTTCTTTGCAAAGCAAGTTTCGCTCCTGTCATGCCATGGATTACAATGCTTAAAACTAGGAAGATGTCAAACTGAAGATGGTACCCGAAGAAAAACCAAGACTCGAAGATTATTGCGAACCAACTATAATGATTCAGGCCTGCAAAAATAACAAGGCTAGCAAAAATAAGAATAAGCCACTTTGTGACTTGTTGAATTAAACGCAAGGTGTTAAGTAAGGTCGCACGGCGCTCTCGAATTTGCCTTAGAAGATGTCGACTGCTTATCCGGACATAAATAAGAGTGTAGCTAATATGGAAAATTAAAAGGGAGATGAAACTCCATTCAAAGATAAGATGTAGGTTCCGAAAAAAGTCAAGATCAATGACCCAATGGCGTGCAATGGCATAACCGAGTGTGATAGTAATCAGTGAAAATAGTAATAACCACCAAGAAATGACCCGGTGAAGGGTCGTTCTTACCATCGGAATAGCCGATGCCTCCTCTTTACAATTACGCTAATAAGCACAGGGCCAAGGGCTACCAGGACACCCAAAAGGAAAGTTGGTGCAAGTTCGAATAATGGATTAACTGGAATGGTTACATGCACCCGGACAAGGTCTTGTGTTTCTCCTCCATATCCATCTCGTAATTGTATTCGAAAGATGAATTCTCCTACTGATAACCCATCAATTGGAATACTTATGGGAACACCTGAAGACCAATTTCCCGTATCAATTTGTGCAGTATCATTGAAAATGTTATATGTTGGGATTAGAATAGAATAGTCTTCTACAATCCAAGTAATGGTGTTTCCACTCCTCCCCACTGAGTAGCTGATAATAGTTGGGGAGCTTACAATCACGGGTGCGAGATTAACTACTGAGACGTTAGAAGTATCATACACAAAATTTCCCCAACCATCCGTAGCGATCAGTGTGTAATTATATGATCCAAAATCAAGCCCATCAATATTCACTACAATCGGCGTATAAGCTACCCACGACTGATTCAAGATTTCAATACTTTCATTATAAACTGCAAAAGATGGGCTCGAAACATTATCCCCCGCAATCGTCCAAACTAGATTGTTTCCCATCGTCGAATACTCATAAGAGACATCACCAGGTTCTTGTATGATAGTTAAGTCCATCACCAAGGCCGGAATATAACCATAGGAATAGAAAATGTCAATATCGCTTCCTGACCCTCCATACCCCGCGGTTCGGTCCTGCCAGATTACATGTATTTTACTAGATTGATCTATGGCTACATTCGGACGCCAGGAATCATCAAGGCTATCTATTGACACTACTTCAACAGGGCTCCAAACCTTGGTAGTCGCGTTCCACATTTTATAGAAGATATCTTGATCTATTCCAGCCCCTGCTAAATCTGTGGTATCAAACCAAAAACAAAACACATTTCCAATTACATCCACAACGATGGACGGTACTTCAGAGGAACTAGTACTTTCTGTCGACACAACTTCTGTTAAAGTCCATGAAGCTAAAGTCGCGTTCCATCGCTTATAAAAAATATCTCGATCGGTTCCTGCCCCCGAGTAATCTGTTATGTCAAACCAAATTATGTGTCGGTTTCCAAATATGTCGATGGCAATCTTTGAACGCTCAGATTGATTATTACTCTCCGTGGAAATTATTTCAGTGGTGGACCAAATTCCGCTTGTCCTGTTTTTGTATTTGTAAAAAATATCCTCGTCTAATCCTGCACCATTATAATTTGTTCCATCATCCCAAACAACATGAGCATTCTGGTCAGCATCTAAGGTGATGTGGGGAAATCGAGACAGAACATTACTTTCTGTTGATACTACTTCTGTTAAAGACCAAGAATTATTGGTAAACCGTTGTTTATAGAAAATATCAACATCACTTCCCGCTCCACCATAATTTGAAATATCCTGCCAGACAACAAAGGCTTCACCATTATAGGCAGAAATACTGGGCCAAAGACTGTTACTTCCACTTTCCGTTGAAACAACTTCTGTTATTCCCCAGGAACTCGTTGTCCTATTCCAAAGTTTGTAAAAGATATCCGAATCGCCACCCGCTCCTCCATAATTTGAAACATCCTGCCAGACCACATGAAGGTTTCCTTGCTCATCTGAAGAAATCCATGGTGCTAATGAATTTCCCGCACTTTCAGTTGATACAACCGATGTGGGTTCCCACGTTTGAGTAGTAGCATTCCAAAGTTGGTAAAATATATCGTTATCACCCCCTGAACTCGCATAATTTGTTTGATCCTGCCAGACAACATGGACATTATTTTCCAAATCGGTTGCAATCATTGGTCTGAGTGATTGAGCATTACTAACTGTAGACACCACTTGGGTTGGGGTCCACGAATAAGCACTTTGCAGCACAATGTTTGAGGAACGTATTCCCTCATTTATAGAATCATCTTGTATGTCCCTTGAAAAGAAAGCTATGCTTCTTGGGCTTGTGACTAGAATAAAGATGATTATCAAAAGCAAAGCCTTAAACCGTATGCTCATAATTTTTTGGTCCTAGAATTTAGCTATTAATAATTGTGTAACCACGCATTTGGGCTACCCCCATTTTTCGAAAATCCCAAGAAATTGCGCTAATTAGGATGTGATTTACAATTCCTTTCGACACACAAAATAGCCAAACCCAATCGCCATAAGTGTGGCACCCGTAATTAAGCAAATTATTAAAATGGCGTTGAAATGAGGGACGTTAAAGAACATGTTGACGAAAATGAGTGCAAAGGGAAAAAGGATTGCTATAGCCGCACCAACAAATGTTAGTATCCCCATTGCAAAGTCTAATCGATCCGTAAAACGTTGATCATATGTCATCATTAAACCTACTGTACGCAAACTCGCTCGCTAATAGATTCTTTTAATTTACGTTGCCGGCTAAATGTTTGAACCAGTGTGTCAATCACTCAGTAGGTTTCCTCAAGGAATTTCTTCCAACCATGTTTTGATTCTTCATCGGTTTCGATACTTTCTTTTTACTTCGCTTACTAATGTTAGAACATCATAGAACATGTCGATTAAAATGATCGAAGAACTCCAGTTCCGAATATTGTTCCTCTTGCTCTATACCTTTTTTGGGGGATTTCGTATTTACTATCGGCGAAAAAAGGTTGAGCCCCCTGAGTCTCAGATTGAAGAAGTTGGAGCAAAGAAACTTGCATGGGGGTGGGAAGAGATAATACTATCGATAGGGATTTTGGGAATGTTAGTTTCAGTTATTATTTATCTTATTATCCCATTCACGACGCTTTGGTTTCCGCTTCCTTTTCCATCCGCAGTTCGTTGGATTGGGGTTCTAATAGGCTTTAGCACGCTTCCTTTCCTCGTCTGGGTACATCGGACTCTTGGCTATTCTTACTCAGCTGAATTACAAATCAAGGAAAAACATAAACTAGTATCCTCGGGGCCCTACTCTCGGATACGCCATCCAATGTACACCATCTTCATACTCTTTACCCTCGCCAATATTCTCATCACCGCTAATGTATTCATCACTTTCTTTGGGCTCATAGTAATTTTCATATTCTATCCGATTTCCAAAAAAGAAGAACAAATGCTCATAAATCGATTTGGCCATAAATACCGAGACTACATGCAACGAACAGGACGCTTCGTTCCCCAAGTCCGCCGAGCTAAACCTCAAAAAAATATGTGAACAACAGCTCCCATTAAGCACCTAAACTGTAAGGTGTGAGAAATATGAGCTTTGCTCTTCTTTAATTTCTAAGCCGTAACCTCGCCCCGCGCCTTTCGGCGCCTCGACGCCGCCCCAAAGGGAAGCACA
>CAYFXY010000016.1:0-269 GCA_964347205.1 uncultured archaeon
CAGCGCGCGATTAAGATAACGTTTTGTACGCGCTTTGTCAAAGCGACCCTGTTTATGATCTGAGGCTAGCCGGTCCCTGCGATGGAACATGGACAATATTAGTGTAGTTGGGTATTCACCCCGATGACCTCCGAGGATTACATCTCCAATTTGCACAATTTTTGGTTCGGTCGAAAGTGCTACTGGGTTCAAAGTTTGCAGCTCCCTTCTTAGTTGGTGTATGTAAGCTTATGGTAGTAGTTTGGATTTTAAGTTCTACTTTGGTGGTT
>CAYFXY010000016.1:279-1702 GCA_964347205.1 uncultured archaeon
AACTGGAACTCCTTGTTTTTGAGCGCCAAGGCTTTCGCAGCACGGTATGCAATGAGCATGTGAACGTTTTTAGGGAAGTTTGAATCCGAAAGTGAGCGATGTGATATCATGAATGGCTGGGATCATCTCTTTATAACAACGATAATATTTATTGTAAGTTGGATTGTTTTGCAATACATTTTCCCCTGGCTATTACCTGCCGCCTTCAGCTTCTGGTTTATTCTAATCGCCTGGGTTGGCGGTTTGTTTCCAGATTTCGATACCCATTGGAAACCAATTCTAGGACACCGTTCAGTTGTAACACACAGTATTCTTGCGCCACTGGGGATAATATTTCTTTTCTTCGTCCCCATTTATCTCCTCGGTTGGTGGACACCCATCGACCGATTTTTCATTGCTATTTTCCTACTCGCGTGCGCAGGCCATTTCTTTCTCGACCTAGCACCCAGCAGCCGGTCAGTATTAAATCGTTGGATGAAAAACCCATTAACAGCACTCGAATATGTCGAAAAAGGAATGATAGCCCCACCAGGTAACATTACCTATGTTCCAAAAAAATACGAACGGGCCTGGTTGATTGGCAGTGGTATTACCTTAATTGTAATAGTAGCTTTGTTACTTTGGGTTATCTTTCCCTTTTTTGGACTCTAAGGGCGTTCTTAAGAAGCTCCATGATGTCTAATACCATAAGAGCTCTATCGCCAGATGCGTTTTGTGTCTCCGTGAAGTGAAGTTTACAGTTTGGACAAGCTGTTACCAGATAAGATGCAGAGGTATCTTTACCAGCATCTAGTCGAGTATCGGTAATAGCTGTTGCCAACTCGGGAAAGGTTTTGGGCAAAGCGCCACCACCACCACAACAATCTGCATGGTCAGAGTTATGGGAGAATTCTATAAATTTTCCACCAGGAATGAGGTTGAGAATTTGTCGAGGTTGTTCATAAACACCTAGATCACGACTTAAGTGACACGGGTCATGATACGTCATTACGGGATTTGCTGCAAGTATTCCGTTCTGCCAAGGGTCAGTGAGGAGTGCTCCAAGTTTTTTTCGCTTCTGTGCTAACAACTCGGTAATATGCCAGATTTTTACGCCTTTAGGAAGCGGGGTACCTAATTGTGGGTAGTCTTGTCGAAGAGCCCGTGCACAACCAGGGCATGTAGTTATAATCTCGCGAACCTGTGACTGCTCGATTACCGCGACATTCTGTTTTGCAAGCGCTTTTGCTGTTTTTGAGAATCCGGCACGAAGAAGTGGCGATCCACAGCATACTTCACCTCCACCATGAGTAAGAAATTGGACCTCAACGCTCAATTCGTTGAGAACTTGTTGAGCGGCAACAGCAATTTCAGGATGTCGATATGCAGTGGTTCATCCGACTAAATAGCCTGAGATTGTTCTCGGACACTTTTCATGCCACCC
>CAYFXY010000016.1:1712-9813 GCA_964347205.1 uncultured archaeon
AGCAAATCGCTTCTCTTGTGATTCCCCATAAACATTCTGCGTTTGTGTGACATTATCGTCAAGTTCTAATGTACCTCGAGGTGCACGATGTTCCTCGACCACTCGAGCCCGGGCGAGTTCAATGATATGAGGAAGTTCATGTTTGGGCATGCACCACGCCTTACAGGCCCCACAGAGGTTACATTGGTATAAGCGATCTACTGCAGTTTCAGTTAGCGCACTCTTTCCTCCGCGATATAGTTCTATTATAATTGCTCGTCCAACAGGGCTGCATGCATCAGATCGAGTGATTAGATGTGTTGGGCAGGAATGGCGACACATACGCGCGCAAAGACTGCAAAGTCGACTAATTTTACGGTAATAATCTAGCGAATAAACAACATCGTGAAGCGGGGGAGGTGACATTATTTTCCACTCAATGATTTATAATATCAATCAGAATGAAATAACAATTCCTTATTGACATATTCGAGTACAGATTGAGGTTTTGAAATCATTTTGTATCTTAAGAATTTGGGTCAATATCTTTTTCATTAAGTTTGTCTGCTATTGAGACGATTCCAATGAATGACTTCATGAAGGAAGCAGTTGAAGAAGCGAAACGGGGCTTCCGTGAGGGTGGAATTCCCATTGGGTCTGTTTTGGTAAAAGATGGACGAATTATTGGACGGGGACATAATAAACGAGTGCAAGATAAAGATCCCATTGTTCATGCAGAAATCGATTGTTTACGAAATGCAGGTCGTTTGGGGAGTTACTCTGGAACAACCTTATATTCCACACTTATGCCATGCTATTTGTGTGCAGGTGCTGTTGTTCAGTTTAAAATAAAACGGGTAATTGTTGGGGAATCAACAACTTTTCCGGGAGCAAAGGAATTCATGGAATCTCATGGTGTTGAGGTTATTGACCTAGATTTGGATGAATGCAAGCAATTGATGCAACAATTTATCGATAAGAATCCCGATTTATGGAAAGAAGACATCGGTGAACTTTGATTCATGGTTCCTAACCATCAAGCCCGAGTTTGCCAGGATTCATAATGTTGTTTGGATCTAGGTATTGTTTGATGGCCTGGAGGAGGGCAAACCCAGCGGATCCATGTTCCTTAACCATCCATGGAGCTTTGAGAAGCCCAACACCATGTTGATGACTAAGGGTTCCTCCTTGACGATGGGCTGCTTCTAGTCCGACATTCCATACTTGTTCATATTTTGCCTCGACAGCTTCAGGTGATTTTTCTTGTCCAATGAAAATCACGTAGATATTTCCACCGTCTGGATAGAAGTGAGAAAAGTGACTCATAGTACTCATTCCCGTAGCTTCGATGGCTTCTCGCATCGCCCAATACATTTTCTCTAAGTTTGCATAGCTGGCTGCAACATCGAGAACATCATAGAGCATACCTGGACCCAGATTTAGGCTTGAGGGGTAATAAAGGTCAAATCGGTTGTTCCACCAGTGTTTTGAAGGTCCTGATCCTAAACTTTCAGCGTTCTTTTCAATACAAATTTTCTTGACTGTACGTTTTTCAATTTTTACAATATTTTTGGTTGCAGAATACATCAGATTGAGAACGCATGCACCTTCTGGTGGTGATTTGAATCGCCCTAAAACAAATCTAGTTTCGTTTTCATCATAGAGACGAATCAAAGCTGGATTTAGATCCTGTCGGAATATCTGGATAACAGCCTCCATGCCTGAGTGCAGATCGGGAAACAGGAAGGAATCAAAATGCCTAGATTCAGGTAAGGGCGCAATCCGGAGTGTCAGTTCTGAAATTATCCCAAATACGCCTTCAGATCCAATGAAGAGTTGTTTAAGATCCGGACCCATCGAAGATCGGGGTACGTTTTTAGTACGAAGTAATTCACCTGTTGGTAGCACAACTTCTAGGCCAGTTATCATATCCTCGATTTTCCCATACTTAGATGAAAGTACTCCTGCAGAACGAGCTGCCGCAAAACCACCAAGAGCTGAACTATAAATTGAGGAGGGAAAATGCCCTGACGTGTAACCTCTAGCTTGAAGATATTCTTCGAGCTCTTGACCCAAAATCCCAGGTTGAACAGTGACCAATAATGACGTTTCATCAAGTTGAAGGATCTTGCTCATTTTCTTTAAATCAACAATAATACCTCCAGTAATTGGGAGGGTTCCTCCTACAACTCCACCAGCTCCCGAAACGGGAATAAGGGGAATCTGCTCTTGATTAGCAAGTTGTACGATTTTTTGAATATGTTCCACTGATTTAGGCCAGACAATAAGATCAGGTTTCGGATCTAAGACTAACCGTCCAAGTCGAATCAAACGGAGTGGCCAGGCATCCCGTGAATAACAAATTTTATCCACTTCAGCATCCGACACATTCGGCTTTCCAAGCCAAACCTCGAGTTGTTTTTTCACTCGATTAATATTAAATGCTATTGAAGCTCTTGACATCGTATACACCCATATTTCGACACTCTGGTAAGCATTCATCAACTAATTTAATTTGTACATCAGTTTGAGACTAGTCAGCACATTAAGGCATATATTTTACTTGTATCAGTCTTATAACCGGCCATAGCTAATAAAAAGAAGTCCCCAATAAAAGGCAAAAATGTATGAGTACAAGACCTATATTAAACAGGTTCAGTAACAAAAATTGCTCGTTTAGCCTCTGATGTCCAAGGTCTCCTTGAAAAGGAGGAATAGAGAGTTTCTACTTTAAAATGCATTTCAGCTAATAAAAACTTCACATCTTCAACAGCCAACACGGCAAGCTGAGACCAGTCACTAAAGGTTTCAGTAATTCGACCCTCTTCATTATGAATATCGAATCGGATCACCGTATCAATGATCTTCTTAGAGTCTCGAAGGCGAGTAGAAATTGATCGAGTTACGGCGCCACCTTCAGGTAACGAAACGGTTTCAAGACGTCGCCAAGTTCCTGTGGTATCCGATTTCCCCACCCAGACATCAAAAACAAAGGAGCCTTCCTTATCCAAATGAGATTTAACACTTCGTAAACAGCCCAATTGTTGCTTACGAGTGGAAAGGTATTGAAAACTACCCGAGGGGATATAAATAAGGCGAAACTTCTGATCAAGGTGAAAGTTACTCATATCTCCTGATATAAACAGGAGCCGACGAGCAATTTCTGGCGGTGCCTGCTGCAGCTTCTTACGGGCTTCTTGAAGCATTTCCCGTGACTGCTCAAGTCCTACAACGGTAATGCCATCCTCCGCAAGAGCAAAAGCGTAAAAACCCGTTCCGACCCCCAATTCTAGAGCTGGAGAACCTGCTTCTTGCGCAAGCAGACGATAAAACGCTTGTTCCTCCTCCTTGCCAAGAGCAAAGAGATCATAGAATTGCGCACTTCCACGGTAGGACATACGAACCCAGCTCACCTAACTACTTGATAATTATGGTGGTTTTTATAATCATTTATTAACAACAAATTGTGCTGCTTGTTGGACTGGGCCGATAACCTCTTCCTTACCAGAAGACAACAACTCTGCAAGTGCAGCATATACCCGCATGCAATGATCAAGCCATACTAGGTTCGAAGGATCGGTGAGAGTTATTCCAAGATTTTGTCAGCTTACAACAGGCCCTTCCACAGAAATGCATATCCTTGAAGGCAAATGAATGTGGTGTCTGCGAGTTGTTTCAAACAGCGTTCTCGATGGCCCAACAGCATCACCAGATGTTTCCATCAGGAATTCTGCGCATTGATAATCTCTTGGGAGGTGGCTTTGAAGTCGGACTCAGCTACCTCCTGTATGGTAGTCCTCAATGTACAACAATGCTCCAACAATCCATTGCGAATGCAATCTGTCAGATTGCGCCCCATCAAAGAGTTGCAGTGATTGATGGAAATAATGGTATCCGTCCATACAACATTCTCAGTATTCTCCAAGCTAAATCTCCACCAACGCCTCCAGCAATATTACTAAATCGACTCCACATCGCCCGTGCCTTTACAACCGACCAACTCCTTTCCCTTCTCGACAACGCACCAGACATTATCCAAGAGTTGAACGCACCCATCTTATTTGTCAACGGCCTTTTGCACCTTGTACAAGAAGAAGAGGAGGGAACTCCCTCAGCTCCAATTGACCGAGGAACACCACCGGATCCTCGCATTTTTCGTCGTGCCCAACTCGCAGCGCAACTAAAGCAACTTGCATTCACGCAAAAGATTGCAGTTATTGTTAGTGCAGACGCGCCCAAACGTCTATCGCAGCCCCCCCTTCGAATTGGCCAGACTACACGCCACCGCTTTCATGTTCTAATTCGCCACACACAACAAACCCCAGTTGACACGTTCATATTAGAAAAGCATCCCAATCGCCCATGGATGCAACGGAGCACGATAACACGGAAGAAGAGTCCTCAGCTTAGTTCTCGTCAAACAACACTATTTGAGGATAACACACCACTCATCTAGCCTAATTTCGAGCTAAGAGATTGTCGTCAACACATGCATTTTTACGCTTGTAAGTGAAGGAAGCCTTCTCCTGCAAGGAGCTGTGGGCGAATGAACCTTACATCTATGAAATATTACATTCTGCTCGTATTCGCGATGATCTTTTGGGGAGGAAGTTGGGTATCTGCAAAGATCGTTATCTCATTCGCACCACCAATGACCGTAGGCTTCTTTCGTTTCTTTACCGCCAGCCTTCTTTTTCTTCCCATCATGGCAATTACCCATCGCAATTCGATGAAAACTTACACTCCCCGTGATGTAGGACTCTTTTTCGTTTTAGGTTTCACTGGTATCTTCGCTTATGGCATTCTCTTCCTAATCGGAATTCAATTTACAACTGCCACACAAGGCTCAATTATCGCAGGTGTTAACCCCACAACTGTGAGCCTTCTTGCCTTTCTTTTTTTGAAAGAACGCCTTGCACCAAAATGGCGGTATACGGGTTTTCTTTTTAGCTTCCTGGGAATTGTATTTGTTGTTGGAGTTCAGGCATTTTTTGATTTTCGGCTAGAACACCTCATCGGTAATCTCATCTTGTTATGTGCAATGATGACATGGGGACTCTATTCAATTCTGGGCAAGACCGTAATGAAAACACACTCTTCATTTGAGACAACGGCGCTTGGTGTCTTCTTTGGGAGTTTCATATTTTTCCTTGGGGCCTTGACCGAACAATTTTGGACCTTACCAATCATGGCTGATCCCACCTTCTGGTTTAATATCCTTTATATGGGCATTTTCGTCACGGTATTTGGATTCCTGTCCTATTTCTTAGGAATCAGAAACCTCGGAGCTTCAAACTCAGCTGTTTTCATTAGTCTTGTTCCGGTCTTTGGTACCCTCTTCTCCATTCTACTCCTCAATGAACCACTATTCTGGACATTTCTCATCGGTCTTATCCTCGTAGTCACGGGAATCCTCATCATAAATTATCCACTACCAACGTCCAGTAAAAGTTAGCCAAGAATACTAATTGATGATTAAAATACATCAATTCACTTAAACTTAAGTTTCGGAGTTTGGACAAAAATTAACTAGAGGGCAATTAGGACAAGCGGGTTTGCGTGAGGTACAAAGAAGTGCTCCGAAGTCGAGAAGTGCTTGATTAAAGAGGTAGCCTTTCCCTTTAGGAATAATTACTAAAGCTAGATTCCAAAGTTGTTTTTTCGCGGGAATGCGCATCGGATCCCCTTTGACATCAAAGTATCGTTGTAAGAGGCGACGTACGTTGGTGTCTAGTATGGGTGCATCCTTGTGAAAAGCGAAGCTAAGAATCGCACCTGCTGTGTACCGACCAATCCCACACAGTGCCATTAGCTCCTCATGAGTATCTGGGAGTTGTCCATTATATTTGGTGATCACCTGTTGAGCAATTTGATGAAGCCGCCCAGGTCGGAAATTATAGCCTAAAGGTCGCCAAAGTTGCTTAACCTCTTCGACAGAGGTAGCGGCGAGAGCTTCAAAGGTTGGATAGGCTTGGAGAAATTCATAGTATTTGGGAATAACGCGCTCAACTTGGGTTTGATGGAGCATGATTTCAGAGACCAAGATTGCATATGGATCTCTAGTGTGACGCCAGGGGAGATCCCGACGATTCTTTTTGTACCAAGAGAGTAGGTGTTTTTGGAAGCGGCGAATGTGTTGAGGCGTTGCACTAGCAACCATATCGTTTTCTGATATTTTCCGTTTAGGAGTTGATTTCTTCACATGATGCTGACATATGTTAAGTCATAAAAAATCATTGGACATCGGAATTGATATTTCTTTGAAGAGTACCTACACGAAGCTTTTTCAACAGGTTATTTGCAAGGCATCTCATGGTTATGCCAAAAGTAGAAACGAACAGGCTATCCGAACCTAAAGTTCCCAGTCATTATATTTGGAGTATCTTGCTCGGGTTTTCCTTCTTTCATGTCGCACAGTCAATCTTCTGGCAATTTGGCTCATATTATCTATTTGCCGGGATCGGTGAAACAGCATTCTTTCTAATCGGACTAGTTGGGGGGTTACCAGTTCTAATTGGCCTAGCTGGTGTGTATCTATGGGGGTCACTTTCTGACCGATGGCATCGTCGCTTACCCTTCATTATTATTGGGTTTCTTGCCCAATCGATCACGTTCTTTTTGTATATCTTCATCCAGGATAGTTTCTCCTTTCTCCTGGTTACGTGCATTGCCTACCTATTTTCAATCGCCACAATACCCATGGCAACTGCATACCTGACTGAAGCCCGTCGTCTTAAAGGAGGAGCCGTCGGTCTCCTTTTGTCTACTAGTAGTCTCGGCTGGGCCGTTGGAGCATTTGCAGGAGGCTTCTTGTTTAGCATTATTGGCATGGCAGGATTGTTTTTATTGGGAGCTATAGCTTATTTTGTAGGAGCACTCATAATTCTCTTCTTTGTCCGAGAAATAACTCCACCAATTAATGCAAAAAACCGTGATAACTTTATACAAAAACCCGACACCTCTTCAGAGCCCAGTATAAGGCGAAAAATGTGGGTCATTGTAATCCTTGCAATTGCAATTGCTTTAGGCAGTATTGGATTGAACTCATTTACATTCTTTTTCGGAGTCTATTTGGTATCCGAAATCGGCGGATACCCTCTGATGATTGGAATTGCAAACGGGTTTGCTGCGATTGTGGGGTTAGGAGTAACAATTGGAGCAGGATATAGTAGTGACCGAGTTGGTCGGAAACCCGTTATCCTCTTCGGCTTTGCTGGTTACACGATTTTCATGATTGTCTATTTGTTCATCTTTGATCCTTGGCTTGCTATGCTATTGTGGATAATCCCATTATATCCCTTGATCTTCACCGCAAGTTATGCAATAGGAGCAGATGTGAGCAAGATAGAACGGCGAGGACGAGCCATGTCGACTATTACAACAGCAAATTCAATGGGTGCGGCATTGGGACCCATAATAGGAGGTTCCATGGTTCAGTTTCTCATCGCAACGTTCCGAGGAAACATGATTCTAGCTGTGATTTTGAATACTGTAGCATTTTTTATTGTACTAGTATTCGTTCCTGAAACACTCAAAAGAGCACGAAATAAACAATGAAGAAAAGTCGCGAATTATGCAGCTTGAGTATCTTCATATGAAACTGGTTTCTTTTTCTTGCGCCCTGCGCCAAGAAAGTTTCCAATGAGGATCATTAGCACACTGGCAAACCCAAATCCTAATCCGAGGAAATAGGCAAGAATGACATCAAGAGGTTGACTGAAAACCCCACCAATATAGGCTGAATAAATTTGCATAGCAACGTAGTAGAAAGCGGAGAAAGTGGCAATAGTAACAATGATTCTTCCAATGGTCGCAAAGATGCCTGAGCCCGCAGCGTACCAGATAACCGCTCCGACGAGTACAAAAACACCGCCAAGACTTGTAACTAATACTAACCCCGCTACGATTTGATCACCGATCGGTGGACCCAAAATCGAATTAATGAAATTCGCCAGCAATGTTGCTAAAGCAGGATCGATAGCAATGGACGTTCCTGAATAGAGTAAAAGTCCACCACCGATGATAAGAAGGAGAAACCCAATTAATCCCATAGTGTTTCAACATCCACGAAAACTGTATGTAAACTCGTCAAGACTGCGCCCTTATAGTTTACGCCTTCTTT
>CAYFXY010000016.1:9823-16103 GCA_964347205.1 uncultured archaeon
TTTTGGAAACGAATCTCTACTCTCGGATTTTCTAAAACACGTTTTATAACTATTTTTTTATTTTAGTGATTTTCTTTATGTTTCTAATATTATTCCATGAGATTCTGGTGAGTGAAGACCGTGAATGTGAAGAATTCCTTTCGTCAATTACCCTCAACAGCTTGGCAGGCGTTGAAGAATTATTTCGCTGGATTGCGGCTTTTCTTTAACCGGGAGAATTGGAGCCATAGCATTGTATTCATAATAACTCTAGGTTTTTTTATCATCTTGGCTTTGATCCAGCAGCCACTCCGGTTAATCTTTGTTGATCCCATCACTGGAGTTCAACCATTTATTGTGAATTCAATACGGGTGATGGTTATTGCAGGGTGTGGAGCTTTTCTTGGGTTTCTTATTTTGGGTTTAATTGCTATATTTGGTCCTGGTCAACGTTTAATCTTCGAATCACGGTTCCGTCACGCAATTTCCCCTATTGTTATACTCAGCGCTGTGTTATTTTTTGTTTTTCTTCTTCCACCACTGCTTATCTTTTTCCCGAATCTGACCTTTTTCCTATTCAGTCCGAACGGAGCCTTTTTCACCATCTTTTCTTGGGCTTGGATTATCATAATTTTTCTCCAGGTCATACTCTTAGGTTATACAATAGTAAAAAGCATCAAGTGGCTTGCAGAATATATTGGACTCCCAAGCAAACACATTGCTACTAAAAGGAATTGGGTGACGCTAATCATCATCTTCATTCTTATTCCAATTCTTATTTGGAGCTGGTACCCGATTGTTTTCAGTATCTTGATCAATGGCATGAGACCAGGACCTAATCCTCCAAATATTTCGCTTCCGCCGTTCGTGCTGTGGTTACTGAGTTTGAATCCGGGTGAGTATGTGATCTACTTGATGCTGATTTTTCCCATTGTCACGATTGTTGCAGCGATAGTGCTTTGGCAACGATTGCCCAGTGTTTCAATTGCTCTGGGGAGTTTTGGAGTATTGTATCCTGCTCTAGTGTATTACTATCGGTTTCGGGTCAACCAGTATTTTATCAACTGGTCTTACCTTCCTAACCTCGCAGCTCGACCACCTTTCCCAAATTTTGGTCTTTTTCAAATTGCTTTATTACTTCTTACTTTTGTTTTTGTGTTCTTGGGTGCAGCTAAGCTTCAACGAAATGTTTCACCGAATCCCTTTGGGTTATTTGCTATAATGATTGGCACCATAGTATTCGTCCTATTTTGGGTTATCATCCCTGACTATACAATTGGGATTGGTGTCGAATTTTTTGGGATGGTAGGTTCTGCACTTTCTGCATTTTTAGCCGTAGTAGTTTTTGTGGTGTTACCACTAGCCTATGCTATTTATCGAATCAGAAAAGTAACTCCCGAGCCAGAAGACGAACCTGAAGAAAAACCAACTCCGCAAAGGGTTTCAGCGAATATGAACCAGGTGACCACCGATGAACAATGAACTCATGGGAGCGATTGCAGAATTTGCTCTTAAGGCATTACAAACGGGTAAAGGTGGGGCTCACTCGTATGAGCACACATTACGTGTCCGTCAATTATGTTTATTAATTGGAGAAACGGAGGGGGCGGATTTGGAAGTGCTTGAAGCTGCCGCACTTCTTCATGACATTGGTCGACCAGAGGAAGAAAACACAGGAAAGTCTCATGCAGAAATTGGAGCTAATATGGCAGTAGCATTTCTGGCGACAACAACATTTCCTCACCAAAAGCTCTCACAAGTTGCGAGTGCAATTCGTACCCATCGCTTCAGTGAAAATTTTTCTCCTGAATCACTTGAAGGAAAAATCTTGAGTGATGCCGATAAACTCGATGCAATAGGAGCTTTAGGTCTTGCACGAACAATTGCTGAGAGTCTTATGCAAAAACGGGGATTACGGGGCATAATTGAGCATATAAATCAAAAACTGCTGAAACTTCGCGATTTAATGTACACCAAAACTGGAAGGCAAATTGCTGAACCTCGCCATCTACTACTCGTAAAATTTATGCAACAACTGAAAAATGAATTTCAAGCTATTGGAGAACCGCTTCCCTCTGGACTTCGTGATTTTACACCCTTCTAGAGGTATTGAAGCACTAAACAATTTGTTTCAATGTTTTTCTGGATTGTCCCTGATAATTGCTGGCTTTACAGATAGAATTTTGGAGTAACATTATTCGATGAGCGAAGTCGAGCCAAAAATTTTATCTTGTCTTACTCTTTTTAGCCAGCATAATTTGACTCAATGGTCAAACACTCAGGAGATTAGACCCTCATGAGAGATAAAAAAGAACCTACAATGATTAACCCGATTTGGGAATTTGTTATTTCATCTCGATTTTCTGGGCTTTGTGGAATAATCGGACCACTAATTGCTTTAGTTGGCATCGTAATTGCAATAGCCCTTTCCCCCTGGTTTAACTGGTTCAACAATGCCCTTAGTGATCTTGGTCATCCTTGGATGATTGGAGGATCAAATGGTGTCCCTGGAATTAACGGAGCTGCATCAATATTCAATAGTAGCTTATCGCTTGCAGGTTTTATCACTCTGTTTCTAACCATTTGGCTCATTCGATACCAAATTTTTGAACGATCAATAATTGGGATTATAGCGGCCATCTTGTTGACTATTGCTCAATTTTTCTTGATTGGTATCGGGATCTTCCACGAAGGCTACGGTCCCTCACATTTCCTCGTTTCTGTAGGATTCTTCGTAACCCTTGTTTTAGCGGGGATGATTTATGGAATTCGTTTATTGCAGGAAGGTCCAAATCGTTTTATCGGAGTCTTGGCTCTGAGTTTAACTATAAGTAGTGCGCTTATTTGGGTTGGGTATTATCTTAGCCTTATGCCTTTCACAGGCGTAGCAATTCCTGAGATTATTTCAGCAATTACCGCAATCATTTGGGTCTATCCACTTTGTTTCAAATTAGTTCTACAAAAAGACCAGTGAATTAGCCCAGTTATGGAGGAATAAACTGGACTATTGACTGAAGAGACCGTCTGCTAGAAGGAGGTTTACTTTGAGCAGGAAATCCAACTGGTACGATAGAAACCGGGAGTATTCCTTGAGGACACTCAAGAGCAGTCATTATTGCACTTTCATTGAATGCACCGACCCAACAGGTGCCAAGACCCATGGCGGTGGCGGCGATTAACAGGTTTTGAGTCATGGCAGCTGTATCCTGTATTGAATAAAAATTGCGTCCGCGATTTCGGTAACGGACACCCGATTCTTCTGGTACACGGCAAACAACAAAGATCACCGGAGCTTCTTTGATAAAATGTTGTTCGTTGGCACCGATAGCAAGTTTCCGTTTGATGATCTCATCTCGAACCACGTATATTCGCCATGGTTGTTTATTTCCAGCACTTGGCGCAGCAATCATAGCTTTTAGAAGGGTTGTGATTTGGTCATCTGTTAAATCTTGGTTTGTAAAAGCGCGAATTGATTTGCGGGTTTGTATAGCTTCAAGTGTATCCATTAAAGTTCACATCCCTAATTTTGTAACTCTAATTATTCAGACATGTTTAAGAATTTCTTGAAGATTACTCATGAGTAAAGATTGGAATTGTGAATATCCTGCATTATAAGCTTCAGCTGTCGTTGTATCCGGAGAATGAAACTGGGTTTGATGCACCATTGCTTTTACGGCATCTTCAATTGAAGAATAATGTTTGAGACCAATAGTAGCAATGATTGCGGCGCCCAGCGCAGTTCCTTCATCAACCCGTGTTTTGATTAAAGGTCTGTTTGTAATATCGCAAAGAATCTGTCGCCAAATAGCGGAACGCGAACCACCTCCATCATTTCGAAGTTCGTCGATAGTAATACCAGCTGAAAACATGGTATCAATGGTAAACCGTGAAGCGTATCCTACCGATTCTAGAATTGATCGGGCAATATCAGCTCGTGTATGTTGAAACCCAATTCCTTTCAGTAAACCAAGGCTCCAGGTGAAGAATGGAAATAAAATTAGTCCATTGCTCCCTGGTGCTGACAGAGTAGCCTGATCAATAATATAGTCATAGGATTCCCGTCCTAATCTTTCTGCTACTGCTGTCTCAATATGACCGAATTGATCTCTAAACCATCGTAAAATTGTACCTGCTCCTGGAAGAACACCTTCTAGGACCCACTGGTTTGGAAGAACATGAGGATGACAAAATAAGATTCCCATTGGGTCTTTCGTTTCCTTTTCAACGGGTGTTACAAGAAATAATCCCGTACCTGTGGTTATCTTTGCCACTCCCTGTTTAAGTACTCCCAAACCCACAACGGAGCATTGTTGGTCCCCTCCTCCGACCACAACGGGGGTTCCTTGAGCTAACCCTGTTGCCTTCGCAGCTTCTGGAGTTAATTCGCCGACGATATTGCCAGAGGGAATGATCTTGGGCCATAAAGGAACGGGTAACTCTAGCTTTTCACCAAGCTGGTCGGAGAGTTTGAAGGTATCTCGATCAAGAATCCCAAAGGCATGATTTGAATAATCCGATGCAAGCTTTCCGGTGAGCTGATAATAGATGAAAGAATCCGGAGTAGCAAATTTCGCTGTTCGTTGGAAAACCTTCGGCCTTCTATCTTTAAACCATAATGCTCGCCGAATGCTTGTACGCTGTTTCACTAGATTCTCATGTGCTTCAGCAGAGGGCGAAATACGCATATCCATCCAGGTAAGTGCATTAGCTAGGGCCTTCCCATCTTTATCAAGCGGAACAAGTGTAGCACGTTGGGTGACAACAGAGATTGCAAGAACATCTTTCGGATTAATTTTTGTCCGCTTTAGAACTTCTTGCATTGTATCCTTGGAGGTACGCCACCAATCCGCCGCATCCTGTTCAGCTTGTTCAGTTTCTTCTGTAATCGTGGGGAACTCCCGATACGCCTTCGCAACTTCTTTCCCTTTCAGATTGAAGATAACTGAGCGGTTTCCAGTCGTTCCTAAATCTATTACTGCAATGTATTGATCTCGATTTTTTACCATCAATTAGCCTCCAAAACACAATCCTGACTCCGTTTTGGCTAGACGTTCCCAATAAGACTTACTTCCTATCCCTCTGAAGGAATTGAAGCGGCAGCTAGCTTATCCTAATCCATTGGAAAACAGGAAAGATAGCGAACCAATCAGAAATAATACAATTAAAAAAGGGCGCAACCTGAAACACGAATCTATTCAAGCGGTTGAGTGCTAATTTTCATGGATTTGTATTTCTCAATCTTATCGGTTGTAATGTGTCGTAGAATATGCTTTTTGTGAGCCATAACAAATCGACAATGATTGTCGCCCATTGCACGACAACTTATTTCACGTGCTTGAAGTGGAATACGGAAGCTTTCTTCACACCAACCTGCTGAGTAGCCAGCGTTGAAAAAGCACCGTGGAGATTTACTATGTTCGCCTTTCTTTACTGCGACTTCAACTTCGAATGAATTAAGGTGATCATAGACAAGAAGGTAATTTTCATCGGGAGAAGGTTTACTAATCGGATAAATGTTCACATGCGCGAAACCACGAAAACTGAATTGAATAGGTCCTGCAGATAACATCCCTAATGGATCTTGTACATTCATTCGTTGTTGATAGTCGCGAGCATCCTTTTGTCCAAAGGATTTTGCGACTTCGTAGAGTATAAGATCTGCTAGCTCGCCGCTCCCTGAAAGAGCGATTCGTTCTCGCATTGTTGTAAGGAATTCAGCGGGAAGAGCAATGTAGCGTTGGCTGCCAATAAGATATTTACCTTCTTTTGGAAATCGACGTGATGTCTCAAAATATTTTGTAACAAAATTTTCAGCTTTGACAAATTCCGATACCATGTTCTTGGGAACTGTAACGGATTCGGGTTCCTTTTTATACATAGCACTGGCCCCCATGCCTACCCAGCAAAGAATGGGGTAAATCTCTCAATTCTTAAAATTTTAGCAAATCTTGAATTATTTAGAAAGGGATTGCGAAAATAACAATTAAAGCTTGATTTTTATTTAACGCAATATAAAAACTGATTGTGAAATTTACTACTTCTCTTGTGTAAAGAGATTAGTCCTTTACGATTAACCGGTCAAGGGCACCAGAGTTAGTGAGTTTTTCTATAGCGGAATTGTATTGTGCTTCGTCGTTAATCATATTATTGCAAGCAGCTTCTTGATAATGGGTTCCGGATTTGACGTGAACAATTGCCTTCACGTTGGGAAATTCGTCCTCGATGGCTTTACGTATTATAATTCCAATAACGGCACCCATCGGACACATTGGACTTGTTGGAGTAAATTCAATAAGTATCT
>CAYFXY010000016.1:16113-16793 GCA_964347205.1 uncultured archaeon
TTGGATTCATCATCCTGCAACGGATAGTGATTGTTGAAAGTAACATCATCGGGTTTGACGAGCCCCATTTCGACGATGTCAACAGGATGTTCGGGATCCAGAACTCGGTGTAAAACTGCCATTACAGCTTCAGTATCCATGACCATCATCTTCAATTTGTAATATGCTTCCGGAGTAACATTCCCTAAAAAAGCTATGGTTATCGACTCCGTTGATTACTGCGCCCCCTGCAGCCAAATCCATGGTTTTGACTAGAGGCAGCAAACCTTATCTAGGTTCGACC
This sequence comes from uncultured archaeon, assembly GCA_964347205.1. Taxonomy (GTDB): domain Archaea; phylum Asgardarchaeota; class Hermodarchaeia; order Hermodarchaeales; family Hermodarchaeaceae; genus Hermodarchaeum. The sequence goes on from CAYFXY010000016.1 coordinate 16,397, forward strand.
AATCAGGGTATGCGTAGAATGGTTCTAAAAAAGGTGAGAGATATGACCCAAGAAGCTCCAGACAAAACCCAACGCTCAGAGGAATTAAAACGTCAAATTGAAGCGTTAACTACCGATCTTGTAGACGCTATCGATGTGTTAACTCGGGAACTCCAACGCAGCCTCCTCATGCTTGCTGATCGCGTTGAACAGCGGATGGAAGCCATAGGTTTTGGGCGACTTAGTGGACCTGTGGTTAACGATATCCAAGAAGGAGTTACAGCGGAAGCAAAAAGATTCAGTGAACAGGCACGTTCGAAGATTCAAGAAATTACTCGAGCAAAAGCAGGGTTGTCAGGAGCAGCGGATGAATTAAGTGCACTTGCAGCCATGACAGAGTCCGAACGCGAGGAACTCC
>CAYFXY010000016.1:16803-19543 GCA_964347205.1 uncultured archaeon
GCGTTTACAGGAGGAAATCTCTTCATCGGAGAAAACCCGTCAAGAACTCGAATCAGAACTTGCAGAAGCGAAAGTAAAGCTTGCTGAGTTAGAGAAGCAGATGCGATCTCGATCTACCCGCGATGGGCGTCGGATAGATAAATTGCGGGAAACCAATAAGCAGTTATCTGAATCTTTGAAGCAAGCTGAAGCAGAATTGTTGAAGATTAGGGGAGATAGTCAAAAAGCATTAACTGAACGTGAAGCTGCGGTTAAGCAAGTTGATGAATTAAATGCTAAACTTGCTGCAGCCACAGCTGCCGCAACAACAGCTGCTGCCGCAGCAGCAACATCAAAAAGCAACCTTGAGTCGAAAGTAAAATCATTAACTGATGAGCTTCAACAGATACGAAGTGCTGAAACAAAAGTAAAACAAGATGTTGAATCCTTATCATCGAATCTAGAAGAAATGAAGGTTAAACTCCAAAGTGTAGAGTCGCAACGAGATACTGCCCAGGAGCAGCTTAAGCAATTTGAGTCCAAAGCTAAGACATTTGAGAAGAAATTCAATGCTGCAGAAGCAAAGTTTCAGGCTTCTGAAGAAGAACTCCAAACAGCTAAACAAGAAGTCGTCGATTTACAACAATCGCTGACGAAGATAAAGGAAGTAGAAGTTCAAGCTCAAATTGAAACTGAAAGACTTGTTGAAGTGCAACAAGAGTTGAAGGTAGCGAAGACAGAAAAAACGGAAGCTTCCAAACAAATTGGTGCCCTAGAAGCTCAAGTTAAGGAACTCACTAGTCTAAAGGAAACCCAAGAAGAAAAGATTTCAGGACTCGAGGAAAAACAGAAAGAATTCAAGGTAATTACGAAAGAGCGAGACACCCTTAGAAAAGAAAAAGAAGCTCTTGAAGCAAAGCTCTCAGAAATGACGACCCTTCAGAAAGCTCAGGATTTGAAGTTTTCTGAACTTAAAGAAGAACAAAAGGGTCTGAAAGAAATCTCAAAGGACCGAGATTCACTTAGAAAGGACAAAGATACCCTCGAAAAACGCCTTGAAGATACTCTTGCTGAGCTTGAAACAATGAAAGAAGAGTATGCGCGATTTGGAGAGATACGTGACCGTCTTGAAGCAATGGAGACACGAAGCCAAATTCAAGATATTCTGCTTCAAAAAGACCAGCATTATATTGTGCTTACCGCTTTTGCCACAAAAATAGTAGAAGGCAAATTCCGTGTATCGGCTAAGGAACTTGGATTCAGCCCATCGCTAGGTATTTCCTTGGCTGCCTGGCTGGACAAATTCTTTCTTGAACTTCAAGAAGAGGATCTGGTCTCAATCCATCGAACAGCAGGACGAGGCCTACCATCAGCGGATATTGAGGTTTCGGAAAAAGGTCGACAGCTATTTGAAGAAGCCAAACAAAGGACTGCTCTCTAACCCTTAGGGGATTACTCTTTAAACAACAGAAGGATTAACCGGTGAGCTGTTTTAACGCTTCAATCAGTGTATCCACTTCTTCGATTAAATTGAAGAAATGAAAACTGGCCCGAACATTCCCACCATATTGATCGAGTACGCCTAAGACCCGCATCATTGGTTGACAACAATGATGTCCGGCGCGCGTGAGGATTTTCCATTGAGAATCCAAGGCAAGACATACATCATGAGAGAGCCATCCTTCTAAATTGAAACAGACTGCTCCAATCTTCCACGTCATGTCATCTTTGGGACCATATACAATTAGGTTCGGAATTTCCCGAAGACCCTCTAGCAGATATTTTGTCAACCTATGTTCATGTGCTGCAACACGCTCAACCCCAATTTTATTAAGATATTTAACAGCAGCACCTAACCCTATCAATCCAATAATATTGGGTGTGCCAGCATCCCATCTTCGAGCCCGATAATCGCTTCTTAGCATATAGTCTTCTGCAGTTACTGAGGTGATGGTTCCACCACCGACCTCTTCCGGAGCCATTCGTTGCAATAGTTCTTCTCGAGCGAACAACCCACCTGTGCCTGGAGGCCCAAGAGGTCCCTTATGGCCAGAGAACGAATAAAAATCACACCCAAGTGCATTCACATCAAGAGGAAGATGCCCTGCACCTTGCGCTCCATCAATAAAAACCAAACAGCGGGGATTAGCTGCTTTTATTGCCCGAACTATAGCAGGTACATCATGTTTAGTTCCTAAGGCATTCGAAGCATGTTGGAAAGCAACAAATTCGGTATCTTCATCGACAACTTCAGTGAACATCTCTGGTAAAAGCCGACCTTCTGGCGTTGGAGTAATGGTCTGGAACTGAGCACCAACATGCTTGGCGAGACGTATCCATGGCATCAAATTAGAATGATGCTCCAAAAGTGTCGAAACGACCTTGCTTTTAGACGTCCATTTCACTAGGGGTGGAGCAAAATTAAATCCATTTTTCCATCGATTTAGAAAGGGATGTTCCAAGGAATATGCAACGAAGTTTGCACCTTGTGTCTGGTTTCGTGTAAAAATGAACTCATCTTCCCCACAGTGAAGTAAGTCTTTAGCCACTCGCTTTCGCGCCACATCACAGATCTCTGAGGCTTTTAAGGCAATGGAATATGCGCCCCGTTCGATATTTGTACAATATTCTTCAAAATATTCGATCATTGCATCAATGATTGGACTGGGGACCGGAGTAGTTGCTGCATTATCAAGGTAAATATATTGTTGAGTAATTGGAAGATCACGTCGCATATCTTCTGGCTTCATTTTTCAACACC
>CAYFXY010000016.1:19553-35670 GCA_964347205.1 uncultured archaeon
ACCAAAAATCACTACTTAGATTAGCATATATCGAGAACCTTATTGAAAGTTCTCCTCAAAACCTTCGCGCACAATCCCGTTTCTTCACCCTCTAAGATTTAATTTTGGGGGTAAATGAACTCAAGCGCTTTCCCATCAATTCCAGAAACATAGTATCTCGTTTTAATGATTTTTCGGCTTCAACGGTCTGGTCATAACTTAGAGTATACATCGTTTTGATTTTCTGAACATTACTCCGAATACGTCCCAAGCTTTGCTCATAACGAGCAAGGGATAAGGTTGTGCCGTAATAAATTCCTACATCAGCTTCGGGTAGATCTGTTCCCTTCTCAATCAACCGTTCAGAAGCAAAGAGAACCTTAGCTTTGCCAGATTTAAAAGAATTAATCTGGTCATATTGTGTTGATCCAGCCATTGAACCGTGCACTATTGTGCTCGGAATACCAATCTTGACTGCTGCTTTAGCAAGATTTCGCGTTGTGCCAACAAATCGGCACCCAACGAGAATTTTTTTCTTTTGATTAATAAACCGATCAAGCCAATAAAGAAGACGTTGTTCCTTTTGATCAGGAACAACGTTAATGATTCGTTCCTCAACCTTTTTTAATACAACATGGAAATCATGGTTCGCAGTTAAAACACTGTTTTTGATACTAGAAATCAATTCATCAATGGTAGTAATCCATTCATCAAACACCCGAATCCGCTTTAAGTTATAAGCAGGTTGGAAATGCTCAAAATCATCTCCAATTGGATGAACTTCAACGACGCGTTTCTCGCCTCCAAACTTTTTTTTTAGCAAATCAATTTTGATATCGTGGGAAAGAGACGCTGTTAACCCAATAACAATTTGATTTGATTTGGAATCTAAAAGACCTAAGAATTCCAGAATTGGTTCGAAGGTTTTATTAATTCGATAATTTTGAGAGGAGAATTCTCTAAGGACTTGTTCCTCAAGACGATTTTCATCGATTTCGTATTCAATCACTTCGGAAGCTTCGAGTTCGTGTTTCAAATCCATGATAATCTGCTTGAAATCTCGACCGTTTCCAAAATGTTTCTCAATGTATTTTATGGTGTCAACCCTTGGACGTTTCTTTCCATATCTTTGAGCAAAAACATCAAGGATTTCATCAATAATAACTACTTTGACTTTCTCAAGCGTTTCTTTATTAATGCGCTTAACTCTCCCAACAACAGCATTCATAAGCAGAATCGGTGTCGCAAAAATAAATTTCGCTAAAGCTGCGTGTTGGCGTGACATCCGAGCAGGTAAGGCCTTTTGATCATCTAAAAGAAACAGAAATCCATAACGAGCTAAACCGTAAGCTTTTGCCATTTCGTACAATTGATGTTTTAATTTACGGTCTTGAACAAGGAACAAGACTTTATCATCGTTTCCAAGAAGTTTGCGTTCAAAAAAAAGTTCTAATGTCAATGTTGATATGAACGTCTTTCCCATCCCCGTTGGTAATAAGACAATGAATATCCGGTTATCATCATTTTCAACAGCATTGATGATCTGATCTCTGGCATTTAATTGATATATTCGTGGAGTAAACGGTGAATTATATGACAAAGCAGCACCACAAACTCTCGTTTATATTTGCGATTCTTAATCAACTTTAAATCAATTTGGAAAACTCTTAACCTCTTTAACAAATCGAAACAATGATGATACATGTATTGGTGAGTGCCGAAGACTTATATCTTAAATTCTATCCAGAACTTAACGATGTTAATTTCGACACCACAGCTTAGTAGAGGTTCCTAATATGGCATTTCCTTGTGAAGCAGTTGTTTGGAAGGCGTTGCCCGCAATCAAGTCAGCTTTAACCCGAGCATTAGTAAAAAATGGAATGACACAAGTGCAAGTTTCAAAGATTCTAGGTACCACCGAAGCAACTGTATCGCATTACATGAAAGGCGAAAGGGGGTCAGCAGTCATCTTAGGAACACACATTCACAATGAAATCAACGATGTTGCACACAAAATTCACACTGAAACACTAACTAAGGCACAAATTACCGAAGCAGTTTGTGGGATTTGCTTAAAAGTTCGAGACAGCTGTGCCATCTGTGGAGCAGAAACTTCCCAGGATTGTGATAATTGCTCACATACGTGATACTTTTTCCGAAACCTAAGTCTTTTGAGCAGCCACATTACAAATAAGGAAAAAGAGATCATCAAACAATAGGTGAGCAGCAGCCAGTGCAATCCATCAAAGAGCTCCTTCGCAAAGAGGGGGTTGTTGGTTTCGTTATTTTTCTTTCATTATGCAGTATTATTTGGGCAGTATTTCTCTCACATTCTTGGGGAATTGACTTCATTCCACACCCTGCAGTTGATGACGACAGCATGCACAAGACAGTGATCTATTACATGCTTAATGGTGAGGATTTTTACTCTGCTTGGCGGCTCGCAGCTCAAGCCACAGGTGATTTTGGGGACCTCCGGATTTATCGAACCCCCCTAATTTTCTATCCAGTGGTATTTCTAACAGGATGGGCAGGTCCGCATTTCGTCTTTCCACTCAGCGTTCTATGTGTGTTGATCGCAGCCCTCAATCTTATTCTAACCTTTTGGGTAATTCGATTAATTACTGGTTCAGGATGGGCTGGGCTTGCGGCTACTTTCGTCCAGTATGCCTTTTTCTTCAACGTAATTCCCCTCTTCCAAATTTCCCTCTTTGCGATGCCATTTGTAATCTTAGCCGTATATTGGGCATGGATTGACAAACCGTGGTTGGCAGGGGGATTCATTTCCTTAGCTTTCCTCATAAAGGAAACCTTTGCCTTTACTCTTCCAGCGATTCTAATCTTTTTTTTATTACGTCGTGAATGGCGTTCTGCAGGAATTATACATGGCATTTTTTCTGGAGCAATAGGACTCTATTTAATTCATACAATAATTGCTCAACCTATCCCCGATCCCCAAATGATGCTAACAGCCAGTTTACCAGAATTTCTGCACAACCTAGTAATCTTTCTTTGGTTTGGATTTGGTGTTCTTTACTATAATGTTTTAGCACCTGCAACATTTGCTAATTACTATCCATCAAATCCAATTCCTCCTATTTTCTCGATTTCATTGTTCTATGGAATTCTAGCCATTCAAATAATCTTGGTGTGGGGAACAATTGGTTGGTGGTTGTACAAAATCTTTAGAAAACGTCAGAAAACGTGTCTCCCACTGCTCGCTCTCGCCCTTGTTCTCTGGCTTGGTCCGATTTTATTTGCTGCAACAACTCAAATGAGTAATTTTGCCATGTATTGGATGGATTATGCTATTTGGCGATGGTTTGGAGCCTCCTACATTGGCTTTTCTCTTATCGTCGCTTTGAGTTGGATCGATATCCGTGAACGCATCAAACTGACCTTTTTGAGATCATACCAAACTGATTTTCACCTTTCTCAGCCTGGAAACAGAAGAATTTAGGATGTGCCTTTTGTTACACAAGCACTATAAAAAACAGCCTGCATACTAATTGATGTGTTACAGATTATTTTGTATTAGGCAATTCCTCTTGGCGAATGCCTCTTGGCGGAGGGCGCCGCTTAACCTACGACGCCCTCGCTCCTTTTCGATTAGTAACAGCTGCAGATGCTTGGTAATATTAAGGAAGACTGATGACCTGAACTAGTAACGAAGTTGGACCAGAGAGGTTCTCCTTCATTCCAACTTGATTTGAACTAAATTTCGAAGTTATCGATTTTTCCCAAACTTCCGTATTTCCCATATTCGGACTTTTCCATCTGCAGAACCAACAGCTATCCAGCGCCGCGTGGGTGACACGTCCACTGTATATACACCTTTTATTGGTAATTCATATTGCTTTTCAATAGCTCCTGTTCGTAGATTCCATAGGCGGATCCCATAATCTATTGCCGCAACCACCTTCTTACTATCTGAAGTAAATGTAATATCGCTTCCTCGGGCTTCAAGAGCAATCGACTGTATTTCGTTCCAGTTCTTGGTGGACCGAACTTTCAAAGTTTCCTCATACCCGATTGAACCCAACCAGTCTCCATTGGGTGAAAAAGCAACAGAGGACACTGCGGTTTCATGGCCTGCAATCTGTTGAATAAGTTTGCCAGAAGGAAGAGCCCAAAGATAGATGTTATCACCTAATCCTCCTGCTACAAGGTATTTACCATCTGGTGAAAAAGCAATGGAGGCAATATTTCGTCCCAAACTGGTTAAAGTCAGTATTTCGTCACCTGAAGCTAAATCCCATACCTTAACATTTCCATCATAAGAACCAGAGGCGAATAAATCAGCTTTTGGCGATACAGCCACAGCAGATACTGTTTTGTTATGACCACTAAGGTTGTGTTCTACCACGCCAGAAGGAAATTGCCAAACTCTAACGGTTGTGTCAGTTGATCCTGAAATTAGATAATCTCCTGCTGGAGTTATAGCAATTGCATTGACGCTTTTGGTATGACCAACGAAGGTGTGTATTTGGCTCCACTCTTTTACGGCCCATACCTGAACAAGATTATCCATACCAGCAGAAATGAGTGCAGTATTATCTGGAGTGAACAAAACTTGTGAGACGTGTCGCGTATGAGCGTCAATCACAATTGGAGGATCCATTTATTATCCCACACTTTGTTTACAGACTCAATTGATTGATTAGAACTTGATATTCTTTCTACTTGTTAGATAAAAAGGGTAGCTAGGTCAATCTCATTTTACTCGATGTTTGAGTTCGGACTAGTGTTGATATCCTAGCTCCATGTAAATGTGAATGACTTGTTTTTGCCATTTTGGAAACTCTTCTGGTGTTTGGGGGAAAGTCTTGTAAAGTGAGAGCATTTCGCTCATTGCCCCAGATACTTTCTGAATACGACGGAGAAGTCCGAGTTTGTGGAGACCACGTAAAAATCGCCCTGCTTTGTCAGTAGAAGACAATTGAAGGCGTTCCCCTGCATTTGCACGGAGTAAGTCTTCGGTGGTAATTATGCGATTGTTTATTACAAATTCAAATTCTTTATTTCCAACTTCTTGGAGAAGCCGACGCATTAGGTCAAGTGACGCAATTTTTTGTCCATAATGTTTCCGATTGTATTCGACGTTAAACCCCCATAATTTTGCCATGGATGAATCGTCAGCTTCAATCGCCTCTTTAATGATTGGCGCCGCAACGTGTCCAGCTTCGATACCAGGACCGATTCCTCCGCCGTGGATAGGATTGACATGACAAGCAGAATCACCAGCAAATATGATGCCGTTTCCTACATAGCTCCAAAGGGGACGCCGGATAGGTGCGGTACCTCCGCCCCCATGAAGAACCTTGGCTTTTTTAAAAATGGGATTACTTGCTAAAAATTTATAATAGAGCGCTTTGGGTTTGTGTCCTTGGCCTCCTTGAGTTCCAAGCCCTACGTTGACAACTTTTCCCCCTTTTGGAAAAATCCAGATATATCCGCCAGGCGAATATCGGTCATCCATAATTATCCAGCAGCGATCAGTTGGTTTGAAAGGCTTTTGAAGTTCGAGAACTTCGCGGTAGCAAACCGCTTGATCGGGTAAAGCGATGGTGCTTTCGACGAGAGGATGCTGAATACGCCGACGTAAACTCGCGGACATACCACTGGCATCAACGGTCACTTTACCAAATGCTTCTTTCATTGTGTTTGAGGTTGTATCTTTGTATTTGACTCCAACAACAGTTTCGTTTTGGTAGAGGGGTTCGAGAACGTGTGCATGATCACGGATTTCAACACCTGCTTTTTCAGCATAGTTAAGAAGCCGTTGGCCAAAGTATAAACGATCAATGGTCCACCCATCACAGGGTTCCCCTTCAATCCGTTGGCTGACAGTAACGAAGTTTTTCATGCTTGGAGGATAAATATCAATTCCATTTATTGACGCACCGAGTTCTTGACCTTCAGGATAAGGGATTCCAGCGTTTTTGAGATGATGAAGGGCGATTCCCTCACCACACACTTTATCACCTACTCGATCACGGGACAAGCGTTCTAGTAGGAGCACTTTGAGTTCGAATTTTGCTGCTTGACGAGCCAAGTGGGCTCCTGCAGGACCAGCGCCAACAACAATTAGGTCATATTGAGACACAAACATACCTCCAAGAAGTAGTGTTTCTTCAGCTGAGGAGTTACTTAAAATATCACCTATCTAGCTACAATGGTTGGATCTTTAAAGCGTCATCACAAGGAACTCGTGTACCCACTGGACATACACATGAACAGCGTGTACACCACAATTCGGTGCCCGGTGAAAGAGATCGCTTATGGAGATAACATGTTAAGCACTTTTCTCGATTATATTTTCCATCATGAAGTGCATCCACTGGACAGGCTCTGATACATCGATCGCAATTTTCGCACCATGGGTTTTCTGTCATTATGCGATTTGGTGGCAAATCCTTAGAGAATGCCATGGCACGGAGCCTTATACGCGGACCAAACTCTGGTGTAACCACCAAGTTGTTCTTACCTATAACACCTAAGCCAGCCAAAATTGCAGCATCTTTGAGATAGATGAATCCCTTTTCGGATGAATGGGGTGATGGTCCGTAGGGTAAGACCTTAGCACCAAATCCACGTCGATACATTTCTAGGACAAATCGATAACATATTGCTTTAAGAATTTCATCCTCAAACGCCCGTCCTGTCGGAGATCGTCCTGCACCCGTTGTTGGAGGTGCATGCAACCAAAGGTCTAGGAGTGGATCAACCATTTGTAAACCTATAACGATCACAGTACGGGTTTCTGGAAACGCAATGGCGGGATGGTTTTCAGGAGCAAAGCGATCGAATCGGTCAACTGATGCAAAACCAACTAGATCGGCGCCCCATTTTTTTAGCATTTGACGGAATTCCATAGCTATTGAAGCCTGCATGATTAATCCTCCCTTCCTTAATTGTTGCTTCATTTAGAATAGAAGGTTGCGTAAGATTCTTGTGGGAGAAGTATGTTTTTACTAAGATTATAGAATCTATAGAGATTATAGTACTGATTCCTAAAATGCAAACGACAATTACTAAGACTCATCGGAGCTTGACTAGCCTTGTCATTACTCTTGTTTGCCATCATTTTCCTCATCATCTTAGTGTTTATTGTTTCAGTGGCAATAGGTGCAAATGATGAAACAATGGCAAGCGTACTCGGTGCGAAAGTGCTGGCCTTGAATGGAGCGATAATCTTAGGGGGTTTTTTACAGGTTATTGGTGCACAATTTCTTGGAGTAGATGTCTCGACTACAATTGGAGAAGATATGGTGTTGATTTCTTTACCTCTCGATATCGTGATTATTATTGCGATTGCAATGACAATCTGGTTACTTGTTGTATCGGTAAGAGGGTACCCGATTTCAACCACCCATAGTATTGTAGGGTGTGTACTTGGGATTGGATTGTGGTTACAGCTATTTTTCGCTTCACCGGTGATCAATTGGTTTGAGATTGCTAATATCGCCATTGGTTGGATTCTAAGTCCTGTCTTTGGTTTGGTGATAGCTTATTTCTTACAGCTGTTGGTTCGCAAGATTATTTTACCAAGAGCTACGGGTCTAGAACGGATCCAGCGATTGGAGAGCGCCTTTAGTATCCTCTTGCTAGTGATGGTAATTGTCACAGGATTAAGTCGGGGTGGGAATGATGTATCTAAGGCCGTTGGGATTCTCGTAATGGCATTTCCCGATACCACTGCTCTATTGTTTGGAATTCCCTTGATTCGATGGTTTTTGCTTTTAGGAGGTGTCGGCATGGCATTAGGGTTGTTCGTCATTGGACGCCGAGTGGTAGCTACAGTTGGAAAAGAGGTAACGGAACTACGACCGAGTTCGAGTTTTTCAGCTGAAACAGGTGTCGCATTTGTGATGTTAATTGGAACTTTATGGGGTCTTCCCCTTTCGGGGACACATGTATTAATTACGGCTGTAATTGGAGTCGGATTGGCAAACAAGACCCCAATCGGTGGTGTGGCAGTAAAAAAAATTGCCATTGCATCAATTCTCACTGTTCCGGTTTCTGCCTTCTTTGCTCTTGGACTGTTCTTCCTTTACGCTTGGCTTGCCCCTTTTTTTAGCATAATCCTACCATTTCCCTGAGGAAGCTCATGTGTAAAAAAATAATCGAGTTATTGAGACAGTAGCTTTGTTAGTACAGGATTAACCTTAACTCTATGAAGATCAAATCCTAATTTTTCTGGCGGGGTTCCTAATGCAATATTGAGGAGCTCAGGGTAATAGAAGACAGGAATTGGGGTTTTATCTTCAGAATCCCGTAGGGCAAGCCGCTGCATTAAATCAAACTGGAGGGCGCAGGCAGGACAGATGACAACAAGTGCTTCTGCACCTGCTTTCCTCATGTTCTCGAGTTTGTTTCCAGTCATTTTGAGGGCGAGATCCCGGTCCGCGGGTCGGGTTCCATATCCGCAGCAGTCCATTTCGTCAGGAAATTGAACTGTTTTTGCTCCAAGCGCATGAACAAGTTGATGGAGAATAGTGGGACGCTGGGCATCATCAACATTGAGAAGATGACTAGGTCGAAGAATGTGACACCCGATATGAACGGCTGCAATTAAGTTGTATAGAGGATTTACTACCGATTCTGCAATGGTTCCTAGACCGATATCCTCGAAAAGGAGTTGAATGAAATGTTTTACCTTTGAGGTCCCCTTGTAGTCATGGCCTGTTTTAGCAAGGATTGCGTTTATTGTCTTGCGCAGTTCCTTATCCTCTTGTAAGGTCACCGCAGCACCCTTTAGAGCTTCAAAGCATCCGTTGCAAGGAGTAAGAATATCCAGTCCATGTTCTTCAGCAACGGCGAGATTGCGAGCTGATATGGCTAAGGAGGCGTTTTGATCAATATGAGCTAATGTCAGTGGGTTGGGACAACAAGTAAATCCATCAATTTCTTGTGTTTTGATTTCAAAGTAGCGAAGAGTTTCTCGCATTGCCAATTCCATATATGGTAAGCGATTTGGAATTACACATCCCATATATAACGCCCAACTTGAATCTGACATCACGTTTCTCCTCTTTCTTCAGCAGGCGCTCCCGTTTGAGCCTCTTCTAGTCTACGCTGCTTTATTTTGTCTAAACGGTCAATAAGTTCTGTGGCTTTTCCAATGATCTGAAGATCTTTACTGCTACGTTCATCTAATGAGATTGGTTTTAGTCCCAGTTCTACACGCTTTTTATTAGCTTGTTCACTGGGTCCTAGACCCCAACCAGTCGCAAGAATGTTTTCTACCTCAGAGACAATATCGTGGGGTGTTAGACCAAGCGCGCTAGCAAGATTCTGTAAATCTTGAATAAGTTCCGATACTGGAACCTTTTGTGGACAATGCTCCAAACAAGCATGACAACTCGTACACAACCAAAGAGCTGGTTCTTCTAATAACGTGGTTGATTCACCTTCGAGTGTCGATTTTACTACCCTGCGTGGATGATAATTTTCCCCTCCGGTCAAACGTGATATTGGACAGGCAGCAACACAAGTGCCACAAGCGAAACAGCTTTTGGTATCAACTCGTTTTGAGAGGTTCTTCGCGATCTCTTCTAGACGTTCATCCACGTTCATTTCGCCTACACCGTTGCAGTTTTGTGTTTCTCAACTGTCTTTTTCTTTGGTTTGGGTTTTTCTTTTTTCATGAGCCGCGCCAATCGCTTTTGAATTTCTGGACGTAACCGTTCATTTTCTTCTTTAATGAAATCAGGTCCCATCTCTTTTAGTTGCTCAGCCATTTCTGTTATGACAGCAGCCCATTTATCGCCTTCAGCAGCAGAAACCCATTCAAGCCTAAAACGCCGAGGATCCATGCCTATCCGTTCAAGGTACGCAGTCATTCGCTTTGCACGTTTTTTAGCCCAAACATTTCCGCTGATGTAATGGCAGTCACTACCTGTTTCCGTTAATCGACATCCTGACATCAAAACCATTCCAGCACCTAATCGAAATGCTTCTAGAATGAATTTATCAGACATACGCCCTGAACACATCATACGGATGCCTCGTACGTTTGTGGGGTAATCGTATCTGCTAATACCAGCTAGATCAGCACCTGCATAACTACACCAGTTACAAAGCATCGCAAAGATTTTGTCCTCAGGGTTTTCTTTGAGTAAAGCCCGAATTTGATCGATTATCTGATCATCTCTGAAATGATTCTGCTCAATAGCACCAGCGGGGCATTCCGCCACACAAGTTCCGCATCCATGACATTTCGCAGGGGTCACAAAAGCTGCTTTTTCTGGTTCAGCATAAATTGCACCATATGCACATCTGGATACACAAATACTACATTTACCGGTGGTACTTCGACAAAGCTCAGGATTTACGACCGCAACTATAGGTTCGATTTCCCATTCATCTTGGGTAATTATTCGAAGGGCACGAGAAGATGCGGCACTCCCTTGGGCGACACTGGCAGGAATATCTTTTGGACCTTGGGCTGACCCGCAGAAGAAGACCCCTTCCGTTGCAGCGTCGACAGGTTTGAGTTTTGGATGAGCTTCCATATAGAAGCCAGAAGGTCCAAGAGGAACATTAAGGACCCGAGCTAGATTTTCGGCTCCTTTACTTGGAACAGCAGCAGTACTAAGGATCACCATTTCGAATTCACGATGGGTGGGCTTTCCAGATGCTACATCCTCAGCATGGATAATGAGATTGTGAGTTTGAGGGTTTTCTGAAATTCTTGCAGGACGCCCTTGTTGAAAACGAATTCCTGCTCGCCTAGCACGTTGATAAAATTCCTCATAATCCTTGAAATTGGTCCGTATATCCATATAATAGATTGTAATCTCAGCATCTGGATATTTTTCGTGAAGAAGAAGTGCGTTTTTAATGGTATACATGCAACAGAATCCCGAACAGTAAATATTGGAGCGTTCATCTCGACTGCCAACACATTGAATAAATGCAAAGCTTTGGGGCATTGTTTGATCAGATGGACGTATAACCTTTCCTTCAGTGGGTCCTGCAGCGTTGATTAAACGCTCCAACTCCATTGCAGTTATTACATTGGGATATACTCCATATCCATATTCAGTAATTGGAGTGGGATCATAGGGCTCATAACCAGTTGCAACAATTATGGCTCCGATGTCAAGCTCATGGATTTTTTCTGAATCATCCGGAAGAATAGCTTCCTGTCCAGCTTTGTTACAAGCCTCATAACACATCAGACACTCATTTGGACTTAGACCAAGACAGTGATCAGGATCAATTAAATATGCGGCAGGAACTGCTTGTGGATAGGGAATGTATATGGCATGTCGCCAACCCAAGTTGGCATCGAAATTATTCGGAACTAGTACAGGACAAACCTTCTGGCAATCCCCACAACTATTACACTTATCAATATCCACATACCGAGGGCGCTGCGTAACTTGCACCTTAAAGTTACCAACAAACCCCTCAACCTTTGTAACCTCTGCATTCGTAATGAGTTCAATGTTCGGGTGACGCGCTGCTTCAGCCATTTTTGGTCCCAGAATACAAATTGAACAATCTAGCGTAGGGAATGTTTTATCGAGGAGCGCCATGATTCCTCCAATAGTGGGAGATCGTTCAACCAGATACACCTTATAACCTGCATCAGCAATATCTAATGCCGCATGGATACCAGAAACACCACCCCCTATGACAAGAGCTGTATGAGTTACTGGAACCGTTAAGACTTCAAGAGGTTGTAGATGTTGGGCTTTGGCTACTGCACTAGCAATCAAGTCATCAGCTTTTTCTTGGCAGCCTTCAGGATCGCTAGCGTGACTCCAAGTACCCTGGTCACGAATATTTGCCATCTCAAAAAAGAATTGATTTAATCCAGCATCTTCGGTTGTTTGGCGAAAAGTAGGTTCGTGCATCCGAGGAGAACAAGCGGCAACCACAACTCGATCTAAATTCTTTTCCTTAACAACTCGTTTGATTTCTTCTTGACCTGGATCTGAACAAGTGAATTTATTGACCTTCGTGGCCACTACTCCGTTTATTGTTGAGGCTTTTTCAGCCAATTTAACACAATCAACAACTCCGGCAATGTTCCGTCCACATTCGCAAACAAATACGCCTATTCGAGGTTTCTCTGTTTTAGGTTTCTTGGCTTTCGAAATAACTTCCACCACCAGTTCTCACAAAAATCTCTCCGCTGGGGCTAAATATCTTTTTAACTTCCAGTCTTCTTTGGCAAACCTTCAGGAAAAACTTTCTTTGGTGTATATCTTTCTTGTCACATGTAATTTCTTTTAGATAATGATTCACACGAAATTTCAGTCTATTAGGAAATAATTTGTTCAGATTCACCCATAAACTGAGGTGAGAAAGTGGAGCTCTAAAGAGAAGGAACAAAATTTTTCATCGCCAGTTACAAGATCTAATCACAGTTGATACACTGTTCACAAAACGCGAAGTTCTTTTAAAGCCGCCTTGAGCGAATCTTCGAAAACATCAACAGCCCGATTAGCTTCTTCTTCTGTAATAGTCAAAGGCGGTTTGATTTTCACAACGTTTCGCATGAAGGTCATATGTCGCATGAATGGCATGCTGAGATCAAAAATCACTCCTCGTTTCAAACCTTCTCGTATGATAGTATCAGCTAGTGAATTAGCAGGTTCTTTTTGCTTTTGATCCTTCACCATTTCAACCCCAATGAATAAACCGGGTCCACGAATATCCCCAATGTGATCACTATCTTCTTGGAGTTTTTGAAGTCTTTTTGTTATCAGATTGCCCATTTTTTCTGAACGCTGTGGTAAATCCAATCGTTGTATAACTTCAATATTAATGAGAGCAGCAGCCATCATGAGAGGACTGCTCCCAAAGGTGCTATGTTCTTCTGCCGGTGTAAACCCTTCAAATTTCTTATCCGCAAGTGTTGCTCCAATGGGTAACCCTCCTCCAAGAGCTTTGGTGAGAGCCATCATATCTGGCGTGATATTATATATTTCTGAAGCAAACATCTTCCCAACTCGACCAAACGCTGTTTGTGCTTCATCAAAGATTAGGTGAATACTAAGTTCATTGCATAATTGACGGACACCTTCTATGTACCTTTGCGGTGCAGAAACTTGACCGCCGGGTCCTTGCATTGGTTCGATGATGATTCCAGCGACTGGCGTATTTGTCCCGTACATTATGAGATTACGAAGGTAATGTAAACATTCAAGATCACAGTCTTTTGGATCCCGGTCTCCGCGACATCGATAACAGTAGGGATAAGGAGCTTTGACAAAATGTTGGAGACCAAAACAAGGGAAGCGGATAAGCGGGTTTGGCATCCAATTACTTGCTGTAATAGTAGCTAGAGTTGCCCCATGGTATCCTAACCAGTGAGTGACAAAAAGTGAGGCCCCAGGTTTGTTTATCATGGATAGTTTCATAGCAGCTTCGATGGCTGTGGAGCCACCTTGATTTTGGATTGAGACTTTTTTGAGATTTCCAGGAGCAATTTTAGATAGTTTGTTAACGAGTTTGATGCGAGGGACTGTGGGATATCCAAAGCGAACATGCGTAAGGCGTTCTGATTGGTATTGGGTTGCAAAGATAATGTCAGGATGCACATATCCTACATTGAGGGTCCACGCTTGGCTGGTACAATCCAGATACTCATTTCCATGAATATCTTTGACGGTCGCCCTTCCCGGTGTACCACTAGCAAGGACGATTTCTTTTAGTGGAGTAAGAATGTGGGCGTTGCATTCATTGAGTTCTTCTTCTGTAACTGCAGTGAGCATTTCAATTATCTCATTTTCAGTCAGCACTTCGGGCTTCATTGAGATCTCACCTCGCATCTCTATACAAAATACATCTTGAAAAGACTGTTCATTGATATTATTCATCGAGCTTCGATTTCTTAAAAATCTACAATAAATAGTGGAAATCAAATACAGATTAGGCTAGTTGAGAATCAAATCCAACATAACTTTGAGTAGAAACCTTGTTCTGAGGAAACCTGAAATATTGACGCTCCCTGACATGTAAGATTGAGGAAAACCAGATGAGAATTGCAGCAGTCCAAATGCATCCTCGATTTGCTCAGCTCGACTATAATCGCATACTTCTCCAGCGATATTGTGAAAAAGCTGCTAAACAAGAGGTTGATTTGCTTGTTTTTCCAGAGCTTTGCGTAACAGGATATAATTTCATCTCTAGGAAACAAGTTGAATTATTTGCTGAACCTGTTCCCTCAGGTCCATCAACACAGCTCTGGATAAAGCTAGCTGAAGAATTTAATTTGAATATCGTCGGAGGATTAGCTGAGCGCTCTAATACTGGTCGAGTGTTTAATTCAGCGGTAGTTGTTGGTACCAAAGGTTTCCTTGGAAGTTATCGAAAAATTCATCTTTTTGCACGTGAAAAAAAATGGTTCCTTGCAGGTAATCAGCCACCACAGGTTTGGAAATTATCTTCTGCAACTATTGGAGCCTTGGTGTGTTTTGATTGGGCATTTCCTGAAGTTTCTCGAATTCTCATGTTAGAGGGGTGTGAAATCCTTTGTCTTCCAGCAAACCTTATCCTTCCTTATGCACAACGTACGATGATAGCACGAAGTATCGAAAACCGTATATTTACAGTGGTTGCTAACCGAATTGGTTCAGAAGGCAAATTGACTTTTACAGGACGGAGCCAAATTACAGACATCCAAGGTGAAATACTCGCGCGTGGCGCAACGAAACGAACTGGACTCCTGATGGCAGATATAGACCCGAAACAAGCACGAGACAAGTTCTTAACTGCAACCAATCACGTAGTAGAAGATCGGCGAATAGCTCTCTATTATCGGCTTTTGCAGCCATAAGCAGAAATTAACGAAATTCAACGGTTAAAAAAGATTAGTTGTTTCTCCAGCAGTGAGCGAAACCAAATGAACATTTGACTGTTTTACATTCAGTAACTTAATGAATTCATCCTTTTGGAATTCATTCCCACTAATTGGTAACACATATCGCGAATGGATGGCTAGTGTCACATTAGCAGCTTCTTCTGGAGATAAAGTCCCTTTCTTCTTACCGGCTATTGGCACACAAAGTAAATCTGGTTGCAGGTTAGCTAAAGTGTCAACTTTTTTTGCGTGTCCTAAGTGGAGTATTGTTCCTTGATCACTTTCAACCAAAAAAGCAGTATTTTGGGGTGCCAAGAATCCTCCGCGACGTAAATTATATCCTGTTATGCGAATATTTGCTCCGATTTCCACAGATTTCATTTCTTCAATAGGTGTAATCGCATAACTATATGCTCCTACATTTCGTGCAAAATCACAAACCTCACTATTTCCAACAATTACACTTCCTTTGTTGTTGGCGAATCGTACTGCATTACCAAAATGCTCTTCTCGGGTATGAGTGATTAAGACATAGGATGGATGTATATTGTCGAAGTTAACCAGTGGGATTCCGTCGATTATTCCAGGATCGAAGAGGATGTGTTTCTCCAATTGAACCAGAACCGCGGCATAACCAAAGTAAGTAACTGAAAACAAAAGAACTTCACCTTATGGATCGAGCTTTTTTTGATCGCCTAGGTGTTTCTATTTTACCTCATTAATTCATTGTTTTTCTCTTTTTTGACGGAGTCGTGTTCCCTTAACAGATTTTCCTGTGATAATCTTGTTTAAGGTTCCCGATTTTCGAATGTCTGTTATTATAACTTCACAATTTTCAGGCAGCCCTTTGAAAATCTCTATTAATTTTCCACGCATTCCTTCTGTAACATCAACAGCATTAGTAGCAATGCCTATAGCAATATCATCAAGAACTGAATCCACAGTGTCCGAAGTGATGAGTTTAATGCGTTTCGCCTTAGGTTTAATCTTCGGGTCTGAAGTATAAAGCCCATCAACATCTGTTGCAAAAATCACCTTTTTAGAATTTAATAATCTAGCTAGGTACATCGATATTTGATCACCACTCACAATAGTGAAGCCAGTCACGGTATCAGCAGCAACATCTCCTGAGAGTATCGGGATGAACCCTTGTCTAAGAAACTCACGCAAAGGTTGTAGATCCATATGGGAGATACGTCCATTTAGGGTAACGATAATAGATGAACTGCGAATTGGAATCGCAGGACGTTTGATTTCTAGAAAAGCGGAATGAATAATTTGTCCAAGATGTGACATTTCTAAGGTAGTCTCGGTCAG
>CAYFXY010000016.1:35680-35929 GCA_964347205.1 uncultured archaeon
AATTTCAAATTCTTTTGCTGGAAAATGCCCAAAAGAACCACCACCATGGACAACGATAATTGGATGTGATTGGATTGTAGCGATTTCAGATACTAATTGCTTGATCATATCGAAATTGGCTGTCGAGCGCTTGGTTTTATCGGAAATTATGCTTCCACCTAATTTTATGATTACGGGAGGTCGAAGAGGTTTAAGTTGAGATCTTCGCCATTTTGGTCGCCAATTGCGAAGCTTTGTAGCCCAATTTTT
>CAYFXY010000016.1:36000-36407 GCA_964347205.1 uncultured archaeon
ATCAGGGATACCTTTTTTTTCAAGAGCCTTGACAAGGCTAGCTTCCACCAATTCTTGGAGACGTCCTTCAATTTTTGTTGGAACCACTGTAAAGCCTTCCGCTTTCAATCCGTCTCGTACCCCATCGAGTACAACACCACGACAAACCTGAATTGATTCATCAAGTTGAACATTCAAACAATTCAACATTTCTTTAACTAGCTCCAACCCACGTCCAAGGAATGTTTTTCTACCAAAATTTGGCTCTTGGAAATGCGTGACCTCAATCTCTTTGACCAAATATTCATTGGTTTCAACACGTAGAATGCCAATAAAGACTCCCCCTATTGGATCCCCCCAACCCGCATCATCAATCTTGAGAGTCAATTTACTAAATCTCCTGATTGGCACTACTGTTTTTTCAGCTT
>CAYFXY010000017.1:0-7042 GCA_964347205.1 uncultured archaeon
AAGATCTGCGAAAATTGCGAGCAGCTTTCAACCGAGTTTGTAAGAAATGGGAAAAGAAATTTGGATTTCAACCACTTTTTGAGATCACTGAAGTCGAACAATTTGCCTTCACTTACAATTTTGTTCTTTTTGCCGAGAAAGCTAGAACTATTCTTGAATATAAGCCTGCATTTATGGATGAAATTATGAATGCGATATTTCTAACTGAAAATGTATAAGTGGAATTGTTTTCTAGTATGGATTTTACAAACGAGACTCACACAAATACTGGCTACTAAACTAATTTGCTTCAGGTGTATATGATGCCAAGGTTATATCGAAAGAAGTCAAAGAAATCAGGGCTTCCTCCGGGAACTCCAGTCTATGTTGGTGATAAGGCACCTCAAGAAACACGAATCATGGTTATTGAGTATGATGAAGAAAATCTTTCTGAAACAGAGGTAAAGAACATTACAGAACTCCTTCAGTACAAAGAAAGTCCTAAAGTAACTTGGTTTAGGGTTGTTGGTCTTAAGCAAATTAGTCTCTTAGAGCAATTAGGTGAGCATTTTCTGATTCATCCCCTTGTGATCGAAGATATATTGAATACGACTCAACGATCAAAAATTGAAGATTTTGGTGACTATCTCTTTATTGTCGTGAAAAATGTGGATTACAAGGGAGATGAAATTACATCAAATCAAATTAGCATTATTTTGGGATCTAATCATGTCATTTCATTTCAAGAAAAACACGAACTAATTTTCGAACCAATTTTTGATAGAATCAGGAAAGATCGCGGAATCATACGGCGGATGAAAAATGACTTCCTCGCTTACGCAATACTGGATGCTATATTGGATAACTACTTTGGTGTTATAGAAAAGATAAGTGATAAGATCGAGATTCTCGAAGACGAATTGGTAACTAATCCCACACAGGATACTTTACACGAAATATATCAAGTAAAACAAGATTTGATTGTACTACGAAAATCAATTTGGCCATTTAGAGAAATTGTTAGCCGCTTGGAACGCGGTCGATATACACATATCGATGAAAAACTCCTCATATATATTCGTGACATCTATGATCACTCTATTCAAATTATGGAAACAGTTGAAACTTACCGGGATATGATATCCGGTATGCTAGATATTTACCTTTCCAGTGTCAGTAATCGAATGAATGAAGTTATGAAGGTTTTAACTATCATTGCTACTATCTTCATTCCTCTCACATTAATAGCGGGAATCTATGGAATGAATTTTAGATTCATGCCAGAGCTCGATATGCCCTTAGCCTATCCTCTTGTCTGGCTAACTATGATTATTATTGGGATAGTCATGCTTGTTTTTTTTAAACGAAAGCGATGGATCTAATTTCGGTTGCATAAGTTTTATGAAATAGATAATTTAAAAACGATTCAGTGAATGTTAAATAAATCAATAATTAATTTTAGGTAATTACTCGTTGCTCAGCTAATTCTTTTAATCTCACTAAACCCAGATTTATTTTATCTCTCAAATCTGCGAAATCTTTTCTTTCAGCGATTTGTTTATCGAATAGAATAACTATTGTTAGATGAAGTTTTTTTAGTGTCAGAAAAATCTGGTAACTTGTTTGATAATCTTCAGGTGGGTCAATGAGAAAAGAAACTTGCCAATCCCAATCTTTTGTAATTTGATCAACAATCTTCTTAGCCCATGAGGAAAGTTCTTTTGTTAAACTCATTACTTTTCGCCTTATTTTATGTCACTTCTGTAGACTATAAAGCTACAGTCAATTTTTTATCAAGAAATGTAAAATACTCTTTTATTTTTGGAAATAAATTGATTTCTAATATGAACCCGTTGACAGATGAATCCATCAAAGCTTTGAAGAATTATTTTGATTGGTGTAGTAATGAATGGCTTATTGACTCCTTCAACCTAAAATAATGAGTGCAGGTGATATGATTTTATCACCTGAATGATGTCCTTGGCTAGATCATTTGATGCCTACTATTGCCTTTGCAATTCTTGTGATTCCATTTGCAAATAAGGCCCATGCGATGAATATCACAAGGGTCAGTTCTCCCAGAGTTGGTTGGAGGAAGATGAGGAATGATAGAACTATTGTGATCAGACCTACAATGATGACTAATACGCGGAGCCATGTTGGTAGTTCTTTGTCAATTAGTCCCACAAATACCCTTACAAGTCCAAGAACCACAAGCGCAATCGCAAGAATCCAAAGTAGGAATAATATTACTAGTGTCTGAAAGAGCACTGCGACGAGGGCTAGGACTAGTATTAACAAACCTGTTATAACATTCAGAAAACGAAGAAAACTGGAAAGGTCTTCTCTAAATGTGGCTCGAAGTATTCTTGCTAGTCCAAGGAAGAACAGGCCAAGTGCTATAATGAGAATCAGCGTGGAAATTGCTAGACTAGGTAATAAAATCGCAAGCAGCGCTACAATAATTGTGATACTACCAAAAATGGCATTAACTATTCGCAACCAAGTTGGAACTTTGTGCTCAGTCATTATTTGCACCAACTCGCACTCAGTTACAGAGTATATAAGTTATTAATATTTTCGCTCTCTTTTCAATTTTGAATAATCAGTACTATTACATTGCCCATGTTATATGTGCAAAAATAAGTCTGTTGTGTTTGATTATCGAAATTAACAATTACCTGACAAAGGTGGTTTGTTGATCGCTATTGTTTAATTTTTAATCGGTTTCTAATATCTACAAAGATTTGCGACAATAAAGTTCTTCCTCCAAGAAGAAAGAAACCTATGAGTGCGGCAACCAATGAGGCAATAAGGATGGCAATTTTTGCAATATCTAATAGGACACTTCCACTGAAAGTCAAATCAGCCATGAAAAGTGACATAGTAAATCCTATCCCAGCTAAACAACTCACTCCATGAATATGACGCCATGACACTTCCCTTGGCATTTTTGCAACCCCAGTCCTTACACTTAGCCATGAAAACAATACTATACCCAATTGCTTCCCTAATACAAGTCCCATGATGATGCCAAATGCTACTGTTCCTACCGCAGGGACAGTGATATCTAAAACTAATAACACGCCTGCATTTGTCAGAGCAAAAATTGGAACAATTACAAATCCCACCCATGGTTGCAAGAAATGCTCCATTCGCTGCAAAGGTGTTTGTACATCTCTACAAATAGCTTGCAAACCGATTACAGCTGATCGTTGAGTCTTATTAGTAAGAACATTTTCGCCTGGTTTTTTTGCCTCTTCAAAATCCTTCAGAAGGACATAACTCTTACTACAAAAATCTTCAGTGTTTACACGAGCTTTTGCTGGAATGGTCGTGGCCACCAGGACTCCTGCTAGTGTGGCGTGTATCCCCGAAATAAGAAATGATAACCAAACGCCAACTCCTAAAACGCCAAAAAGGATGATATAGTGGATGCCCGTTCGATTCATGAGAATTAGAACAGCAATGAGTATTATACCAAATATTAGGGGAAGTAGGGGAGCAATTGTTGAATAAAATAATCCAATTATAATTACAGAGCCAATGTCATCAGCGATAGCTAGGGTGCTAAGAAAAAGTTTCAAAGAAATAGGGATTCTCCTTCCTAAAAGTGCAAGAACACCTAACGCTAGGGCAATATCAGTTGCCATTGGAATAGGCCAACCAATTAGACCTATAGAGCCAAAATTAATGAGGAAATATAATATCGCTGGTATCAGCATTCCTCCTAATGCACCAAGAATTGGGAACATAGCATCCTCAAATCGAGAAAGTTCACCTACAATTACTGCGCGTTTTATTTCAAGTCCAACAACAAAGAAAAACAAAGCCATTAGTCCTTCGTTAATCCACCATCGGAGTGGCTCAGAAAGAATGAATGGTCCAATGGCTATCGTCAAATGGGTTTCCCAGAAAATGAAATAACTAAATCCCCAAATCGAATTTGCCCAAATAAGTGCTATAATAATGAAGATAATTAGAAGGATACTACTTGATGCTTCCAAGCGGAAGAATCTTTGAAACGGTGCATAAAGGCGTCTTAACTGTGCCTTACTTAAACGACGTGACTTTTCTGACAATTTTCTCACCATGATGTTATAAATTAAAGTTTCTTTTCATTGGATCTTTCCCTCGATTCTTAATTGAATTGATATATATCTGAATCATAGGCCTGATTACTTCGAATTTGATTTTTCTTTAAGGGGCATGATTGTATATTTCACCTGAAAAAGCCCACGCATTGCTCGAATTCGACTAATGAACTCTAACACTTCTTTGACTTCCCCCTCTGTAATAAATACTTCAAGACAATAAGCTTCTCCGAGGTGTAAGTGCATATTTCCCGAAACAATATGCTTGTAGCTATGGCGAAGCCGAGTTAGCCGTTCATCAATTTCAGGTTGTTCATGGGGGGAAATCGCTGTAATTGTCGCCGTAACTTGTCCTCCTTCAAACTGACTCAATTCAAATTCGGATAAGGAAGTTCGGATCGCATCACGAATGGCTTCTGAGCGACTTGAATAGCCACGTTCTTTCATTAATTTGTCCAATTGATTCAAAAGAGGAGTGGTTAAAGAGATACTGATAATTGGCATATGCTCACTTTATTAAACAAGGCGGTTATAATTAATAAATATTATTAATAAATGCAGAAAGATTAGCACTATCTTAATAAGTTGTTATGTTTCCTTTTTTTCAAGAGCAAACTTCGAGTAAGAACTCGGTGCTAACCTTGAACGAGAATCACAATGAGACCGAAAATAACTGCGACGCTTGTGAAAGCGACTTCTCTACAGTCACAATGAATCATTCTCACTGGAAAAGGCAACGACTTGTAATAATCCTTGCTGCAATATTCTTGTTCGTGCTAGGACTCGGCTTTGAATTCCTTCTTGTTCAGAGGCAACTAAGCGTAATTTCCTTCATTCTTTCATTGGGCATCGCAGGGTTTTCTATTGCAAAAACAGGGATCAAAGGATTAGTTCTTCAAAAGCGCCTGAACATTTCCTTCTTAATGACAATAGCAGCAGTAGCAAGCTTCATTATCGGTCATCCTGCGGAAGGAGCAGCTGTGATGGTATTATACTACATCGCTGAATTCCTAGAAAGATTGGCAAAAGAGGATGCCCAGCGATCAGTTGCCTCCCTAATGAAACTTGCACCTGAGGTGGCTATGGTGAAACGAGGTGAAACTGAAGAGTGCCTCCATGTGCACGAAGTGCTTGTCAATGAGACAGTTGTTGTTCGCCCCGGAGAAAAGATTCCACTTGACGGAATCGTGATTAAAGGAACTTCAAGTATCAATCAATCACCAATCACGGGTGAATCTCTGCCAGTTTTGAAAGCAGTTTCCGACGAGGTTTATGCAGGAACTATCAATAATGAAGGTTTTCTCGAAATTCAAGTAACTCATTTGTCAAATGAAACAATGCTTTCGAAGATTCTAACAATGGTTGAGCAGGCACAGAAACTAAAATCTCCCACAGAACTGTTCATCGATCGGTTTGCGAAATATTATACTCCTTCAATTGTGATACTTGCTGTTCTAGTAGGAATAATTCCCCCTTTACTCTTTAGCGTCTCTTGGCTAGATTGGGTTTATCGAGCATTGGTGCTGTTGGTAATCTCCTGTCCGTGTGCTTTTGCCATTTCAACTCCAGTGTCCATGGTTTCCGCTCTGACAAGTGCGACACGAAATGGTGTGCTAATTAAAGGAAGCCGTTACATCGAAGAACTTGGGCGAGTAAAGGTTGTAGCGTTCGATAAAACGGGAACGTTAACCGAAGGAAAATTAGTAGTAACAGAGATTATACCATTTGAAGAATCCGAGGAGAAAGTTCTCCAAATTGCCTCTTCTCTTGAATCTTTCTCGGAGCATCCCATTAGTAAAGCAATTATGATGCGGGCATTAAATCCTGGGCTTCGTTTATTTGAGATAGACGATTTCACTGCCCTACCGGGTCAAGGAGTATCAGGCTTCATTGAGGGAGCACAATTCTTCGTTGGCAGTGAACGCCTTTTTACTCGATTGGCAATTCCATACCCCAAGGATCGAGTTCGCCAACTTGAGAGAGAAGGCAAAACGATCATCTTAGTGGGGAAGAAAGAACGAGCACTTGGTGCAATCGCTGTGCAAGACACGATACGTTCTACAGGTATTAGGATGGTTGAAGAATTGAGGAAGATGGGTGTTAGGCCAGTCATGCTTACGGGCGATAATGAAAATACTGCTAAAGCCATTGCTAAACAATTGGGAATTGAAGAATTCCATGCTGAGCTCTTACCTCAGGATAAAGTTAACATCATCAAGGTCTTGCAACAAAAATATGGGTCGGTTGCGATGGTTGGTGATGGAATAAATGATGCTCCGGCGCTCGCTATAGCGGATATTGGTATCGCGATGGGTGCTATTGGTAGTGATGCGGCGATTGAAACAGCAGACATTGCATTAATGCATGATGATCTTACGAAATTACCCTATCTTTTTCAATTAAGTAGAACTACTAAAAATATTGTCCATCAAAATGTTCTAGCATCCTTGCTAGTAAAGTTCAGTCTTGCCCTTCTCGTGTTTCCGGGACTCATTACTCTTTGGATTGGAGTAGCAGTTGGGGACATGGGTTTATCTTTAGCTGTTATCCTTAATGCAATGCGACTTTCAAGAATTAGAATTTGAAGAAATTAAAAAAAGGAAATTTAGGTACGACCAAACTTGCTCTTAAAATCTTGTAGCACTTCCTCATCTACCTCAAGCCGCTGAAAAATAACTGGGGCGATTTCTTTCACAAGGCGAAGCATCTCATTAGCCACTGCCCGAATTTCAAATTGTGCTGTTCTATGGAGTCGAAGTGGAAAGAATGACTCAAGTAACGTTCGAGCGTTAAATGTCGCGATAATTGCAGTCTCCGAGCCCATAGGAGCGAGATACCTGGCATCCTCCATAGGAACCCCGCGACGATAGTATTCTCGATAGAGCGTTTTTGCAGTATCCTGTAATTTCGCAGGATCATCTGTTGCTGCTAAAACCGTCTTGGGGAAAATGATTTCCTTTATTTTAGTT
>CAYFXY010000017.1:7052-8591 GCA_964347205.1 uncultured archaeon
GGCGAAAGGATTTCTGCAAATAACTAGCAATCCTGTGACGTACAAATTGGTGGCTAAACACTCGAGAGACTCCAGTGATTTCAAAAGTGAAAACGGCGTGCTCAAGTACGGAAGTATGACCCATTTTGATGACCTTTTGGAGAAAGGTTTCCCAACCACCACTAGGCATTTTTCGTTCAATCTCTTCCCATTTTTCAGATACATTGGAATAACGACCAATTTTAGCGCAGAATAAGTCAGGGTTTTTAGTATGCGAAAGAACTCGAATATTCATAAGTGAAAATCTCCTTTTTGGTTTAGATCATATTCGTGCTTCCAATAATGGTGAATATGAATAACCTGATTTTTGAAATCGAATTACACGTATTGAAAGAGGATAATAAATGTTAGTCCGGTTTCTCAATCCGGTCTGAATGCTGCTCAGACTTTCTTTAAAACAAAAGCCCTTTTATTTTTCTTTTTCATCAGAGTACATGGTGCTGAGGTGAACTAAACGCGTGATTCAGATTCCCTGGACGGGACTTGAACTCATCTTTCTTGTGATAATTGGCATTATCTATGTATGTTACAAACTAACTGAGAATACCCGATCAACTTCTCGTGAGAGGAAACCTAGGCGGCATTCCCGCTCACGAACCTCCTCTTCTCAACGATCATCCAGTACTTATGCTCGTCCGAAACCTCTTGATCAACCAACTGCCTTAGATCCCACATCAAGCCCCATTGGAGGTTCTTGTCTGAATTGTGGAGCGATCATTGAAGAAGAGACTTCTTTGCAATGTCCCCTTTGTGGAATTCAAAGAGAACGATGTCCCATCTGTCAACGATTTGTAGCAGGGGGGCAAGAGTTGCTTGGGTGTCCTAATTGCAGAACAAGAGGGCATGCTAACGAGATGAGGACTTGGGTCAAACAGAAATACAAGTGTCCTCACTGTGGGGAAAGATTACGAGCGAGCTCTTTGAAAAAGTCATAATCTGAGCAAAAACTTCAAACATTAAAGACTTGATTACGTTAAACCCGGAACCTTTGGAAAGGGTGAACATTCCCAAATATGAGGGACGCCACAATGATACCGAGTTAAACGTTCTAGTCCTATGCCAAATCTAGCTGAAGGGGGAATACCCTCTTTGAGCATGTCAAGATACCATCCATACCGCTTAGAATCTTCACCTGTTTCCAGCATACGACTCAGAACACCGTCCACAGTATATTCCCTCTCTCCTCCACTCGAGACTTCTCCATATCCTTAGGGTAACAACAAATCCATCGATCGACTGTACAACATTGCATAAATTGGATGAAAAGTAATCGACTCATTAAACGAATTGTTGTTATTCCTGATTATCTAAAAATTGGCCTCCCAGTAACAGCATTTATACTTGAAACTTTTTCACCAATGAGTAAAATTTCTCAACAAGATGTAGCACGGGCGATTGCTAAATTAGAGAATGTGGTTGAAGTTCACGTTGTTGCCGGCCAATGGGATATTATTCTGAACGCACGCGGGGCATCATTGCAAGAGATTGGTGAACTCGTCG
>CAYFXY010000017.1:8601-12071 GCA_964347205.1 uncultured archaeon
TGAATCGGCTACGTTAAGTACCTGGCGTTGGACAAACAGTTTCATCAGGGAGTTTCTTCACAATAGAAGAAGAACCATAATACTCAATGTCCTTTAACTTATTTGATTTCTTTGAGTAAAGGACGTAACTTAGCATAGTGTTCATCCATTTCGATATCATCAAGCAAAGTATCTTCAAGGGATTGTTCAAGGGCGTTACGTAACGCCTGCTTAGCCTGATCAGTTTTACCCTGTTCGATAAGCGCCCAAGCATAATTGAGAAAGATTGTGGGTGGAGGTTCGGGTAGGTTTACGGCTTTCCCATAACAAAGTTCTCCCTCTTTCCAGTTGCCTTCAAGAAGATAAAGGAAGCCAAGGTTATTCCAGTGTTGAAGATTTTCAGGGTCAAGTTCAGTGGCTTGTTTTGCTGCATCAATTGCGAAATCGAGTTTCCCAGTATGTTGATAGATGTTTGCAAGAAGACTCCACCCATCAACGTTCTGTTTATCGAGCTCAAGAAGCTCTTTTGTGAGTTGTTCAGCTCGTTCGTAGTCCTCGTCACTGAGTGCAATTACAGCTCGCTGAAACAAATCGCTTACTGAACCCATGAGCCAACACCAACACAGTAATACACCTGTTTTCTTCCTCTTAAATACCTCTTAATTATCGTAAAGAAATCAATCTGAAGTCGTCAACCTCTTAAAGTCAGATTCATAGGTAAGCATAAGAGCCACTCGAAACGTCCGTCAAAGTTTAGGAAGAAAGTCGTGCGGGGGCGAATTTGTCGTGGTAAGTATTCCGATTCTTATTGCAAGTCCTCAGGGCGAATCAGGGGAAACATTTCAAGTTACCACAGAACTTATCGATGAATTAAATCGTGTTGGCTTTCGGACAAACGTGTTTTTAACACCATCCCTTAATTTTGCTGCATGTGGAGGGTGTCTTGCCTGTGAGAAAGATGATGATTGTATCGTAAACGATGATATTCAAAATTTCCAGGAGAAACTATTAATTTCACCTGGTTTTGTTATGGCAACACCTGTTTATCTGATGGGTCCTCCTGGGAGATTAAAGTGCCTTTTAGACCGATTTTGGCCATGGACCCTTCGTCCACAACTTTTCGGAAAATACGCAGCGGTCTTGGTGACTGCAGCAAGTTTTGGAGCGCTTAATGTTGCAGAATACCTAACAGCTATTATTGAATCGTGGGGCTGTCGGGTCGTCAATTCAACAACTGTGACATTAAAAACCCCCAATGCTGCTTCAAAGCGAAAAAAGATTATTCTTGATTGCCGTTTGCTGAGTCGCCGGTTGACTGAAGCGATTGAGAAGAAAAAACGAATTGGGTTATCATCACTAGGAAAGCAGTTTATATCGAATATTTGGGGACTTATTCGAGATAATCCTGACGAGTACAAATTATCTTTTGATTACTGGCAAGAAAACGATATAGCAAGAAGTTTTGGTCTCTCATAGCATGCTATCTTATTTTTCATTCGATTCCTCGGAATCATCGAGTCCCATCATTTGACGATATCGCGCATGCCGTTCACGATCCATTCGGTCAAATCTTTTTCTGAATTCATATCTGAGAAATGATCTCATAATGAAATAAGTAATCCCGACAGTAAAACCAACTCCGATGGTGACCCAAATGAGAATCACAGCTAACATCTGAACACCTAATGCAATAGTGGATAATCCCATCTGATTAAGAAAAATACTGGCACCAAACAAGATAATGCAAACAACGACGAGTGCTACAAAAAGAAAGATGATGTCTCGTGTACGGGACTTTGGTTCACGTTCTTCGCTGCGGGTTCTCGGAACTCTTCGTGGAGGTCGATAATACTGTACAGAACGAGACATATTAGTCACCGTAAATGTGTAGGATTCACGCCTCCGCACCTGTTAAAATTCTTTGGGTATCGGTTTGCCAAGTATCAGCTTGAAAGAAGATGAGCCATTAAACAAAAGATTCAATTTATAATCCACGCGAAAGCCTTATTCGGAGTTCTTCCAAAAGGGGTGTCAAGCCTCATTTAAGGAGGGCTTTTCTAACTTTGTCAGATATGCAAAATTGGGCGAAACTTTTGACTTTTTGGGGTGCTATTATCGCCATCATTCTTGGCTTAATCTCCATTGCATGGTATGGCTTTAGCATAGCTTTAGTGCTTCCTTTCCTCATCTTTCTTGGTCCTAGCATTGTCTTCAATGTTGGCTATATGGTCTGGGCGATTATTGGTATAGTTTGTGCCTTTATTGCTTGGCGAATCTATCTACCACGATTAGATACCGATTATAAGGCGACAGGCATCCCCCTTATCATCTTGGGAATCATCTCCTGGGGTGCAATAGGTGGTTTTCTTATCTTTATCGCCGGGATCTTAGTCTTGGTGGATAGTCAGGAAACAACCTAAACCTTCGTGGGGATTTTATTTAATAAAACGAGGAACTAGCAAAAAATGCTAGATTCCTCTCCCTTTTTTATTCTGCTCATCAATACCTTAACAAATCTCAACTAGTATTGTATAACTTAATCGCCGAACTATGGAGGATAGGAATATGGATTTAAATGAAACAGCACACACATTAATCAAAATTGGAGCAATATTGGGAATCGTGCTGGGACTTTTTTCTACCTTGTTTTGGCTATACACGGTAATAGTACGGATGGGGTTACCTCTCTTCTTAGTCAATGTATATGATTTAATTATGCTATTCATGAGTATCCTTGCTATTGGTTTATGCTATTTCATCTTTAACCGAATTTCACAATTCTTAGAAGCCGACCCAACCCGAACAGCAATATATCTCATTATCCTCGGAATCGTGGTCGCTATTGGCGCTTTGGGAATTGCTGGGTTACTCCTTATCCTTGGAGCGGTTCTCATCTTAATAGAGGAGACTAGCTAATTGGGGACAATTATCTATAAATTCAAAAGGTGAGTTTCTCATCCATTATGACAGCATTAGGTCCAATACTAACAATTGCATCGTTTAAGGTATGTTCATAATTGAGGTTACTCGAGCTTCGACCTCCGATAAAGGTGTTATCTCCTAGTCCCAATGAGATTGAGCCTGGAATAAGCCGATCAATTGGTTGTCCTATTGGAGTAGAGGCAACTGTATTGATCCCAAATGCTAGCCTCGTTAATCGATCTTTGGACCCACTTCCAGTTCGCGTTGCTTGTTCAAAGGTTTTTTGACCCTTATGGGCTCGTACAGCAATAATTTTGCCTTTCTTGAAATCTAATCTCAGGTTTTGGATAATATCTCCCAGATAAGCTCGAGGCCATTTGAAGATGACAGTCCCTTCAGCACTCGATTCATCGATCGGAATGTTAATTGTACCAGCGGGTAGCTGGGCTAGAACGTTTTTACTTCCTATATCAGCACTATCGATAATGCCATCATCGATTAAAGGTGTACCACGAGTACGAAATCGTAGATCTGTTCCTTCATCAGAACTTAAGTGAATCTCACGGTAT
>CAYFXY010000017.1:12081-21255 GCA_964347205.1 uncultured archaeon
CGCTTTCCTAAATCAACCATAGCGGAATGATTGGCTGCCATACACCGATTATTCTCATTCATCCATTTTGTATAATCGAGTCCATAGGTATTCGCAGCTTTTTCTGTAATTCGCGTGGCTCCAACCAAAAGTGTCCGAACACGATTTGAAAAAGCATATCCAAGAAGCCGTGTCAAGTGTCCTTCAATGAAGAGTACTTTGCCCTTATCAGCGGCTTTGAATACGCCAGGATCTTCAGGTCCATCTAAGACAACTAATGCGTTAGCCTTAGTTGCACCTGCAAACAAATGTTTTGGCGACGTAGTGATCGCCTCCAATGGGGCTTTTTTTAATGCATGAGTTAGCGTATTCATAGTTTTCATGCTAATGGTTGTGACTGCGCCGTGAAGTTGTGCCTGCTGTGCAATCTCTTGGGCGAGATCTATTGTATGATCCCATGTATGAATCCACACTCGTTCTTGATCCCGCACACGTAGGGAGTCACGGATAATTTGCCGAGCAAACGTAGATGTCATATTTGAAAGCCTCTCAAACCTTTCAGATATCTGTTCAATGCGAATGAGACTTTATAACGTCTTGCGTATCTTTTCAAAAATCTAAACATTTGTTTGGATTTTTTGTCAGTTAGCTTCCGCCCTCTCTCTCTATTTATGCTAAAAGCTATAGAAACATTCTCGCTGGTGATTATCTTTGAACGGTGACCCTCCAGTTGACCCTAATCGTCCGTATTTGAATCCCCGCTATTGGCGAATTACATACCTTCCAGATGATGAAACAATTATTGATCTTGACCATTAGCCAGATCTTTATTCTCATAGCATTATTGGTTTTCTCAAAGTAGCGATGTGTAGCACAGCGGATCACTCAAAACTCATAAACTCTATTGTGCCAACAAAACCAAATTCTGCCTATCAACTCAAATTGATATTATCTATTGATCAAAAATTTGATTGATAAAAATATCACAAAACTATTCTTTTTCTGTTAAGTCTTGAACGGATTTTTTGGCTTAGTGTCGAAAACTTATGAATACTCTAGGAGTTTGGTCAAAGCATAAAAGATTAGTCTAAATAATTAAGTGTTCCAGCTTTCAACGCAATTTAGGACGTAAAATGCAAGTATCACCAATCGAGTTAAAAGCTAACGTAGAAAATAAATACTCAAGACACTACTGCAACCTATCAGGAGAACACGCCTATGAGTCGTCCTACATATATCTTCAAAGTTCCTGTTGCGGGTGATGGAGCCGTTGGGAAAACCAGTTTGATCGTCCGTTATACTCAAGGAACTTTCACAGACACATACAAAATGACTATTGGCACTAGCTTTGCGGTGAAAACAGTGGATTTAGGTGATGTGCTTGTGAAGCTTCAAATTTGGGACTTGGCAGGTCAACCACACTTTGGTGGAGTTCGACCATTATTTTATCAAGGCTCAACAGGCGTAATTTATGTTTTTAGTGTAATTGATCGTGCATCATTCGATCATCTATCAGGCTGGTTAGAAGAGGCAAGAAAAAATGCTGGGAATGTTCCAGGAATCTTAATCGGCAACAAATCCGACCTGCTAGATCAAAGAGCTGTAACTCGGGAAGAAGCTGAAGCTTTTGCTCAGCAAGCGGGGCTGAAGTATATCGAAACAAGTGCTAAGCTTGATGAAAATGTTGGTGATTCGTTCCAAAAAATCGCGATTACAATAATCCAAACGAAATGGCCTGATTGGGGCAAAGAGGAAAAAGTCCCCGCACCTGCTACACCGTTAGTTCCTGAACCCGAACCGATTGAACCAGAACCATTGCCTGAACCCGAAAGTGGACCACCACCTGTTGATGTAACACCAATCCCTGTTCCTGAAGAAGCTCAGGTGGTCCCTTCTCAACCTGAAATGGAAACAGAGGTCCCCGAGCCAGTTGATTCACCTAAAGTTGAGGAAATAATTGATCAACCTATTATCGAACCGGAATCTGTATCAGAAACGGAGGTACCCTCCGAGCCCGTGATTACAGAACCCATCGAACCATTAGAACCTCCGCCACCAGTCAGCGAAGCTACACCTGAACCAATTTCTTCTCCGGATGCATCTGAACCTGAGTCCGCAGACATCGTTGTGGAACATAAAGCCGAATCACGCCTTGTTGAATTTGTTGGAGTTAGTCTCCATGAGATTTCAAAAGATGATTTTGAGAAACGAGCCGTGCATGCTATGCAACGATTGGGAGTCAGTGAGGTTGGAGTGCTTGGAACATTCCTGCGAAGTTTAATTCGACAAGATCAACGCGATGTAGTGATTGAAAGCTTAGAAAGCCTTCAAGAAGAACGCTAATATGAATAATTGGATAGCTACACTATCGCTTTTTATTCTTAGGCCAAGTTTTAGTTAATAATTGAGACATTTAGGTAGTAATGAATTCTCTTTTTGAGAGGGCTTTGGAAATCTAACGACCTTGCTGTCGGGCTGCCATTACTGCTATGAACAAAAGTTGTGCTACAATAATCATAATGGGATAGGTTATTGGGTCCCAATATCCAGAATCTGCAGTTACTAATATCAAGCCCACTTCATCAACAGCGAGGCCTAACCCAAGCCCAAGGAAAAAAGCTCCAAAGATATTAGCACGTCTACTATCTCCGTACAATGCGATGAAGCCACCCAGGGTCATAAGAATGAGACCCCATAAAACATGATGGTAGTGGTAGATTCCAGTTTCAATACCAATTCCGGGCGCAATGACAACAGTGATTAAGCGGGAGGCGATGATGGCAATAACATACCAGACAAGGACAATTCCAGTGATTTGGGCAATTGATACTGATTGCATTCGATTTGCTATTTTTGATGATCTACTCATTGAATTTACCACCAGTATCTTGTAACTTTGTGGAGATAGGATTGGCGTTAGTGTTGTTGACTTCTCTGATATATAGCTTAGCCTCGATAGGTTGCATAGTTTTTGGTTTAAAGAATGAGTGCGAACTTATTTAGGTAAGAGGGTTTGTTAAATAGCGCTACTCAATTATGGAGTTGATCCATAGTCATGTTTCTTCCACCCGAACAACTTGCTGCTGTTATTTCTTTAGTCATCAGCTCAATTATTGCAACTATCGCATTCTTTCTGTCAGGAAGACTCTTGTCAGGTGTTAACGCAAAATTCACGGATGCAATTTTTGTTGCATTATTGGGATTGCTACTCAAATTCGGAATTGATTTAAGCATTAATGCTATTCTCGTTCCAGGTCTCAATGAAATAGTAATTTTTGCATGGAATGTTGTCGGGCTACTTGCTGCCTTTATTGTTTGGCTGCTCCTTGTTCAACACTTCTTTGATACCTTCTTCCTTCGTGGGCTCACGATTGTTGTCATTGCCTTCATTCTGATCTTCGTAATCGACTTTGGAATAAATTACTTATTCATCATAACACAAGTCGAAGTTATCGTTTGACCCTGAAAGCTTCATTGACGGGAGCTTCACGGGCGTAACGGCCAGAACAAAATGATGCCAAAATAAAAATCAACAAAAGGATAAGAAAGCCAACGGCCAAAGGTAAAAGCACCGGATGAATTATTACAAAAATCCATGTAATTACGAAACCAGTGATTATAAGAAATAACGGGCAAAGGAGATCAATTTTTCTCATGCAAACCAGGAAAACTTTAGGTATCGGTTCTTAAATATCATAATTTTATTTTCAAACCGTATCGAGGGAGTGTATTGGAACGTATAATTAAAAGGTGTAAGCGTCTTAATGGAGTCGCGTATTGGAAATCATACGCATCTAAAAACATGGTGGAAAAAATGCCAAAGCAACTAACCATGCCGATTCACACACCCTGGTATCAAGCGCCCCTTAAGTTTACTAATTCTGAAATGATACAAATTATTTTTACACCCACGAGAGAATGCCTTGAACGGGTCCTTCCTAAACCACTCAAACCAGGACTTTTAGGTGGTGCGTATCTAGCTCATTTTCGGAATTCTCAATTCGGTGATTTCAAAGAATCCGCAGTTGTAGTTCAATGCACTTACGGTGAACATTATGGTGTGTTTTGCGTATCAATGCAAACTGACAATATCCCCTCTATGGTGGCCCATCGCGAGATTTGGGGGTTTCCATCCAAACCTGCAAAGTATAGATATCAGCGTAAAGAAAATCGGATCAAAGCCCAAATTCTAAGTAACAAAATACCACTATTGAAATTTGATATTAAACTCGAAGGACCAGGTGATTGGATCGACACTGGGGATACAATTAACTTAAAAGTGATTCCAAGTGTTGATGGCACAGGACATGATGTGAAACATTTCACGAGGGCTGCTCTTGACTTTACAATTCATGAAGGGCTTGCGGGTGAGGGCAAACTCGTTTTTGGTCATACCGAAGATGATCCTTTAGATGAACTTTTTGAACTAGAAAATATTATTGCTGGAACATGGTTTCGATTGGATCTAACTACCAATGTTGGACAGATTCTCACTAAAGCTGACCTCTAATCTTGTATGAGCCTTATTTAGATAACCTGAATTGCGTTTTCAGCTAAAAAACAAAAAGATGGAAGGAAGCGGCAATTTCCACTTCCTTTACTCGCGTTTACGGATAAAGAAGAAATAGACAAGCCCAATCACAACTACTGCAATTCCCACTCCACTTGCAATTGCTCCAACAAGAATCCAATTAATTGGTGGTGGAGTTGGAGGGGGTGTTGTGGATGGTGGGATGGCCACAGTGATTGATTCAATATTGCTCCAGTTGCTGGGACTTTCCTCATTATCAATGGCGCGAACACGGAAGTAATATGTTGCGTTAGTTAGCTCAGTCAAACCTTGACTCGTTGAAGTGCTATTCCATTCTTGGAGAATTGAAGAAAAACCAGGGGAAGTTGACATTTGTAATTGATAATGTGTCACCGTGCCATCTACATCAGTGCTTGTGCTCCAAGAAACCGAGAAGTTACCTGTGGTACTTGTATCACCGGGATCAGTAAGAATTGGTGTGGATGGAGGATTAGCGGAAACAGTGAAAGTAGTTGGTAAGGTTTTCCGCCAATTCTCTAATAGGTCATAGGTCTTAATGTAATAGGAAATTACACTTCCTGAAGTTACTTGGTTGGCAGGAATTTGAGCAGAGTATTGAGCTGCTAAGGTCATCGTGAGTTGTTGTTCAGAACCCCCATCAATTTGATAGTACAAAGTCGCATTATCTACTCCCGCAGGGTCACTGATAGTTGCGGATATCGTGATGGCTTCTCCGCCAAGAGAGGGTGTAGGTGTCCGTGTAACAGTGGTGATCGTTGGACCAAAAACATCCAATTCAAGTAGCGAAGCATTCAATAGCCATTCACAAACATTCTCTATCAGAATCTCATTATCCGCTACAGGATAGTCATAGTCACTGAAGAATGTAGTACCTGAAACCATTATCCGAGAATCGCCCACCTCTTCCACCGCCATGAGAGGGATTCGATCTCCACCTACCCCATCATCAACATTATCATAGATAACGGTTACAGGAGGAGAATAGGCATCCACCTGATAGAAGTTCGGGTTACCAAACGTAATATTTGTAATAGCGAGGGGATCGGTGTACCATAAGCTTGATGTTGAGTACATACGGATTTCATCAACATTATTTGTTATATTGAATGTAAGGGACCCTGGGAGTGTTTCATTGATATCACAATACCAGAGTTGATATCCATCGGGATTGAAGATTTGGTCATCGTTGAGCCGAATGTGGGTTGTGATATTTGCTAATAAATAGTTCAAGGTGGGGCGTTTAAATCCGTATTGATTCTGAAAATCTGAATACCCTGTGACTAGCATATTGGTTCGAGTGCCATTAACAAACCAATCAGCGATCGCATTAGTTTCAGCAAGAGTGAAGTTAATGTAGGGGGCCGTGATGACTAGAAGATCAACTCCTAGAAGATCACTTGGGATGATCCCGTCTTCATCGACAATGACATTGAGTCCCCATTGAGCGAGGCTGCTTTTGAAGTTGGTAAGCTGCGTGTCCACATAATAGTTATCGTGTCCCCCATCGATTAGAATCGTAAAGCTAATGGCTCCCGGAGGGATATCCGGGGCTTCCAAGCCCTGAATCGCTGTAAACCACAAATTCCGTATCCCTGATAAGGTTCGGTTTAATTGTAGGAGTATTATATTAAAATACGTAGAATTTGTGGTTAGGGGACTCGGTGAGGGCATTATTTCGTTGGGGTATTGGGCAACGCAGTCATCATAAAAGGAGTTGGCAGCGGTAGCGGCATCGATTGTATATTGTCGTGGATCTGAGACCACCTCAATGCTGCTGAGATTGTAACCACTGAATAGGTTGAGATGATCATTGATGTCTCCCTCGCATACTCCATGTCCTGGCCAAGTACTGTCTGTGTGAATTGGAATGTTTATATCGGCAAAGTAGTGCAACATTATACCTGCAGCAAACATGCCTTCTTTCCATGCGCCAATTGATAGATTGTTCACCATATATCCAAACCAGCGTTCAACTGCGATATGAGCTGTGTATTGTCCGGTCTGAGGATAATAAAGATGGTTGTCCCAATCTTGCCAAACTGCGTCTGGTGTAATTGCACCGGATTTAATATCGCTAGCAAAAAATTCGAAAGCATCTTTCCAATCACCGGTGGGCATTTCAGCGATGACCATATCGGTAATCCACATGTGCGTCGCCATCCCCCATGCTTGGATTGTGGGGAAGTGAGGCACATTGATTAATAGTCCGAAGCCGATGAATACAATTAATGTAAGAGCTTGAACGGTTCTTTTTTTCACAGCAAGTCACGTCCGCATACATTAAAACGTTGAACATCCTTTCTGAGTCACTTCCCTAAATATCATGCGAATATTGGCTGTCGGTTTTATCATTCGTACATTTTGCGCGTATTGGTTTTGATTTCTCTACTGATAGAAAAGCCTAAAGAGAACTTAGTAGGCACAATACGGAAGGGTGCATTTATGGAGACCAAATGGTCGGATTACGGATTCCTGGGAAGTCTGCTACTAGTTCTGTTCAGTTTCTTTTCGCTAATCATTTATTTCACACCCCCTTCATTCTTTGGCACTGCTGCTTCTGCAGTCGCCATATTAATGGCGATTCTTGGAATACTTGCTAGCTTTTGTTTTTCTCTTGGGTTTCTTGCGATGCGTGATGTGTTGAATGCCCCCGGTCCTTGGTTAACCTTTTTTACAATACTTTGGACAATCAGTGCTTGGATTTTTTATGGGGCTAGTCAAACCCTTTTGGCACTTGGAAATCTCGCAGGACTGATTTTGGGATTCTACTCCATATATGGTCTTATGATTACCTTCTTGTTGTGGGGACTGATTTATTTCACAGTCCGGAAACAACTGGGTATATTGGGTGGTAAAGGACATTTCGCACTTGGTGCTGGGTTGCTCTTTTTCATCAATAGTTTAGGGTGGATAACCCTAATGGGTTTTGGCATCCTGGCACTAGCAGCGCTCTTTTGCGCCTTGATTTTTGCGCCTGGACCCAAGTTTTCCAGATTTTCATTTCTAACACGAATTATTAGTAAAGAACGAATGGGTACAATTCGCCGATTTGGTCCGTTACTTCTTGTCCTCTATTCGCTTTTTCAATTGAAATGGGATATTAATGCGATTTTTCCTATTCCTGTTGTTCCCTTGGCGATCGTGAATTTTATCAGCATTTTCGTAGGATGGATATGTGTATTTGGGATGACTTTAGTGATCCGAAGTTATGAATTCAAATTTGAAAATAGTTTTCTTTGGTTCGCAACATTAACATGGATTCCTGGGTTGTTATTACTAACGTTGACAGATTTCCAATGGTTGATGAGTAACCTTACCGTATTTATTGATCTTGCCTGGGGGCTAGCTCTGTATTCCTCAATTAATCTTTTCTGGGTATCAGGTTCTCTGTTTCTAGCAGTGTTCTCATTCCTTACCGCGATAGGTATGTTCCAAATTTACCGCACTCCTGAAATGCGAGGAAATATTGACCTGCTTCTCATTCATATCTTCTTGTTAGCTACCGGTGTTCTCTGGATTATTGGGTATGGGTACTTGGGGTTCATTATTGTTGGCTTCTTTTTGTGGATGAATCAGAGAAAAATCGGGGCTTACGAATAAGAGATATGGTACCAAAAAAAGGGAAGGCAAGGGAGATCTACCCAGTGGGTGTTCTCCCCTTTATTCCTATTAGTGATAGAAGGTAAGCTGTTGTAGAGTTACTTTCGTCGTCGGCGAATGATCAGTACCGGTACAATCACAGCAGCCAGCGCCAAGAAGATGGCTTCGAATGGGAAACCTGGTATTGGTGGTGGCGGTGGTGTCGTGGCTATAGAATAGTCGGTAGTGATAACATTACTCCAACCACTCGGGTTGTCGAGGTCATCAAAAGCTTGAACTCGAGAGTAATACATGCCTTCACCATAGGTTGTGACATCAGCCGTGTGGGATAGGGTAGTTTTGTTGATATCGATAAGGATTGTTCCGAAGTTGCTTGCATTACTGACTTGAACTTGGTAGTGATCAACAGCAGAGTCGTCGGTGCTTGCAGTCCAGGAAAGCTCAATTGTACCGTCATTAATGCTCGAAGGACCACTTAGAGTTGGAATGGATGGAGGACCAGGAACTACAACTGGTGTTGCTTCAAGACCCCACAGGATCGCCTGCTTGACAAGGGTGGAGCCGTTCATGTTAGTACCGTAGTACAATGTTTGCCACATCGGCTCATAGTCACCATAAGGTGATGCACCAGAACCAATTACGCGACTGTTGTTAAAGTAGCCAATATCTTTTTCACCGGCCATCATCACAAAGTTACCAGTTTGACTGTCAGACACAGTCAGCGGAGGTACTAGGGGGTTGTTATCAACAATCACTCCAGTGGAGTTAGTGTACATAATGTTGAACACACCAGGAATGGAGTTGTTGTGCAAGGCAACAGCATGTCCGGTTCCATTGATGCCATACATTAAGGTTGGACCATGGAATAAGGCACCATGGGTAATACCACTGGTGATTTGTGCCCCATCGGGGTCAACGGTCTCAGTAACGTTGGCAACAACACGGTAGGAAGCAGCAGCGTTGGAGACAGGATCTTCAACAGATGTGGGTTCAAACCGAAGTGCGCTACCGACGGTCTCCATGACCTTACTGGTGTTCAGAGC
>CAYFXY010000017.1:21265-29631 GCA_964347205.1 uncultured archaeon
AAAGTCAGAGTCACTGCCCATCCAAAGGAATTTTCCGCCGCCCAAACCACCTGCCGTACTATTCCACCAATTCCAAATGGTGTTAAAGAAGACTGGGGCGTTAGTTGCGTTGAATTCCTCGATACCTCCAGCGGGTCCGTATGGTCCCGCCATGATAAGGGCGTCAGCACCTGCTAATATACTAGCGTTAATCCCGGCGTTGGCAACACGAGTTGTATGACCCAGCCCTGCTAACCAAGTTGTAACATTGGTCAAGAGGTCGTTTGCCATCCCATACGAAGTAACAAACACGATGGTTTTACTGGCTGGTTGGGCAGCAACCGGACCTGGAGGGACTGTAATCATAGCTGCAAAGCCAAAGACGAGAACAGTAACGAAGAGTGCACTCAATATTTTTTTCTTCAATTTTCCGTTTCACTCCTTTGGTTTCAAACCATTGAAGGAAGCGATTCAGTGTAGCTGTTTTTTCCTTTAAAGGCTTACTAT
The DNA here is from genome assembly GCA_964347205.1 of uncultured archaeon. Classification (GTDB taxonomy): domain Archaea; phylum Asgardarchaeota; class Hermodarchaeia; order Hermodarchaeales; family Hermodarchaeaceae; genus Hermodarchaeum. Next base: position 21,752 of record CAYFXY010000017.1, read on the forward strand.
CTGACCCAATAATGCGTTGGAAAAAAGAAGAGGTTATATAGGTCAATTTCAGAGACCTATTTTGATATCGCTAATTAGCGATATATTTACACAGAAGGAAGTCAACACTTCCAAAATTACTTATTCCTTGATAATTCGTAAAATACTTAATAATAAAAAAACAAATAGGATGTAATCGGCGGTTCAAAATGCGAGCTCAGTCTCTACAACAAAGTGTTGCTCTTTTGTTCATCTTTTTATGTTGTGTGAGTGTATTTGGCATTTCACTCTTCATGAGTGCACCTTCCAAATCAATGGACTCACCCCCTCCCTTTGCAGAAGCACCACTTGGGTTAACTGCCAAAATCGTGTATCCGCATATTGGACATGCTGGCTTTGTGTTAAACGGAACCGATTTAGAAGTCCAAATACGAGGACCAAACAACATTTCCAGTTGGGATTTTACCCTATATCGTGAATACCAGTCATATTCACTTTCCTATGGAACTCCAAATTATAACGTATTGACTAGTATCTGGTCTGTGAATATAACTATTCCAACTAATGCAGGCTGGGATTTGTATGATCTTCGAATCACCGTGTCTGATGGAATTACCCAATTAAACCTCGAAGAGTGGAATGCAGTTCAAGTACGGCATTCATGGCCGAAGAACTATACCATTTTCCATGTCTCTGACACCCACTTTTTTGCTTATGAATCAGGATTCTCACGAAGACTGCAAGCAGCCCAGTATCAAGCAGCCCTTGCAGGGGCTGATGCAATGATATTAACCGGTGATCTCACCGACGCTGCCACTGGAGGCGCATTCCAACAATTACGTGAAACCATGTCAGAGAGTCGAGTTCCTTACCTGATTCTACCCGGAAATCATGATCGAGATCCCACTGGTCCCACATTTAATAATTACAAATCATATTTTGGTGGTACCGATTATTATACTGCAACAATTGGACCAGATATCCTGATAATTATGTCGAACACCTACCAACAAACTGGAGAGCGATATCGGTTTAATACCACACAGCTTAGTTGGATTGAGCGTGATCTTAATGCCAGTTCAGCCAAGACTAAGATTTTAGCCGGTCATGCACCGTTGCTGGAACCGGATCAAGATGTTTATTTCATTCCAACTAGTGAGGCACTTGAGCTTCAACGGATTGCTCGGGAGAACAATCTAACTGTTTATCTGAGTGGGCATCTGCATAATGACCGAGTTGACTTGATCAACGGTACTTACTTTATGCTAACTACTCCAATTGGAGGATCGACCTGGACCACAGGACCAGGGCACCACGAGAATGGACTTCGCAGACTTATATTCGAAAATTATTCCCTGACATCATGGAGTTGGACGAATTGGAATTGGTCACAACCTTATAATTTAGTCCAAGTTCAACGGGATCGAACTAATTTTCGCACCCAGACCAAAGGTGGGTATATGACTATTACAAATAATCTCAGTTCTCCACTCCTTGGTCAGATCATAGATTTCATTGTTGATCCTTTAAGTGGCCCTGAAGTTTATCAGGTTTCAGGCGGATCTGTACAGCAAACAATCAATGGAACCACTTCTTGGTTCATTCGAGTAACTGTAGATATTCCAATAGATGGCATTGTAACCATCCGAGTATTTCCAAGTAATGCTCAAGCACCGAACATTGATCAAATTACGCATCCGAACCCAGGTATTGTCGGTGCTGTAACTCAAATTGTGGTTGAAGCCTCAAATCCAATTAGTGGTGTTCAAGCTGTTTACCTGAATCTCTCTCTTAACTCAGGACCTTATTCAATGGCTCGAATGACATGGATTAGTGGTGAAACATTTCGTTATGTGAGATTCTACTCCGTTCGAACAACCCTTGATTTTACGGTAAATGCCACTGATTTTTCTGGCTTTTCGACGAATTCCTCACTGAGAAGCTTTGTTGTGACGAGTCAGCCTGGCTCTCCGATTCTCGCAGATCCAGGAGATACTAGTGCGACGGGTAACGTATCCTTAAGCTGGACTCAGAGTATCGACGACGATGGAACAATTGATCATTATACAATACAAGTAAGCGATTCTGTGGGCTTCTTCAATATTGTTCGATCAGAAAACGCATCGGGCACTACGATTACAATTTACGGGTTGACAAACAATACCTATTTCTTTCGAGTACAAGCCACGGATAACGATAATGCTGCGAGTGATTGGAGTAACAACCACACTATCCTTGTAGCGATCCCACCCGAACCACCAACAACTCCCCCCCCACCACCTCCCCCACCAATCAATTGGGTTTTAATTGGGACTCTACTAGGTGGTACAGCAATTGCTCTTATCGTGATTGGAGTAATTGTTTATTTTGTTCGTTTCCGAGAATCGAAGCCAACTTAGCGTTCCCAATATCTATGAGATTCAACTAGCACGCCATCATAAGAACAGTCCTTGTATATATTCGGAAAGGATAAAAGGTCAGAGCAATTTATTCATGACGGAAACTGACGCCATTATGTGGCCACAAGTGGCGTCAAACATCCTACGAGTGTGGAAATTGATGGTACCACAATTTCGCAAAACGCAGTTGTTTTCGCTTTTTCTATTATTAGCTCTTGCCTTCAGTGGCACCGTTGTTATCAGTAAAGGCGCAGTCAGCGCTGAAATCCCTGAGGGGACAATTACTGTCGAAAGTGATGTGTTTTCTGATATAGGTAGTCTCTCACTTGATCCTCAACCGGATAGTAGTATGCAACCTGTAACGTTGAAAGTGATTACTCGTCATAGTACGACTATTCAATTTCATTTGGAAAATGCATTTCTAACTACACAACATGCTGCTGACAACAACGTCGTGGATATCCAATGGACACAACCGGGTGCTGACTTCTGGCCCACTGTAATTCCCACCTATAATCCCGACATCGCATGGGGTGGTGGTCCCTCGCTCTTTGACACAATCAATAACTTGGGATACCTCTATCCGCTTAATAGCACCTACATGGATGCCATGCTCGCTTTGGTTCCTGACACAATTGCAGGAGCACCGATGAAACGCTTTGATGCTAATATGGACGCAGTATGGGTTGCTGCAGCAATCAGCTCATTTGGCTTCACCATCAACAAACCTTGGTTAGATGCCCGATCCTTGCCCTATCCTACTCATTGGGAAAACCTCACATCTCCTTTATTTGGGAGCTTACTTCCTGTACCAACTGTAGCAATGGGCAACTCGCCTGGCACAACAAGTAACACAAAAATCTACGAAATTATTCTCCAACGATTTGGTTGGGAGGGTGGCTGGGAAACCTTGATTCGAATGGCTGGAAACGGTCGAATCTACAGTGGCTCTGTAGAGACTCAAAATGCAGTCGAGACTGGTGAAGTTGGTGTCTCCATGTCGATCGACTTTTACGGTTACACGTCAGCTCTTCGAAATCCGGATACAGAATACATTATCCCCGGAAATGGCTCTATTATCAATGGTGACCCAATTGCTCTCTGTACGACGGGCTTAGCTCCCAGGAATGCTTCTGAAGCATTCATCGATTGGATCATGAGCCCTGAAGGTCAACAATACTGGTTGCTAGAAGATATTAACCGAATGCCAATCAAAGAAGAAGCCTTCGCGTTAGACAAACTTAATCCCATAAATCCAGGATTAGGTGCAAGCGATGACCTCTACGCCTTTTATAATACAACACTAGACAACTTGAGCATTGATTTTGATGATCCGCTTTCTCTCTCCTATGAATATTCCATAATGTACTATTTTGAATCCGTGATTACAGATGCTCATGATGACCTAGTTGATTGCTGGAGTACTATTTTAGATGCTATGGAAAATGGTTGGATCACTGAATCCGAAGCTGAAACCTTTGCAGCTATGATGGCTGCACCTCTTTCATGGGATAATGGATCGGAGACATTTACTGAGGCTTTTGCCCAGTCGATAAATGCACAAATGGGTTCTAGTTCGTCATTCCGTTCAGCCATGAAGAGTATTTGGGTTGATGCCGCACGATTGCAGTATCAAACCGTAATGGGTTTGGTTCCCACTGAAATGCCAACAATTCCGCCAATTCCTGGATTCCCGGCTGTTTCCATTGTTCTGGGCGTTGCAGCTGCACTGGGATTAGGGCTTTATGCCCGTCGAAGAAGGAAGTCTTACTAGCTTCCTTCTATCACACTTTTTTTTATTTTCATATTAGTGTATCATTTTTTAAGGAATGAACCCTAGAAGCGTTCATTCCATTACTAATAGCTGGCTTTGAACTGGTGGCTTGAGTGACTAATACGGAATCAAAGCATTCTGAAACCTCATCTCGAGAGAAATCCGAGGATCAGGAATGGGAGTCACTTCTTAGTGGGGCTGCGCTTCGGCTCCGAGCACAACAAGCAAAAACATTCCTATTAGATCATTTTTACGCGTTTCGACGTGAAATGGATTGGTTCTCCAATATTCAACTAATTGCGATATTAGTTTTATTTGGTCTTTTTCTTCTTGCCCCAATTGGCGTTATCATGCTCTCTGCTTTTAGTTTTGAAGGGCAAATATCGATTTATTGGATTCAAGAAGTCTTTTCTCAATCCATCTATTGGCCAATGACTCAGGTCTTTCCTGGGCTTGTCCCCATTGCCGATGCTATTGATCAACTTCGTAATCCTTTAACTGCGGCTAATGGGTTAGCTACACTCCAAAACATAATGGCATCTAATTTAGTGCCGTTGCATACCCATCCAATTGGATGGCTTTTTGAAATTCGAGGGCGGGTTCTTGATTATTCAGCTGCCGCTAACACGCTAGTTATACAGGGCGTTGATGCGGGAGCTATTGTCAACTCACTTTATGCTGGGCTGTTGACCACCCTATTCTCCACCGCGATTGGTGTCACATTAGCATTTATTATGGCTCGATACGAATTCCGTGGAAAGACTTTCCTTAGGGTTGCTCTGCTTATTCCTTTGCTTGCTATTCCCTTTGTAGGGGCTGTTGGCATTCTTCGAATGATTAGCATCGATGGATCTCTAAATGTTCTCTTTTATGAGAGATTACAAATTTTGCCATATCGTATCGTTCTTGATGGACTAGCTGCGGTGATTTTGGTCCAAACCTTGCACTTTTTCTCATTAACTTACCTATCTGCATATGCTGCATTTCAAAATATTGATCCAACCCTTGAAGAGTCAGCAGAAAATATGGGTGCAAAAGGATTTACTCTCTTTCGCAAAGTTACACTTCCATTAGCCTTACCAGGTATTGAAGCTGGAGCCATTTTAACCTTCATTCTTTCTGTTGAAGATTTAGGTACTCTCATCGTCTTTGAAGACAGTACACAAGTAAAACATACCTTAACCTATGCTATATTCAATAATATCTGGGCTCCAACAGGAACAGTTGAAGGAATAGCTACAGCCTTAGGTGTAATACTATTAATCATCGCAATGTTGAGTTTCTTACTAATTCGCCGCTATATGTCGCTAAGACACTACGCGATGGTTAGCAAGGGTGGAACTTGGAACCCTCGATTCACAAAGGCACGTTGGTTTCACTATCTCATTTTTTACGGATTCATCATCATTCTTCTAGCAGTTGCCCTACTCCCCCATGTTGGCGTATTTCTCTTAGCATTCGCTGCGCCGGGATCTTGGGGTACAGGCGATCTTATTCCAACAAGTTTTTGGGTTGGGAACTTTTTGCGAATGTTTGTTGATGCCGAATTCTTTGGCTCCATCCTCAATAGTTTGCTTTACAGCAGTGTTGCTGTCTTCATTATAGTTCTTGTGGGAACAGGCGCTGCCTATATCGTAGCTCGGAAAAATATCCCAGGTAAGGAATTATTGGATCTCCTTGTAACTATTCCAATTGCCCTACCAGGTATTGTCATTGCCATTGGGTATCTAATTTTCTTTTCCAACGCACCTTTCCTTAACCTATTTCTTAGTCCGGTCACTTTATACGCACCTATATTTCTCCTTACCTTTTCGTATACCGTACGGAAATTCCCTTTCACTGTCCGGTCAACCTTTGCGGGACTCCAACAGACACATGTTGAACTTGAAGAAGCTGCAGAGAACCTTGGCGCGAGCCGTGTCCGTGTCTTTGGAGGGATTGTATTACCCATAATTGGTGCGAGTATTCTTGCTGGCGCTATGATGTCGTTTGTCTATTGTATGTCCGAGGTCAGCACAAGCATTGTCCTTGGAGATATCAACTCTACATGGGGTCCCATCACCTGGAAAATGCAATCAGTACTTGGTGCCCTAGCCATGGGCCAATCAATGGCTGCCGCTATGGGAGTTTTACTTATGGTGATCCAAATCATTGTCATGGCAATAGTCAATATTGTATTGAAACGCCGCTCTGAAGCCTTAATTGGAATCTAATCGTGGTGTGAATGTAAAAATGGTATCAATTAATTTGCAGGATATCACCAAGACCTTTGGTGAAGTAGTTGCAGTGGATGATGCCTCTATTCTTATTGAAGAGGGCGAGTTATTTACCCTTCTTGGTCCTTCTGGTTGTGGAAAAACAACGCTGCTTCGTGTGATTGCTGGGTTCTATCATCCCGATCATGGGAATGTACTTTTCAATGAGGAAGATGTCACTCGGTTACCTCCGTACAAACGAAACACGGGTATGGTGTTTCAGAATTATGCGATTTGGCCCCATATGAAAGTCTTTGATAATGTGGCCTTCGGTTTGAAAATTCGGAAACTCGCAAAGAGTGAGGTTCGCAAACGGGTATTAGAAATTCTCGATGCAGTTCGGTTAGGAGGGTTTGAAGATCGCACACCATTTCAGCTTAGTGGAGGACAACAACAACGTGTCGCCCTTGCTCGGGCTCTAGTAATTAACCCACAGGTGCTTCTTCTTGATGAACCATTAAGCAACTTGGATGCGAAATTGCGCCTAGAAATGCGACATGAACTAAAACGCATTCAATCAGAATTTGGCACCACAACAATTTATGTCACTCATGACCAAGAGGAAGCGCTTAGTATATCAACTCGTATTGCAGTGATGAATTTTGGTAAGATCATGCAGATTGGAACCCCGCATGCGATCTACGAAGAACCTCACAATCTCTTCGTTGCCGATTTCATTGGTTCATGCACCTTTTTACCCGCAACTATTGAAAATGCGAACGGAAAGGAACTAGTGACAAAAACTCCATGGGGACTTGAACTCCGTGGACAAACGCCTCTCCCCGATTTCCAGTTCACAAAGGGGGACGAGGTGTACATCGCTATCCGTCCAGAGGACTTCAAAGCCCGGGTTCCTGAAGGAGATCACAACATAATACCAAGTATAATCAAAAGTGTAGTCTTCACGGGTCGATACAATGATGTTCGTGCAGACATTGGTGGCTCAAATCTCGCGCAAGCGGAACTTGATGCCACACGACATGTGAAAAAAGGTGAAGAAGTGGCACTTTATGTCCTAAACACTGACACAATCGTACTTCCTGTTGAAGGCGATCCGTTCGCTGATCGAATCCAAGAAATCGTCGAAGGTGCCGCCGCAGCTGACTAACCTGACATACCATGAGCAAGAAATCTGCCGTTTCAACCGCTTCTAGGGGAAATTCTTGCATGTAAGCTAGCGTGTTTTTAACCATCTAGCTGTTCACACTAGCGGTGTGTTTGATGGGACGTACTGTACCCACCTATCGACTGCAGCTTGAAAAGGAACGTCGCCATTGGGGTCTATTTCGTGCAGCTCTTCGTGCTGAAGAACAACCTGCCTTTGACAATCTCTTCATCTATGCTCGGACCTATGCCGATGCCGCAAGTGCCGTGGCGCGACCTTGTCCCTCTGAAGCATTATTTATGTCCATGATTTTGGGACTCTACCAGGAGGTGCAACGACTGCGCCTTGCCATTGCAACAGCCGCACAA
>CAYFXY010000017.1:29641-29993 GCA_964347205.1 uncultured archaeon
AGTTTAAAACTTGACAGACCAAAACTATCACAAATATGTGTGCAGGATACAAGCTGAACTTTGAATCAAGTGACCCTAAAGTGCTTGGTTTTATTAGACAATGACCATTTTGTCATGTTTTATAATGATGAAGATTCTGTAATGTCGTTGTCTATTTGTAGTAGTGAAAGAGGGCGAATTGAAGGCAATCGATTTAAGGGGAAGAGGATATCACAGAAGCTAGACGATTTAATCTCCTTGAACGCAATAAGTTAGGAAGTTGTGGCTGAAATGATTCATGATATTCTGATTGTTCACCGTGAAACAGAGGTTCCTCTTTTTCACCTCGCCCCTGGTGGAAAAAGTAAACTCG
>CAYFXY010000017.1:30003-35636 GCA_964347205.1 uncultured archaeon
CCACCGGTATTTTCTCAACTTGCAGTCACTATTGTTCGGGTCCTCAAAAATGCTGGAGCTCTTGAACGTCTCCGATTACTTCAAGTGAAAATGGCTTTCAACGTCTTCGAAAATATAGTTTTCACCATTCTTGCATCAAATGATCATGATGAGTTTGAGCTCAATCACGCACTTGATAAATTGAGTTCACTTTTTCTCCAATCTTATACACCAGAAGTAATTGATGAATATAAAAACAAGCCTCTAAGCTTCAGTGCGTTAAATGTGAGTTCCATTTTTCGTTCCGATCGGGTTGTAATTAGTGATACTGACACTCTGATGAAGAGTATGATTCAACGGCTTGCTGATATGGTAAGCGTTTCTGGACGATTACAGCAGGAAGCGGGTATGCTTGCTGAGAAGCAGAGCCTAGATGGGACAGTTATTATGAGCATTACAGCTATGCACCAAGAACTTCTTAATAAACTTCAAGCACTTAAAGAACAGATGGACCAGTTTCCAGTTTTATCAGGGCCTCATTTTCCTAAATAAACCTTAATCAAACTTGAAACCAAATTCTCGAAGTGTTTCAAGTAAAGGTTTTACTGACCAGCCCCCCTGACAGAACTTTCGTGATATGTGTTCGCACCATGAATATTCATCATAATCAATGGTGTCCTCGCCAATACGTAATGGAATCTTTGCGTTTCGCTCAACATAATAATTTTGAGCAAGAAACCCTTCATCCATCGCCTTCATACTAACTTGTATCTCCTCCTCTGTATGATCCAAATACTCCTCTTGATAGGCACTATATCTGAGTGGATAGCGCGGACGAATTTCTGTATGCTCAGTTGGATCCGGAAAACCTAGACAAAGTCCTACAACAGGAAACACACGTTCGGGAATATTGAACATCATGGCAAGTTGGTTGGCAAAATTCGGTGTCGAGCCAAGTAGCACAGAACCTAAATCGAGAGCCTCAGCTGCAATGATGATGTTTTCAATTACTAATGAAACATCTTGCAAACCCAGCCACAATGCAAAAGTGTCGTCAAAATCATATGCATATCCTCGCCGTGTCATAATCTTCTCAAGTCTTCGAATATCAATTAAGAAAAGCACCAGAACTTGTGTTGTTGGATAAACACCTAATTGGCGTAATTCGCTAATTTTGCTTTTATCTCGTGTATAAATCAAACTACAAAGTTGTGCTGCAAATGGTGCTCGGAAACCTGCTTCAAATATTTGTTTGAGTATGTTCTCTGATACAGGTTTGTCAAGGAATTTACGGATTGATCGGCGATTATGAATGATATTAAAAATCGATTTTGGGTTACTATTTTGATCTGACAATTTAACCACTTTAGTTCAGCCTTTAGTCATCGTGTATTGATATGTCAAATTAATATCATGTGAAGCTATTACATTATTCAGGTGTTCATTATGCCTGTTGTTGTTTACATATTAATTCGAGTTGAAGCTGGAAAAGTCTGGGATGTGGCACAGGCAATAGGAAAAATCTCAGGGATTGATCGATCAAACGTAGTGACGGGTCCATATGATGTGATTGCTTATGCTGTGCTCCCCTCGACAGAAGATCTTCGTCAATTAATGGAAGGAATCCATAGTGTCGATGGTGTGAACAGAACTGAGACTTGCATCGCGATTTAGAAAAGTCCTTGGCAACAGAAAAAGCAACTTCGTAGTTACCAGACCATTGGGACATATCCCTCTTTGATTAGATTGGCGATTATGGGTCCAACATATTCGATTTTTAAACCAAGCCCTGAAAGAGTTTCGGAGGTCCCATCTTTATCTGATATAAACTTACATGCGATAGTTTCCCCTAAAGAGGCTAGCTTCGTGGCCTCAGCCGCTAATTTGGTATCTTTTGCCACTAATTGTTCAGATGGTCCAAAGAAGATAATTTTGACATCGTCTAGCCATCCAAACTTCATTGTGTTGTGTGCATACATCATAGCAGTTTGAACCACCGCCCTATCTGCTGATGCAATTATCACTATTATTTTTGAAGCCAATTCATTTGCTCTCCGTTCTAATGATTATGCTCATGATCGTGGATTTGGGTTGGATCATAGAGGTTACCGAGTGCAGAAACAATTAGTTCTGTTAAAGCAGGATGAATGTGCATTCCTTGAGCAAGGGTCCACATATTTCCGCCAATACTCATGATATCAACAACTTCTTGAATGAGCATTGCTGCGTAGGGTCCAATGATGTGAAATCCAAGAATCTTGTAGGTATTCTTGTCCACAATCGTTTTCGCAAATCCATCTTCTTCAACCATTGCTTCACCTTTTGCTACATCAGCATATCTTGCGGTACCAATTAGAATCTCATATTGGTCGCTTGCTTCTGCTTGCGTTAAGCCCACACCTGCAATTTGGGGATAGGTAAAGACTGCATAGGGCACAGCATGATATTCCATTTTTTGTTTATGTTCATGAATGGCGTTGTTCCAGGCGATTTGTGCCTCTCTGTTTGCTACGTGTTTGAACATGTATCGGCCTGTTACATCACCTAGAGCCCAGATGTTTTTTTTGTTCGTTTCTAAATAATCATTGACCAGAATATATCCTCTTTCATCAGTTTTGACACCAGTTTTTTCAACTTTCAATACATCAGCATTGGATCTTCGTCCTGTGGCCATGAGAATGCGTTCACCCGTATATTCAGAGGTTTTTCCTGTCGTGTCATCACGGCCAATAACAGTATCACCTCGGGTTGTCCGTTTCACTTCAATGGCAGTTGTATTTGTGTGAATTGTCATTCTTTTACTCAAGGACTGCTTCAGAGTCATCGATATTTCTGGTTCATTCTTTGGGATTAAACGGGGTCCACGTTGAAGAATTGTGATTTTTGATCCCATTGCGGCGAGAAAGTGTCCATATTCTGCAGCAATGTATCCTCCTCCAATGATAATCACGCTTTTGGGTAATTCAGTTATTTGCAGAAGAGTTTCATTGGTAAGATAATCTACTTCATCTATTCCTTTAATTGCTGGAATGTATGGACGTGCTCCAGCAACAATGAAAATCTTATCTCCTTTAATTTTCTCACCAGCAACTTCCATAGTGTAATTGTCAACAAATTGACCTTCCGTCTCATAGAAGTCAAGATTCTGTGCGGATTGAAGACCTGCCCGCATATGGGTTAAACTTTCATCAATAGGTTTTCGCATCCGGGTCATAATTGATTGGAAATCAATATTCTTGATTTCTGCTTCAATCCCCAATTTATGTGCTTCTTGAATTTCGACTACACGGTCTGCGGGATAAATAAGCATCTTGGATGGTATACACCCTACATTGAGACAGGTCCCACCCAGGGGTCCGCGATCGACATAGGCAACTTTGAAGCCAGCACGATATGCCTGATCGAGGATGATGCCACCTGATCCAGAACCGATTACTATGACATCGTACTTTTTCATGCGGTTAATTAGCTTTAATGTTCCTTAAAATTGCTACACAACTTCCTATATCTAAGCTTTGGATTAGATTTGTTACATGGATGCTGTGTGTTGTTAGTGGTGGTGAAGGAAGTTGTAGTTCTGCAACAACGGGGAGATGGTCAGAGGCATAAGATATCGGGACTCTATGCGAAAGAACGGTGATAGTGGATGATACGAATACATAGTCGATACGTTCATTAGGATCCCAAGAGGGCCAGGTTTGATTGCCTGTTCTAGTTGATGCGACTGTAAATGAATCATTGAGATACGTTGTAATGTCAGTGTAGATAGTTTGATCTACTGTATCGTTAGTATAGGCATCGACATTGAAGTCACCTGCCCAGATCTTAAGACCTCCTGTAGATGTTACCCATGGTATCCCTATATTTGCCTGGATTCGACGATCCGCGGAGCTAAACGCGGAGAAATGAACTGCATACACTGAAACTTGCTGCCCGTTAATATCGATATCGGCTCGGAGAAGTGTATCATCCTCGCTAGGACTCTGTAATATGATAGATTCATAGTTGAGAATAGGGTATTTGCTTAGGATTACATCACTCTGCCAAATATGATTAATTGAAGTAACGGGTGCCAAGTACATGTTGAGTTTGTGAGCTAACCAGCGCGATTGGTCTGTTGATCCGGACATTATGACGCCTGTATCGACTTCTTGTAGAACCAAAATATCTGGGTCTGATTGTTGAATTGTTTGGAGAATCGCGTTTAGATCTAATCGATTGGTGATGTCAAATGCTTCGTGGATATTGTAGGTCATTACTGTAAGTTGTCCCGATGGTTGTGGGTTAATGTGATAGGTAAGTAATCCCCAGCCCGCGGTGGATAGTAGCGGTACTACTAGTAGAATGAATGTTAGTATGGTTTTCCATTGACGATTTGTGGTGGAACTCATATAGTTAACCTCCCAAGTTTGTATGCTGCAAAAGAGGATGTGATGCTAAGGATTATTGCAGCAAGTAACAGAATTGTAAGTGTTTGACCTGCGAAAATAACACCAATATCTCCCAAATATGCGTAGGTGTAGGTAAAGGCGTACATGAAGTCCCAGAGAATCAAAATGAGCATTGCGAGAAAGAATGCTATACTGAGACTGGTGGATGACCATTGAAGTTTTGGTTGGATTGCATACTGAATGATTGTAAACAAGTTGATGATGATTCCGATTTGCGTGAAGAGAACGAGGAAAAATGAGGTTCTGACAAAAAACATCAACACTATTGCTGTGATGATAAACAAATTTTCAATGGCTAGTGTTTGCCATTTATGGAGTTTCAAGGTGGTTCGAATTTTTGGGTGTGTCACTATAATGACTCCGATTATCATAATGATAATTGTCGATGTGAAAACCAAGGTCAGATCGAGAAGGAAGTGTTCGGGATTAGTCCAGCGAAGAATATTATGCGGATTAATTAGGAGAGTGTGTTCAAGGAAGAAAATCACACCTAAGCTTGCGATAATGAACGTGCCTGCGAGTCGTGAAGTTATTGGACTTTTTGTAGTGTTATCTGTTGGAAGTCTTTGAGTCAACTTTGAACTTGTTTGTTGGCGGAGATCCCAGATAACGAAGACGAACACAAGAATAGCAAGAAAGAGTTGGAGTGGAAAATAGCTGAGGCCTCGGAAGGGATCACTGGTGGTAGCAAGGCTTCGGATTAGAATATCATAGGTGAAGGCAAGAATTATACTCGTTGATATCAAAGCTGCTTTACTCGGTATACTGATTTCTGATTCATCTTGAATGTGCTGATACAAGTGAAATGGGAGATAGATAGCGAAAAAGCTGATAACCAGAGATGCCAAGAGCAGCTCGATTTCATAGGGGAGTTGTAAGCTAATGGGGATTGCGAAAAGTGTCGTACAAAGCGCACTGCCTGCAATCATGTTGCGGAGTGAGATTTTCTTGTGCGCGAGAATCCCAAGGAGAGGCGCACCTATTGCAACTAGGCTGAGGAGGGGGAGATAATATCCAGTTTCTTCCCAGAGAATATTGAAAAACACAATGTATAGGTTAACAATGTAGGTTCTGAAACCTTGTAGGAAGAAGAGGGTGGTAAGGAATGGGACTATTAATTGAATAAGGAATTGTTTTGTTGTAAGTTTTTCGAAAATGAAATCACTCACTGTTAAACCCTACTGCGAAATTTCGTGTCTATCA
>CAYFXY010000017.1:35788-36080 GCA_964347205.1 uncultured archaeon
ATGACACTATTTCAGAAGATATGATGACAATGTCAAAATCAACTAGAACTGCTTCACGACTTCGGGACGTATCACCAAGTGGGCTTCGAGAATTTTTTGAAATCGGTGCTAAACTGCAAGCTAAGGGAATCGATGTCATTTCACTAGGAATTGGGGATCTAGACTTACCTCTTCCACCATTTCTTGGTGATGCGATTGCTGATGCATTTGCAACAGGGCACACCCATTACTCGTCTAATGCAGGTATCATCGAGTTAAGGCAGGTGATTGCTGATCGCTACTTGGCAACTTA
>CAYFXY010000017.1:36151-36383 GCA_964347205.1 uncultured archaeon
CCAATGACGCCTGAATTTGACCTCGATGTTGATAAATATCGTGCTGCCTTTGAGATCAAACCTCCTAAAATGGTAATCATTAATTCGCCCTGTAATCCCACAGGGTCAGTGGCCTCTGAGAAAAACGTGAAGGAAATTACTGAACTTGCAGCTGAACACGATAGTATTCTTATCTCAGATGAATGCTACGAATTCTTACGCTACGATGGTAACCAACACACATGTGCTGCAT
>CAYFXY010000018.1:0-304 GCA_964347205.1 uncultured archaeon
AGTAAGGTTTATACTCACATAATGTGAGAATATTTGCATGCCTGTTCCCACACATCCTTTCCAAGAAGAGCTCATTGACGCTGTTAAAAAAGTGACACCTAGTGTTGTTAGTGTCAGTACCCTTGCCTTGATGCGTGATTTTTATCGGGTTCATCCTGTTGGTGGAATGGGCTCCGGTGTGGTCCTAGATGATCAATGCCATATAGTGACCAACCGTCATGTCATCCATAAGGCCCAACGAATCTCAATTGCTGATTCAAAAGGCGACCGAGCTTGGCGTGGGAAGGATGGTTCCGCTCATCAC
>CAYFXY010000018.1:314-9035 GCA_964347205.1 uncultured archaeon
GGCGACCGATATGACGCTACTTTACTTGGTGGTGATCAACTTGTGGATATTGCTGTACTCAGGGTCGAAAATGGAGCACTAGAACCGGCCAGGTTAGGTGATTCGGACCAACTGGAAGTGGGTCAACTCGCAATTGCCGTAGGAAATCCCTATGGATTCATTTTAGGCGGTCCCACAGTGACCACAGGGGTGATTAGTGCAGTCAAACGTCAGATTCAGGCAAAGAATGTGGTATTAGAAAAACTGATTCAAACTGATGCGGCAATTAACCCAGGAAATAGCGGGGGTCCTTTATGTGACATTAATGGCAATGTAATTGGCATCAATACGGCGATGTTACCGTTTGCCCAAGGCATTGGGTTCGCAATCCCGATCAATACCGTGAACGATGTAACTGAAGAAATCATCGCGTTTGGACACGTTCGGCGCTCGTATATGGGCTTTTTTGGCGTCGCGGTGAATCCGCAGATTGTTCGAACTTATAATCTCGCAGCATCTGAAGGCGTCTTGATCGCGCAAGTCGTAACTAAAAGTCCAGCAGCTCAAGCAGGATTGCAAGAGGGGGACATTATTGTGGAATTTGATGGTGCAAAGATTCTGACCATGGGTCAAATCCAAGAAGAACTTCGTAAACGGGAGGTAGGAACTCGGTTGGATGTAACCATCGTACGCGGTCGTTCACGACGCATGATTCCGCTTACTCTGGGGGAGGTTCCAGGGTAACATCGCTTGCCTGATCATAGATCTGATGTGATTCGGATCGTTCTTCTTCAGCAAAGGTCGATGGTTCATAGTGAGTTACGTATACAAGACCTAAGAGCAGTAAAAAGAAGACTAAGTAGAACAGGAATAAGCCTGCATAGAGTGCGAAAATATTAGCAAAGAAGATTAACGCAATACCGAGCTCTACGACAACTTGAAGTGAAACTAGCCCAAAGGCGATTATTAGATAGCCTGTCAAACCTGGAAGAATATTGATTTTTGATTTCATTTTCAAGATTTCTGCCCAACGAGGTTGGGGAGTGCGGAAGTACCAGATAACGGCAAGGACTCCGACAAGGATCCCGATAATCCAGATAGCTAGCAGAATTAGAGCAAAGAGGAGGAGAAGATTGAAGTTGCTAAGATTATAGAGAATAAGCTCTGAAAAGGCGATGAAGTTAATGAATGCATGGATAATCATGGGAAAAAGGATGTTACGGGTAAATACATAGATGAGACCAAGCATCAATCCGAGCGTAAAGGTAGTAATGAAATGGGTGATGACATAACCTATGCTACCATTGATAACATCGTTGGGTACATGGATTAGCGCAAAACCAAGGCTCGATGCCAATACTGCTGCGGTTGGAGCCATTCCCCGAGTTTCGAGTGTCGGAATTAGCATTCGCCGGAAAATGAGTTCCTCGAATACAGCAGCACCAATAGTAGTGGTTGCAAAAAAGAGCACAATATTTGCAGGATTAGCTAGCTGTTCAGGAGTGAGAATAAGGCTCCCATACGAATGAATAATAGGAAGCCCCAGGGTTGTAAATACGACCCAAAGTAAAAAAGCTAAAAACGTCGCCACAGTCAGGGCAAAACAGGCCACTCCTAACACCTTGATTATTCGCCAAGTAGATAGAGATTCAGTTTCGATTTTCTTTACTCCAAAGAAAGGAATCAGGAAAAGAATCGTCACAATTATGCCAACAATTTGCCCAAAGAGATTCATCTGCACTGCAGCAATTGTAGCATCGGGAATCAAAATAGGAATCAGAGAGTTAACCAGAAGGATAGCCAACGCTCCAGTCGAAAGGAGTAGAAGCCCCACTATAATAAGCACTGAAGGAGTTAAGAAATTAAGCAATCCTTCATCACGTTCCTGAATTTCCACCATAGTCACCGTACTATGCTATGCGTAATTCGAGCATAAAAAGAACGCTTTCGCAGCAGGACTAACTAGATTGAAACTATGTCGTAAAATGGGAGAAAGGAGACCTATTTGAGTTGAATCCAAAACTGAGTTAAGTCATCAATGAGATTTGTTGTTAAAAAACCGCGGATTGAGAGTTGCTGAATTCCTTGGAGAAACTGATCAATCCGTTTCTTATGTTTAAGCATGTTGTTCCTAAGGCCAAGTTGATCCAAGCGATTCTTGAACTGGGGCTTTGTAATCATCTCAGAGCGTAAAAGTTCTTGTAAAGCACCACAGAAGTTTTCGTCAAAGAGTCTAACATTGAATGCTTTTACAGGAGGAACACTTTTTGAACGTCGCCAATGAATGGCTGATGAAGGACGCAGAAGTTTTAATGGCGGTATAATTGCGTACTTAGTTGGATTATTCGTCTTAACAACAAATATTGGGACAAGAATTCTAATTAATGGATGTTCTCCAAGGAGATCATTAGTCTTTGCTGTTATCTCCATGAACCGATTGAATTGTTTATCCAATTTAGTACTTATATCATGAAGGGTCTGAACGAGTGCAGGATAACTTCCTAAAATACGTTCTCTAAGACTCACCAAAATGCCAAGTCGAGAATCGGCTTCCATTGTCATGCCTTTTCTTGAAGAAGTAAGCGAGCGGTGCTCTAAAGGATAGCTGATTACCCCATTCTGTTGGTGAGCTATTTGTTCTTGTTCGTAAATTGAAAGCCATCGACGTTCTGCCTCTTCAAGTTGAGAAAAAGCCACATCCAGCTCAATAGACGTTTGTTGGAGTGTTTGTCGAAAATCATGAGCAAGTATCTGGGGTTGAATCAAATCTTCGTTGTCCTCACGAAAAATTAAATCTGTTTTTGTTGGACTTGCATCCATTTGTACGATAAATTGCCTACATTGCTTTGTGGCAAATTTTAAGATGCCCTCCAGCTGATTCAAGAGCTGAGCCATTCCAAGTTCGGCAGCTGTATCCTGATGAATTTTCAATCGTTCTTCGTTGATGTAATTTAATTGACCCTCTATATACCTATTAATCGCATCCATCATATGCATCAAATGTTCATGTGAGTGTTCAAGTCGGGAGATTTCATCACGCATTAATAACCCAATGGATATCGCTGCATTAATGTCAACTACCGGTTCAATTAAACACTTCGTGGACGGTTGCGATAAAGAAGGTTCAATAAGCCGACGTAGCGGTTCAATCATTGTTGGCTTCAAAAGGTTTGGGATCGTTATACTAGTTGGATCGATATTCTTTACAAGCTTTTCCAAATTAGTTATGAGAGTCGGTACTTGTTGAACTTCATCTGCATGACTTAACAGGTTTTCAAATGCATCTGGTGGTAGCACTGTAACATTCTTGATTGTAGTCGAGGTATTTCCCACTCCACTAATGAGAAGGCTTTTTTCTGCATGTACTCTGACAAGATAGAGAGGCAAATAGAGCTGAGAAATATAGTTTAATCTTAATGACGACCGGGCTTGCATCCGCAGGTATGTCACCGCAGCAGCAAGAGCGGACTCAGACGTTAGACCACTCTTCTCTTTTCCTCGTTCCCACACCCACCGTGCTTCTGGTTCCTCCTTCAAGGCAGAGCGAAAAAAAGCTGCAACCTTGGTTACTGACACTGATGTAACTCTCCATGCACTGAGTTTAGGATGCACTCGGTTAAAGATGGGATTGGGAAAATCATTGGGTGTTCGGTACTATGAAAAAAAGAAATCGCCTTGTCTCCACCTTTCGCATCTAACTCGTTCCAATAGAACCAGTCTCGCATGCAACTGCTAACCGTTAGATTTTCGCTATGGATTTGCCCGTTCCATTTATACTCGATTAGATAAACGCCTCTCGGAATATCATCGAGCCTAATCATACCAAAGTGATCGGTATAGTAGGTTCCAAGGAAGATTGGGCCGTGAGTGCCTCCCATAGAGTACCAAGATACGTTAACTGCTAGGCCAACAATGTTGTACCAATGATCATCAAACATTGGGTCTAGATAGTCATATCGGAAGTATTTAGTTAGTGATCTTGCGGGTGGAGACCAGGATTTTGAAACGGATTTAGACGGGGTTATGGAGTCTGTATTTGTCGATCTCGATGGATTAAGTGATAGAGCTAGGAAGAAGATAACAAAAGCAGAGACAAGGATAACAATAGTTAATTTGTTTCTCTCCATTTATTTTTTCATTTTTATTGAATAGGTTTTTTGTTTTAGGTGGAGATTATGTCGGCGATAAGCCTCCTCCTTACTCCACTGTTGAGGCCCTTGGTCCCGCCGCACGTAACTAGTGCCTAGAATTTTACCTCGAACCAGTACCTCAGTCCCCTGTTTATGTCTAAACTTAACAAAAATATTTTGGTTGCTTGACAATCTAATTTTCCTTTTAATGCATAAATTCTTTTACCATTCTTTTTAGATTATGCCTTTCTCTGATAAATTCAACAGGAAACTATTATTTTAGACTAAAATATGTAATAATATAGTACTATAATATTTTAAATTAGATATTATATTTAGATTAAGACCTAATATATTAATACTTTTTAAAGTTTTTTATTCAATTCTGATAAAATTTACTATTATGTAATACTAAAAAAATTATTATAGTACATATAAATCTAACGCGGATAATTATTATTAACTATTAATATAAGGTATATTAATAATATGCAATAAGCATAAAAAATATTAAAAGACTATAAAAATTAGATATAAGCAATAAACAAAAACAATATAATAAATTAAAAAATATATTATGCTAAACAAAACACTTTTAATTCTAAAAAGAACGGTGCAGATAGATTGGCACATCATGAGCATTTTTTTAAGCTCTGAGGTAGCGAATGATCTGGCACTTCATATCAGAGAAAACCAGTACCTCTAGCCCCGATGGGGGTTGTGTTTTCAGAAGAGTCAAATCCGCTATAACCTCACCTAGATTAAATGTCAATAGTTAAATATTCAGTATCATGCGGGATTTCTGCTTTGTTCCACCGGAATTCTAATTCGATACGGATCAGAGTTGAGCACGAATTTTCTTTCTTCGTTTTGCGCATAAATACGATAGTGAAGCACTAAAAATGGCTTTAGTGGTGTGGCGAGATGGGGTCGAAAATAGGCTGAAAAATCAAATTTCGCACTCTTGTGGCCTGGTATGGCATGTTCAATTATGTCAAACGTTTGATCGGCGATTGATGATAAACGTGTGCGACCTATCTTTTTGAAGGTTTTTCTCCTAAAGATCAAAACTTGTGATGGCGCCCTGACCTGAACTTTAACTTGCAATTGATACTCATAATCATTTGTGATTTGAAATTGGAATCGATAAGGAATTGTTCTACTCCGTGGTAATTTCACTAAGGATTTTATTGCAGTGATTTCCCATTTGAGTTTTCCAAGTTCTGACTGCCCAAGTTTAAGGTTTGTTTCTTTTCGCATTTGAAATATCATACCCAATCATAATAGTACCAGTTTCATATGCTTGAGATAATATACACACAAAGTAATTAATTATTGACTACACTGCAAATAGAAGAATAATCAGCCTACAATTTTTTCTAAGATCTTTGGTGAAAGGAAAAAGAAGGGTTTGACAGTATTCATACCGGTTTTTGCACTGGTTTCTACATAGGTTAGATTATGCGCTGTTCCAAACTTTTGAATTTGCTCTGGCGTGATTTTTGGATGTAAATCGGCTTTGTTCCCTACGAAGACCATTGGGATGTCACCACAGCCCTGTTTCACTTCGTCAATCCAAAAAATCAGTCGTTCAAAGCTTTTAGGATTTGTTAAATCAAATACCAAAATAGCTCCACGAGCACCTTTGTAATATTTCTGTCTCACAGGACCAAATCGCTCTTGGCCGGCAGTATCCCAGATCTGCAAGCGCAAAGTTTTCTCCCCCATTTGAACATCTTGAATGAAGAAGTTCACACCTAAGGTGATTATGTAACTAGGATTGAAAATCCCTTTAACATAGCGAACTATCAAGCTCGTTTTTCCAACTGCCGCATCTCCTACGACAATGATTTTAGCCCGATGGGTATATGCGGGCTTGTCTGATTTGAAATCGGAAATAGGTGGGGGGGTCATAAAAGCTCCATCACCAGTTTTTTTTGTAATTCGTATTCATCAATGCGGTCCTGTTCGTCTTTAATAAGGGGAGCGAAGTGTTCAAAGAATAAACTTTCGTAACTTTGTCTTACTCGTGCGCGACGTGCGATTGCTATTAGTTCCTTTAAAATCACATGTAGAATATCAATTAGTGAATTAGGTTTAACCTGTTCAGGATTTACTTTGTCGATGGAGACAACTCCATGTCTATCCAAAGTGATATCACGCAGAGCAGGATCCGCTTTAAGATGAGTGTTGAAAATACGTTCGATATCGGTATAATGCTGCTCCAATGAACGAGGAGAAAGGATTTTATGCAGAGTGACATTGTAGAACTGGATAAACACATCCATAATATCCATGATCTTCGCAGTACGAAGGGTTGTTTCACCGGATTCCCAATGCGATATCAGGCTATCTACAAGTTCATCAAAAACCCGGGTGCGACGGGGATCCCGCTGGTTTATGGGTATATGGGAGGTAATATCTGAAAAATTTTCTAAAAAACGTTTATGCAACATATTGAGATAATTATTAAATCGGGTGGGATCATCAGCAATATCGGTGATGAACACGAAAAGCAATCCGTTTTCATCATCGACTTTAAAGAAGACCCGTGAATCCTGCATAGTAATCATGTCAACATGTTGGGATGTAATTTTCAGGGCTAGAAGTTCAACGCTCGCTAAAAGTCCAGACAGAAGTGTTGGATTATCAGTAACTTCTACCCATGTTCGGTGGTAAAGGGGTTGTCCAGAATCCCATGCGATGACATAGAAGCTATGAATTGCCATTGTCACTCTACCCTACATTTGGAAATCTGTAATCCCAAATCAATAATAATTTATGCTCTTCATTCCCTAAATAAAATGTGTTCCTTTTACTAAATTGCAGTGAAAGACTTCATTGTTTTTTTATGATTTGTTGAAAGCAAACTTCGGAGAATTCAATGAAATTAATGAATTTAATGGGTTTTTTAGAAGCCTATTAGCGACAAAAATCTCAATTTAGCATATTTCAGGTAAAGTCGCTTTATTGATTTTGTAAATGACTAGTATGATAAATCAATTAGGTTGGTTTTTCAGATACGTTGCTATGAGGATCAAAATAAAACCGGATACAGGAATGAGTATGCTAAATAGGCCAGTTTGAGCGATTAGAACAACTAATTCGTCATAATGCCCAACTCAAAAGGTTGTTCTATATTTTTGATAGGATGTTATACCTAAAAGATATGAAATAACGAAAAGCAATCCAATCACAAATATTCCAGAAATCAGTAGATACTTCCCAGAAAGATAAATCACGTGAATCCTTTTTAAATATGAAACCATCTGAACCTCCATCAAGCAACAATTAAATCATGCATAAGAATCCTTGTTGTGAAGAAAACAGAAAATGGGCGTTATTAGTGAGATCAATTAATGATATTAGAGAAATTGAGGTGATAGCAGCTCGTGCCTGGCCTGCAGCACACATAAAACAATATGGTGGCTGGATGCTCCGAGCTACTGAGGGAATCACACGTAGAGCAAATAGTGTTTTACCTTTACAAAACCCTGATTCCAGTAATCTTAGAGAAGCCCTTCAACAGGTTCAACAATTTTATGAGAACTTTAAATTACCAATTCGATTTCAATTGACATCAGTCAGTCAACCTGCGAACTTGGATTCGTACCTCGAATCTTTAGGATTAGTCATAGAAATGCGTGTAAAAGTGTTAATAGGTGTTCTAAGTGAAACATCCCTCGAAGAACCAGAAGTTGGGATTGTGGTATTTGGATCGCCATGGAAAGACTGGTATGCTACTTATCGAAAAGCGGCAGGTTTCGATAACAAAACTATGGCTGTTCGCCAAGGAATTATTGAGCGTATTACCACTGACAAGGCCTGTGCTGCTGCCATCATAGATAATCAAATCGTTGGCGTTGGGATGGGAGTATTAGATGGAGAGTGGCTAGGATTGTTTTCACTCGTAACAGATGAAAAATACCGTCGACGAAAGGTTGCTAGGTCCATTACTCAGAGTTTAATCAGTTGGGGAATTGGACGAGGTGCAACGCAAAGCTATTTACAGGTCGAAGAAGACAATGGACCTGCGCAACAATTGTATTACAGTCTTGGGTTTGAAAACGCGTACAACTATTGGTATCGAGTCAAAGCACAATAATTGTAGTTTCTTATTAACTCGAGTAAATAAGTAAAGCTACTGCTCTAATTGATATCGACACCTATTGGTAAATTTTTTCTAGAATATGCAAATGCTAAACACAAAAAAACGCATCAAAATCAGATATCAAAAACATAGATTGTTAGCAGAGAAAATCAATATAAAGATAAAAATACTGAACCATATAACAACATATCAACTGTCGGGGACAGGCTTGAATTGTGGCGGAAATTGACACTATTCTTCATAGGCTTTCTTGTCTTAACTATCGCAAACATTCCTACAGCTATAGGGAATAGCATTGGTATGGCTCCAATACAAACAACAATCTCACCCTATGAAGGAACAGGAACCCATCTTGATGTTTTCGAGTTTGCGCGGAATGATAGCCTTCTAATTGAGAATGCACATAATAATACAGCCTTCGCGTATCTCTCCGAGTGGTTTCCCACCAACTACCGAGGGTACCAATTGATTCATGATCAGCCACTCTTATCCATCAAGTAA
>CAYFXY010000018.1:9045-10204 GCA_964347205.1 uncultured archaeon
GAGATATCAAATCTACGAAAAACAACAAATCCGGTACCAAACGGCGGTTATGAACAATTCCCTGAACCAAATAACAATTGGACACTCACAGCCACAGGTTCAGGATTAGTATCTTCGATAAGTAATGTCTCAGGTGGAAATCCCAACTCATGTCTCGATGTTGAATTAGCTTATTCAAAAATAAATTTCGATCAAACAGCAATAATTGATAACGACTTTGAATATTTCTCATCTATAATCCCCGATTCTCTCACTCTTTCTTTTGATGTAAGCTATTCTGCTGACATCACAAAAGAGGATTGGCTAATCATTCGAGTTGCGGTGGAAGATAGCATGGGAATTGTGGGGAA
Source organism: uncultured archaeon (assembly GCA_964347205.1). GTDB lineage: Archaea > Asgardarchaeota > Hermodarchaeia > Hermodarchaeales > Hermodarchaeaceae > Hermodarchaeum. The sequence continues at coordinate 9,396 of CAYFXY010000018.1, forward strand.
TTGGTTTGCTTCGACTGCTTCATTTAGCCCCACCGGTTGGACACATGTAAGTTTTGTCACTAGCCCGGTCAATGGTTCACTATTACTCCGAATTTCAATTCAAAAATATAGCACTTCAAATCTTGATGTCGATGGCCATATCTTTTTCGATAATTTTGAATATCAAATTGGTTCTTATTCAAAACCAAGTGAAGTTGCTTTAGCGTTAAACAATACATTAGTCATCGATACTACTGGAAGTCTTGGCAAAGTTGATATGTATGCGGATCAAGTCTTACGAGAAGAAATTGACATTTCAAATGCATGGAATACCACTCTGTTGTTTAACTTTAACTCAAATTATTCAGTGAGCTTTGACTTTCAATTCTCTATGTATGTGAAAACCGAAAATAGGGCAGCTGCAAAGACTTTCTTCAATGCTGCCGCTAATCTTAATCCCGAGTGGAAGATCAATTATTCTATTCCAAACGGGCAACCACCTCTTGGTTTTCAAGGGTATCGTTTTGGAGTATACTTACCAAATGGATGGACCTTAACTTCTGTTCAAGATAGTTTAGGAAATGATGTTTTTTCTTATTATTTAAACTCAACAAACCAGTTTCTGTTAATGGATGAAGATATTGGTACTTCAGGTGAAAGTTTTTCTATTTCTACTTGGAGTCTCAATCATATTTCAGAGATATATGCCCAGAAAAGTACATCTCCTGATGGTCCGTGGATTAACCTTACTTTAGGAGATTATTATATCTCAGGAGAGTATCTCCGCATTTTTGGTGTTTTAGAATCAGTTAATGAGATTGGAAATAATG